>JAFSKY010000056.1 GCA_017448685.1 Synergistaceae bacterium
TATGTTTTCGCGTGGCAATTGGGCTGGGTAACTGTGGGCTTCTGGGACGGAATAAGCACGGCCATACTTCCAGCAATAACACTCGCGCTTTATCCGGCGGCGTTCATTTCGAGGCTTGTACGTTCGGGAATGCTTGAGGTACTTGGGCAGGATTACATACGGACGGCATACGCTAAGGGGCTTGGTCGTAATCGAGTGATATACATTCACGCGTTGAAGAATGCTGTTATCCCGGTCATAACGTATTTGGGGCCATTGACGGCAGGAATCGTTACGGGAAGTTTTGTGATTGAACAGGTGTACGGCGTTCCTGGATTGGGGACGTATTTCGTAACGAGCATAAACAACCGCGATTACACCACGATAATGGGCGTAACGATATTTTACAGTGCGCTTCTTGTGGGCTTCAACACGATTGCGGATATATGTCTGTCATTTGCTGACCCAAGAATAAAGCTGAGGTGATGAGGAATGTATGACGCTGAAGAATTTATGCCGTTAAGCGCGGAGGAAAAAGCCGGGGCTGAAACGTTGAGGCCGTCAAGAACATACTGGTCTGACGCTTGGTTACGGCTCAAAGAGGATAAGTTAGCTGTGTTAGGGCTGTGCGTTATTGCTGTCGTGATTCTGTACGCTGTGTTTGCGCCTATGCTTTCACGGTATGCATATGATGAGATGGATTTCAACTTCAGCAACGAGCCTCCCGGGTTGGTTCATTGGTTCGGTTGCGATATGTTCGGGCGCGATTTGTTCGTGAGAGTCGCATATGGTGCGCGTATCTCATTGTCCGTTGGATTCTTGGCGAGCTTCATCAGCTTGTTCATAGGAGTGATATACGGCGGCATATCCGGCTATAGGGGCGGGAAAATCGATGACGTTATGATGAGGGTTGTTGATGTGATATACAGCGTCCCTGCGATGATATATGTGATACTGCTAATGGTTGTAGTAGGTCCCGGCCTCAAAAGCATATTCATTACGCTTGGAATATCATACTGGGCTCCAATGGCGAGAATGGTACGTGCTGAAGTAATGCGCCTGAAGAATGAAGAGTTTGTTACGGCAGCGAGGGTAACGGGTGCTTCATCATCACGAATATTATTCCGGCACATAATCCCCAATGCTATGGGGGCAGTACTGGTTACACTCACATTCTCCGTACCTGGGGCGATATTCACGGAGGCGTTTTTGTCGTTCGTTGGATTGGGAGTAAGCGCACCTATGGCGAGCTGGGGCGTATTGAGTAGTGATGCTGTTCCTGCGATGGCTATATATCCGTGGCAATTGTTTTTCCCGGCGGGGGCAATCTCGATAACTATACTTGCGTTCAACTTTTTGGGCGATGGATTGCGTGATGCGCTTGATCCAAAATTGCGGAGGTGAGAAGCATGAATGATGAAATATTACGCGTGGAGAATCTTCGTACGACATTCACGACATCAGCAGGGGAAGTGAAAGCTGTTGACGGCGTGTCATTCACGGTGAAGCGTGGTGAGGTTCTCGGCATTGCTGGCGAGTCAGGTAGCGGGAAATCAGCTACTATGCTGTCAATCATGGGGCTATTAGGTGAGGCGGGGCGCGCTGAATATGGCCGTCTTGATTTCATGGGTGAAAACCTCACGCCCGAATCCGTGAAATCACTGCGAGGGGACAAAATCGCTATGGTGTTCCAAGACCCTATGACGAGCCTTAACCCGGTATTGTCGGTAGGCTATCAGCTTGAGGAGTCATTGAGGCGGCATAATTGGCAGGGGAATATTCATGAGCGTGTTGCGGAAATGATGACGCGAGTCGGGATTGTACCTGCTGCTGAAAGGATGAGGCATTACCCGCACGAGTTCAGCGGAGGGCAGCGGCAAAGGCTAATGATTGCGATGTCGATATTATGCGGGCCGGAATTGCTGATTGCTGACGAGCCTACAACCGCGCTTGATGTTACTGTGCAGGCTCAAATTTTGGGATTACTCCGTGAGATTCGGCGTGATTCTGGAATGTCGATGATACTCATCACACACGATTTAGGCGTGATTGCTGGCGAGGCTGATAGGGTAATCGTGATGTATGGCGGGCGTGTTATGGAGGAGGGTACAGCGCGTGAGATTTTCGGGAGTCCTATGCACCCATATACACGTGGGCTATTGCGTTCAGTGCCGAAGCCTGACTCGCCTCGTGAAAGACTGATACCGATTGAGGGTCAGCCGCCGGATTTGCTGAATCCCCCGGAAGGTTGTCCGTTCGTGAAGAGGTGTAATGAGGCCATGAGGATATGCCTTCACAGAAAGCCGGAAGCATTGACGCTAAGTGAGACGCATAAATATTCGTGCTGGCTTGGCGTGAAAGACTGACATGGAAGCAGTAATCGAAATTATCGAGGAAGGCGTGAAGAAGTTTGGCGGTGAGATTGTCGGAGGGATTCTGCTTGCGGTTGCGTTGTGGATTTTTCCCGGTCTGAGAAAATTTTTTGGCGGCAATAAGAGCGGGAATGGAGATGATACAGAATCGGAAATGCGCAGGCAACTTGAAATTCTCCAGCAGGAAGAACAGCAGCTTGCATACCTGAGAGAGACTCTGAATCGTCATGATGAGGCATTGAAGCATACAGAGTCACAAACAGCAGAGGAAATCCGGCGGAAATCAGAAATACAGCGTCAACTTGAGGAACATCGCAGGGAAGAAGAACGCGTTAAAGCTGAGATTCAACGCAGGCAGGAAGCATTGAGGCAGGCTGAAGAAAAACGAGCTGAGGAAGCACGACGAAAAGCAGAAATAGCACGTCAGCTTGAGGAAAAACGCAGGGAAGAAGAGCGCATAAGGGCAGAAATTCAGCTTAAGGAGGAGGCATTGAGGCAAGCCGAAGCCCGCAAAGCTGAAGAATCCCGACAAAGGGAAGAGGCGCAAAGGCAACTTGAGGCCATGGGGAAATCCTCTCAAGTTCCCCGCTCTGATGACTGGAGCGAAAAATTTCGCAAGGCTGCTTTCTATGCTGTTCCGTTGATTGTTGTAGTATGCATTCTTATAGGTGTTAGGCCATTTTACAGCGTTGAAGCACAAAAAGAGTTAGGCGACAAATATCAAAGTGCCGGAGATTATTCGCGAGCTTTATATTGGTATCGCAAAACCGCTGAACATGGCGATGTCGCAACACAAAGCAAATTGGCGTTTATGTACTATCTTGGCCACTGTGTGACTGAAGACAAAGCCGAAGCTAAAAAATGGTGGACTAAAGCAACTGAACACTACCGTCAAGCAGCAGAACGCGGAGGTGTACAGGCACAATTTAATTTGGGAAATATGTATGACTTTCCTTTTTGGGCGATGGATAAAGATTATTCCTCACAAGCCGCTAAGTGGTATCTTAAAGCAGCTGAACAAGGACATGCTGAAGCTCAATATAAGCTAGGAAATTTATACTACTATAACTTCAAGAATAATAATGAGGCCATCAAATGGTATCTCAAGGCGGCTGAACAAGAATATGCTCAGGCTCAATACAGCTTAGGATGTATGTATTACAGAGGAGAAGGAGTAAAGCAGGATTACAATCAAGCTGTCAAATGGTATCAAAAATCAGCAGAACAGGGAGATGCCGTAGCACAGTATGATCTGGGTGATATGTACGAAAACGGCTACGGTGTCTCAAGAGATGTTGACGAAGCTAACAAATGGCATGAAAAGGCATTAGAGCAAGGATACCAACCACTGATAATAGAAATTGTCGATTGACTAGGAGAACACATGCTAAAAGTTGAAGAACTCACAAAACACTTTCATACCTCATCAGGCACGGTGCATTCTGTTGACGGAATAAGCCTCACAGTATCAAAGGGAGAAACGCTCGGACTTGTCGGCGAATCAGGCTGCGGAAAAACCACAACAGGCCGTACAATCATACGCCTATACGAACCCGACTCAGGACATATCATTTTCGGAGGCCATGACATAACCCACATCACACAGCGTGAAATGCTCCCATTCCGCAAAAGGTTGCAGATGATATTCCAAGACCCATATGCCTCACTCAATCCCCGAATGACCGCAGGAGACATCATCCGCGAGCCTATGACGATTCACCGCATCCCAAAAGATGAGCATTCCGACCGCGTGAATCACCTGCTGAAACTTGTCGGCCTCAATACTGAGCAGGCCGGGCGTTATCCTCATGAGTTTAGCGGGGGGCAGAGGCAACGAATCGGAATCGCTAGAGCTTTGGCGGCTGAACCTGAGATGATTATATGCGATGAACCAATCTCCGCGCTTGACGTGTCTATTCAGGCTCAAATCGTGAACATGCTGGAGGACTTGCAGAAATCTTTGGGACTCACATACTTATTCATTGCTCATGATTTGTCGATGGTTAGACACATAAGCACAAGAGTCGCCGTTATGTATCTCGGCAGTATTGTTGAGACAGCCCCAAGCGATGAGCTTTACACGAATCCCCTTCACCCTTACACGGTCTCTTTGCTGTCATCAGTCCCAATCCCTGACCCGGAGAAATCTTCCCAGCGCAAAATTATCCCGTTGAAGGGCGAAATCCCCAGCGCGATTAACCAGCCTTCCGGGTGCAAATTCCACACGAGATGCCCCAATGCCAAGCCAGAATGCGAATCACTTGCGCCAGTCTTACAGGACAAAGGCAACAATCACTTTTGCGCCTGCCCATTTGTGTGAAAGGAGCGATGAATGATGCGGAGAATCTTCGCGGCAATTGTCATAACGTTAATGGCGGTATCATGTTCATATGCAGGGGAAAAAGAAATCACCTACAACTTAGGCATTGACCCTCAGACTATAGACCCAACGTTGAATTACGCGCTTGATGGGGCAATAGTTGACGCAAATATATTTGAGGGGTTATTGCGGACTGACTTCAACAACAATCCTGAGCCGGGTTGCGCTGAGTCATGGGATGTTTCAGCGGACGGCCTCAAATGGACGTTTCATTTGCGCGACAATCTGAAATGGTCTGACGGAGTCCCCCTCACAGCCTCACATTTCAGGGACGGAATTTTGCGCCTCATTGACCCTCACACAGGAAGTGCCTACGCTACATTCGGATTCTTCATCAAGAACGCCGAGTCATTCTACAATGGCAAAGTCTCAAGCTCTGACGTTGGCATCTCTGCTCCTGATGACAGGACATTGATTATCACGCTCGAACATGTGAATCCCCTGATGCTATATCACATGGCCTTCCCGTCATTTTTCCCGGCAAGAATGGACATCGTGAGGGAAAATCCTCGCGGCTGGGCAGCTCATATTGAGACTCTCACCTCAAACGGCCCGTTCAAAGTCGAATCATGGCGACATGGCCCGGGCGGTGAAATCGTAATTGCCCGCAACCCTCGCTATTGGGACGCTGACAACGTGAAAATTGACCGTGTCAGGCTTGTGCTTATTGGGGACGGAAATACGGCATTGGCGGCTTTCAGGGCGGGGCGAGTGGATTACATGACGACTGTACCATCATTGATGGCTCCAATACTCATTAAACGCGGCGAGGCTGTTTCAGAACCTTCACACACAATATACTTTTACGCGTTCAACGTTACCCGCAAGCCTTTTGATGATGTCAGAGTCAGGAGAGCTTTCATGCTTGCCATTGACCGCAAAATAATCACCGACAAAATCGCGCTAGGAGGCAACATACCCGCTTCAGGCATGATTTGCACGAACATACCCGGCGCGAATCCCTCAGAGGATTTCAGGACGGAAGGAGGCGAGCTTATCCCAGTCCGGGCAAATGTCGATGAGGCTCGGAGGCTTCTTGCTGAGGCGGGGTATCCTAACGGCGAGGGTTTCCCGGAAGTAACGTACAAATACTCGTCAAGCTCAGGGAGAAAAGTATTGCCCGAAGTCTTGCAGGGTATGTGGAAGACAGCTCTCGGCGTGAAAGTGAACCTCGTCAATGAGGAATGGAAAGTATTTCTCACCACGAAGCGCAACGGGGATTTTGACATTGCCGAATCAGGCTGGGCGATGGATTTCCCTGACGCATCAAATCTGCTTGACACAATGGCTTCAGACTCGCAGAACAACGACTCAAGATACGACAATCCCGAATATGACGCGCTCATCAAAAAAGCTCAAGTTGAGCCTGACAGGTTGAAGCGGATGAATTATTTGCACGAGGCCGAAAGGATTCTTGTTGATGACATGCCACTTGCACCGCTGTATTTCTATTCGGCAGCTGTCATGAAGAGTCCCCGCGTCAAGGGGATATATCATTCTCCAAGCGGGATTATTTACTTCAGAGGGACGGAAGTGGATTAGCGCAGACATATATTTTTCCGCGTCATGATGTAATGAGTCACGGCGCGGAATTTTTTTGCCCTCGTTCGTGAAGCTCAAACTTTTTCCGCGTGAACGTTGTCTAAATTTCGTGAACGGTCATTTTTCCCCCTTCAAATATTCTTGACATGCGGGATAATTTATGTGTTTCAGGGAGGGAGGTTACATCCGCAAAATTCTGAACGCACAAGGCCATTAAGACATCAATTTTTCAGTAGGAAGGAGCTTGACAAATTTGAAACGTCGCCTACAATTGCACAGCACAGCACAGCACAGCACA
>JAFSKY010000057.1 GCA_017448685.1 Synergistaceae bacterium
GTAATGAGCTGAGGCGCGTTTTGCCGCATCTGCCATGATTAGCAGGTTCATTATATTTTCGTTGGCTGGGGTGCTTGTCGTCTGTATGATGAACACGTCAGCCCCTCTTACGCTTTCATTGAGGGCAATTCCTGTTTCGCCGTCAGAGAACTTGAAGCTCCTCACGTCAGCTAGTGGTGTATGCAGTCTTTCACTGACTATTTTTGCGAACTCCGGGTGCGAATTTCCAGCTATCAACTTGAGGCCGTTTCCTCTGGACATGATTACTTCTCCCCTTCTGTTGTAGTTTTGTGGTGATGGTGATCGTGTAATGACCAGTCCGCTATGTTTGTTTGTCTTGCCCGACCGATTCCAAGAGAATTTGCCGGAACTTTCTTCGTTATCACTGACCCCGCCGCTGTAGTAGAGCCTTCTCCTACTTCAACGGGAGCTACAAACATTGTGCTTGAGCCTATGAAACAGTTATCGCCGATATGAGTCTTGTTCTTGTGTTCACCGTCATAGTTGCATGTTATGCTTCCTGCACCTATGTTCACGTCATGACCGAGCGTTGCATCTCCCATGTATGAAAGATGAGGCACCTTTGAGCCTTCACCTATATGCGAGTTCTTGAGCTCAACGAATTTCCCGGCAAAAGCTCCGGCCTCAAGGCATGTATTATCCCGAATGTAGCAGAATGGCCCAGCTTTAGAGCCTTCTTTGAGTTCGCTATTCTCTATCACGGCATAAGCTATGACTTTCACATTACGGCCTATTATGGAGTTAGTGAGGATTGAGCCTGAACCGATATAGCTACCTTCACTGATTCTTGAACGCCCCCAAATTTGTACATTAGGCATGATTGTTACGTCATGGGACAATTCAGCGTCAGGACTGATATACGTTGACTCAGGGTCAGCGATTCTCACTCCTTCATTCATCCAACGCGACAATACACGCATCCTCACAGTACGCGCAACACTAGCGAGTTCAGCCTGAGTGTTTACCCCCTGCATTTCTTCTTCCGGGAGGGTGAATGCTCCTGTTGTGAGTCCAGCTTCGTTCATGAGGGCTAATGCGTCTGTGA
This sequence comes from Synergistaceae bacterium, assembly GCA_017448685.1. Lineage (GTDB taxonomy): Bacteria > Synergistota > Synergistia > Synergistales > Aminobacteriaceae > JAFUXM01. The sequence continues at coordinate 1,067 of JAFSKY010000057.1, forward strand.
TGTAATATTCGTGCTGAGCGTTATTGTTGGTGATGGAGTTTATGATTTGTAGGAGGGATTTTACTCTGAAGGCGTAACAGCCTGCGTTGACTTCGTGAATTTGCCTTTGTTCCGGGGAAGCGTCTTTGTATTCCACTATGCTAACGGAATTTTCTTTACGTATTATTCTGCCATATGCGCCGGGATTTTCTGCGTTGAACGTTATAACGGTGCAATCATTTTCCCGACATGAGGAGATTAATTCACGGAGGCTCTCAGGCTTTAGGAGTGGGACATCGCCATTTAGGACTATAAGCGAGTCATAATTCTTCCACCATTCCAACGCCGATTTAACCGCGTGGCCTGTACCGAGCTGTTCATGTTGCCATAAAACTTTGACTTCTGGGAAATTCTCTGTGATATGTGCTTCGACTTCTTCGCCGCCTGAACCGACTAATACGGCTGTATCTTGCGGCATTACTCCTGCTTGATTTGCCGATTCGATGACGTAATCAATTATTCGGCGGTCAAGTGCGGAGTGAAGGACTTTAGGGAGGGCGCTCTTCATTCTTGTGCCTTTTCCGGCTGCCATGATGAGAACGCAAACGGTGTTCATGACGTGCATCACCTCTTTGTGAGTCGTGTGGCTGGGGTGGATGGATTCGAACCATCATTACGGGATCCAAAGTCCAGCGTCCTGCCATTGGACGACACCCCAAAACCTGAACACGCTAATTATTGCCCATTTACTTCAAGCCGTCAAGCTATGCGATAAAATCTTTTCCAGTTTGCGCGGGAGGGTCTACCCTGATTTCCGGCATGTCGGGAATTTCAGGTATGTCCTGAGAGGTTTCGGGGGCATTTCCGCTGTCATTCCCTGAGATTTCTGGCACACCTTCATTCATGAGGCGTTCAAATTCCTCCGCGTCAATTACTTCACGCTCAAGAAGGACCCCGGCTATCTTATCCATCAATGCCCGGCGTGATGTGAGAATCTCTTTTGCGTTCTCATAACATGCATCAATTATCGCTTTGACTTCCTGGTCAATCTTGTATGCAACTTCCTCGCTATAATTCCTGTCCTCCGAAATGTCGCGCCCCAAGAAAATCTCTTCACGTTTGTTGCCGAGCTTCACGAGTCCGATTGTCTCACTCATGCCCAATTGCGTAACCATCTGGCGAGCTGTTTGGGTTGCGCGTTCAAGGTCATTTGCTGCCCCGCTCGTTACGTCATTGAACACGATTTCTTCGCTCACACGTCCGCTCAATAGCACTGCGATTCGGTTCATCAGCTCAGACTTTGACATGAGGAATCTATCTTCTTCAGGCAATTGCAACGTGTAGCCTAATGCCGCGTGGCCTCTTGGGATGATTGAAATTTTGTGAACGGGATCAGAGCCGGGAAGAAGTTTTGCGACTATTGCATGACCCGTTTCATGATAGGCGATAATGCGTTTTTCGCGGTCGTTGAGGATTCTGCTTTTGCGTTCAGGTCCGGCCATGACTCTCTCGATTCCCTCTTCAAGGTCTTCCATGCCGATTTTGTCCTTCCCATGACGAGCCGCCAATAACGCCCCTTCATTCACGAGATTTTCGAGGTCAGCACCCACAAGCCCCGGAGTCCTTCGCGCAAGAACGCCCACATCAACATCATCGGCAAAAGTTTTATCCTTCATGTGAACGCGCAAAATCTCCTCGCGTCCTTTAACGTCAGGGCGGTCAACGGTTATATGACGGTCAAAGCGTCCCGGCCTCAATAACGCTGGGTCTAATATGTCAGGTCTGTTTGTTGCGGCAATAAGTATTGTGGTGCTGGTGTCATCGAATCCGTCAAGCTCAACAAGCAACTGGTTCAATGTCTGCTCGCGCTCATCATGGCCACCTCCGAGTCCCGCTCCCCTATGACGGCCAACAGCGTCCATCTCATCAATGAATATGATACAGGGCTGGTACTTCTTGGATTGCTCGAACAAATCACGGACTCTTGCCGCGCCGACTCCAACGAACATTTCAACGAAATCTGACCCGCTCGCGCTGAAGAATGGCACATCAGCTTCCCCGGCAGCAGCCCTAGCCAGCAGAGTCTTACCTGTACCGGGAGGGCCAACGAGCAAAACTCCCTTGGGGACTCTCGCGCCTAACTTCTTGAATTTCTCCGGGTCTTTCAGGAAGTGTATTACCTCTTGCAGTTCCTCTTTGGACTCATCGCACCCGGCAACGTCAGCAAATGTAACTTTGGGCTTGTTGTCGAGGAATAATTTTGCTTTGCTCCTGCCGAATGACATTACACGCCCGCCGCCGCCCTGCATGTTGTACAGGAAGTAGACCCACACGCCAATCAAGAGCAATGTCGGAAAAAGCGATGTCATTAGAGATGTGAGCCATGTGTTTTTTTGCGGAGCCTCAACAGTAACCATCTCTACACCTTTTGCTACAGCCCTGTCTGCGATTCCAGCAACATCGAGGCCGTAAGTCAGGAATCTCTTGCCGTCTTTGAGTTCGCCCTGTAGAGTTGCTGAGCTTGATTCGCCGGGAACTGTGTTGTTGCGGATCTGGAGTATGCGTATGTTGCCCGCGTCAAGGTCTTTCAGAAATTGGCTGTAGCTGATTTCGTCATATTGCTTCTGGACTTCCTCAGGCGTTAAGAACGTGTTGACCATCGTAACGACAACAAGCACTAACACGAGGTAAAGCCCTAGGTTTTTTACTACCTTACCCAAGATGAAAATTGCCTCCGTTTTTGGTGATATATAATGAACGTTCACGATTATAACAGAGTGGTATTGATTTTCACGGCTCATGACAGGGAGGAATAATGACATGACGTATGACGCGTTAGAGATGGCTCTCAATGATTGGCAAATATTATTCGCTGAATGGGGCGAACAGAAATTCCGGGCTGCCCAAGTCTGTCAATGGATATACGCAAAAAAGGCTTTCACGTGGCAGGAAATGACCAACCTCAGCAAGGCATTACGCGACAAGCTACATGACAATATCGCGATGAATTTCCCCATAATGATTCGTCAGCAGGTTTCAAGGGATGGGACTCGCAAATACCTCTGGCATCTCAATGACGGCGCAAGAGTCGAGTCGGTATTGCTGAATCACGGAGGCCACAAGACAGCGTGTATATCATCTCAGGCAGGCTGCCCATTAGGGTGTGTTTTCTGTGAGACTGGCGCAAATGGATTTAAGCGTGATTTGACGAGGGGAGAAATCTTAGGGCAATTCCTCATGATGGAGAAGATTAACGGTGCTGACATCAACAACATCGTATTTATGGGAATGGGCGAGCCGTTATTGAACGAGGGCAATGTGTTTTCCGCAATACGCTCCCTCAATGACAAGAACATGCGCAACTTAGGCGCGAGGCACATAACAATATCGACATCAGGAATCGCGCCGGGCATTGAAGACCTCGCTGACTTTGAAATACCCATAAGGTTATCGCTCTCACTTCACGCCCCAAATGACGAACTCCGCTCAAAGCTCATGCCCGTAAACAGGCGTTACCCATTGCAGAGCCTTGTTGCCGCCCTCAAACGCTATCATGATAGGACAGGTGAACGCATAACGGTTGAATACGCCCTCATTGACCGCGTGAACGACTCGCCCGAATACGCATATGAAACAGCCGCATTGCTTGACGGCCTCGAACCCTACATCAACATAATCCCCTTCAACCCAATACCCTCAAAGCCAGAACTCAAACGCTCATCACAAGGACGGATAAAGGCATTTTGCGCGGCATTGACTGAGATGAAAATAGAGCATGAACTGCGCAAGGAAAGAGGCTCTGACATAATGGCAGCTTGCGGTCAATTGGCGGGGGCTTCGGCGTAACGACTCCTGAAATCCTCATAGGCCAGCTTTATCCCATCGCGGAGGCTGGTCTTTGCTTTCCATCCAAGAGACTCGGCTTTGCTCACGTCCATAACTTTGCGGGGAGTCCCATTAGGCCGCGAAATGTCCCATGAAATTGCACCATCATACCCAACAATCTCAGCAACAAGGGCGGTCAAATCCTTGATGGTAATCTCCTTGCCTGTTCCGGCATTCACTGTTTCATTTCCCGAATAATGATTCATCAAGTACACGCATAACTCTGCGAGGTCATCAACGTACAGAAATTCACGCAAAGGGCTTCCATCTCCCCAACATGTTACGGACTTTGCGCCGGAAATTTTTGCCTCGTGGAAGCGTCGAATCAATGCGGGCAATACGTGTGAATGTTCCGGGTGATAGTTGTCGCCAATGCCGTAAAGGTTGCAGGGCATGACGGAAATATAATCTGTGCCGTATTGTGTGTTGAGGTACTCGCAGTATTTGAGGCCGGAAATTTTTGCGAGGGCGTATGCTTCGTTGGTCTTTTCGAGGTAGCCTGATAGCAGGTATTCTTCCTTTATGGGCTGAGGGGACATTCGCGGGTAAATGCATGATGAGCCGAGAAATTCGAGCTTCTTGCATCCGTTACGCCACGCAGAATTGATTGCGTTCATCTCAATCATCATGTTGATGTACATGAAATCCGCCAGAGCTGCCGAATTTGCCGCAATGCCTCCGACTTTTGCCGCCGCGAGGAAAACGTATTCAGGCTTCTCACGCGCAAAGAATGATTCCGTATCAGCCTGGCTCGTCAAGTCAAGTTCCGAGTGAGTCCGCGTGATTATATTCGTGTAGCCTTGTCGCTGAAGCTCCCTGAATATCGCGCCTCCTACCATACCTCTATGACCTGCAACGTAAATTTTCGAGTCCTTCTGCATGTCTCATTCCTCCTGTAGAATTTCCGTAATCATATCACTTTGGAGGCCATGCCATGAAGAATATACTGCTTCACATCTGTTGCGCTCCTGATGCCTGTATTCCCGTGCCTGATTTGATTGCTGAGGGCTGGAACGTTTACGGGTTCTTTTACGGCTCAAATATACATCCTCATGATGAATATATCCGAAGGCTTGAGGCCGTTAAGGTTGTCGCTGAACATAACGCAATAACGTGTGAGCTTCCCGATTATCGCCCGGGAGAATGGCTTGAAGGCGTGAAAGGTCTTGAGTCTGAACCTGAAGGGGGGTTGAGGTGTGCGGAATGCTTCAGGATTCAGCTTGAGGCAGCTGCGTGTGAGGCTGTGAGACTGGGTTGCGAATATGCCTGCACGACTCTGACAATCAGCCCGCATAAGAATGTGAGTCTCATCAACGCTATTGGGGAGGAGATTTGCGCCCGGCATGGCCTGAAGTGGCTTGCTCGTGTGTGGAGGAAGAATAACGGGTTTTTGCGGTCGGTGAGAATGTCGAAAGAGATGGGGCTTTATCGGCAGAATTATTGTGGTTGTGTGTTCAGCTTAAGGAAAGATGCGTAATTCCACTTTTGAAAAAAAAAAAAATACGTATCTTAAAATGTATCAC
>JAFSKY010000058.1 GCA_017448685.1 Synergistaceae bacterium
AATTCAAATCCCTCGACTGAAAGAGTCCTCATTGGCGCAAGAGTTACTGATACGCGCCCTGTACCTGTCCTGATGGTTATGGATGATTTTTCGCCGTCAGAAGTTATTACGCGCTTGAAATCCGCTGAGCCGTATATGTTTTTTCCTGATTTGCGGCTGAACGATAATATATCTTTGAGTCTCATATTTCTTCCCACTTCACTATTTGCTTTGAATTGCGGTCAAATACCACCCTGTATGACGAACCCGAATCACCATCTCCGCTCACCTGCTCAAGTTTTATCTCAAGATACCTGCTCTTGAACCCCGCTATATTCATCAATAATGTTGATGTCCTCCCTGAAGCCCCCGGTAAACGCTGTAAGTCATTCATCCCCGTTAAAGGCTCTTCCATGCGTGTACGTACTATTCTCTCGGCAAGCCCACCCGTATCAAGCCCCGGCAATAACTCCATCACATGAAGGGGAGCTACATTGAGGTTGATTTTGCCATCGCTGTAAACTGTGCAGTAATCCGATATACCCAGCAATGTCCCGGAGCCGTTAAGCATGTCGGGGGTTATGTCGTTGCTGAGTATGAGTAGCTCTGATATGTCGTAAGGGGGGCGGTTGAGGAAGTAATCATATTCCACACTGCCGACTCTGGGCTTGTCGTTCCTGTCCATGAAGTCAAGCGTTACATGCTCTAATTCGCGGTGCTGAAGTTTGTCCCACATGTCGCGCCAAACGTCAGTCATTTCACGCCTCAATGTATTTCCGTCAGGGAGAAATAGATTCCGCAGTGGTATTTTGTCGTCAAGAGGCACTATCTGCACTACCCATATACCCATGTCAGGGACGTTGAACACAAACGGCTGAAACCATCTCTGTGTTGGGCTGTCATAGCTTGAGCGCGATGATACTTCCGAGAAAACGTTGATTATTGCGTTGGCGAGAACGTGAGACATTGTGCGGTTGGTGAGGGTCTGCAACTCGCTACCTATTCCGCGAACCTGCATACGTGCGAACCATGAAAACGCTGTAGCGCATGAGATGAGCATTACGCCTAGCATCAACACACTCACAAGCACAAAGCCTGTACGTTTACGGGAAAACGATAATGCGTTCAATCTCACTTTCTTTTTCCTCCGATTTACGCGCTATCTTTATGCATATTCCTTTAGGGAGCGGGCCGGAATACTCCTTCTTCCTGTCATCCTCATGTGAACCTGTTGGAATTTCAACGCTGAAATCAGTTACGCCCGGCAAAACTAGCTGGCCTTCTTCACCTTTGAGAGTCTCTGTGTTTATGGCGTTTGGCATTTTTCCGGGAAATACCCACCTGTAAAGGCCGGGTATTATGTTGTTGTGGAGGATTCCGCCTTCCGCTGTTTTGTACACAACAGTTCCCGCGGCCATGTTCTGAATCGCTGGGGTTGTCGTCATGAACAATAATGCGTCATCCGCCTTACTCCCTAACGCTTCATGATCCGCAATCATAAGAACGTTAGAGGACAGCCGCATAGCCTGAAATATGTCCCGGGCAATGAAATTCACCGTCCGCGATAATGCTGACATGTCTGCGTATTCCCGCTGTGTGTCAATCGTACGTCTTACCGTCATTGCCACAGGAGCAAGCGCAAGCCCTGCAAGCATTCCAGTAAGCATGACAGCAACAAGAATCTCCACAAGTGTGAAGCCGCGCTTAATCGTCATCGCTTCCCGGCCCGTTCAACAGTAGAAGGGCGTTAATCGTGCGTCCGGCACTGTCTTTTTGCGGGAGTCTCTGAAGGTGGTACATTCCCGGCTTGAAGTAGCTTGCAAGCTCCCTCAATACCTCCTCAACCTGATACCTTTGCGCGAAATTCAGAAGGCGTGTTATGTCTTCCGAATGTGGTTCACGGTTGAAATGTCCCCAAAGGATATTGAATCCCCTCAGAAGCTCCTCCGGGTTATTCTTCTGCTCACCAGTCTGCAAATAGTGATGGCCTAAGTTGCGCTGTGCTTCCTCGTAGACTATTGGGTGTTTTTCCGCCTCGTTGAGGTAATACAACTGTAAGTTCTCATTCTGCGTTGATATGGCCTGACGCAAAACGTAATTGCCGTAAATCCCGCTCGATATGTACACACAGCAGGCAACAGCTGAAACGATGCAGGCTAGTCCCACAAGTGAACCGAAAATTTTGGACTTTATGACGGAAAAATTCAGGCTGTCGGAGAAAAACTCACGGTTTGACAGAGCAAAAGCAAGCGTTATCCACACCATATTTTCGATGCGGTGAAAAGGACGTGTGAACACTGCGCAGAACGTAATCAGTGAGACAAGAGCCAATGCCCACACAGCATTGATGCCGATCTCCATTTTTCCGCGCCGGAACAATCCCATTACCGCCGGGACAAACCACGCCAGCCACATCAGAATCAGCATTACCCCCCCGGCAATTCCTCCCTCACAGAAAAACTGCAAGAACTCGTTATGCGCCCAATGTGTATATTGCCAGCTATACCAAGGGGCCGGATTTATCTTGAAGCCGTATCTCTGTGCTTCGAGGTAATGCCATTTGTATTGGCCGATTCCGACTCCATCAGGGTGTTCAAGCAACATTGCCCATGAGGTCATCCAGATTCCGCGACGATTCCCGATGTTTTCGGCATTGCGGATAATATCGGCTGTCTTGTCGACTATTTGCCCTGAACGAGGTGAATACAGTGATACCCAGAATACACACGCAATAACCATCGCCGCCGCAAAAAAGCGTTTGACATGGCCGGGGCTGAACTTCCACCATGACAGAATGAATATCACCGACAATCCCAAAAGGAGCGCAAGTGTTGCAGAACGGCTTGTAGAGTTCATCAATCCCCAAAAGTTTATGCTCAATAGCAACAATATGAAGACGGAATAATACGCTCTCTTGTCATTTCCGAGCCTAAACACGCAAATGAACGCCGTAATCACAAACAGCCCCGCGAGAATCCCCAATGACACGCTAGCTTCAGTTACGGCGAATTTCAGCGAAATCACAGCAAGCGCAACATTCACGGCAGGCAACCAGATTTTCCGGCCATACTCTGATGTCTCATCCTTCCACGCGTCATAGACATACAGATATACCGCGCCAAGACACGCCACAGCTACCCACAATCCGAACATGTTTTGCTGAGCTGTGTTGCCGATGTAATTTCCGGGCGTGGGAAGAATTATGTTGCTGTAAGGTATCAGGTCAGCGAGGAATGTCCCTCTCAGAAACTCAAAGTTATTCATGTTACGTATCTGCAACTCTGCGAACATTACATTGATTGCCGCGTTGATGTTGCCAAGTATCAGAACGATTCTGAGTCCTCCAGCGGGAAATGAGTTGACGCTCACCACATAGAACGCCCACACAGCCAGGAAGCACACCATTTCAAGCGTGTAACCTGTAGGCGAGAATATACGCTCAATCCACCACGGCTGAACCGCGCAATACGCCAGAATTACAAGCCATATTAGCGCGAACATGTCCAGCTTTAAGCGTATTCTGTCCTTGCCATACCATAAAAGACGCGCCCCTCCTATGATTACGGCAATTGCAATAGGGACTCCCGTTACCGTCCATTTCAGTATGTGCAATGTGTCAGCGAACAATATCCCCGAATATATCAGGTTAGGCAACGCAAGAGACACTAGCCACAACGGAATAAGCATCCATGAAGGTACTAACGGAAGCTGTGCGTATTTATCCGGGATTTTCTTCAGGAGGGGGGATTTGTCATCTTTTTTCGGGAATTGAGTCTTGTTGTCCTTCTTCATGAGTATCACTCTTTCATTACTGTATAAGCGCGTATCTCTCAACAGGCGCATATGAATCGCTGAATGTCGGCACAACAGGATCAGGCGTAAATCCTTCAAGCCACTGATGCGACAAAAGAGAGTCATATTTCGGGTCAGGCTGAGTTACTGCTGCTGCGTCTGCTCCCATAGCTACAAGTATCATGTTCTGTAGGGCGTATGCGTAACGGGCTTCGTATGCGTTGACGGGAAATATCATCATAGTGCTGAATGCTGTGGAGTATGCCTTGTAGATTCCGTGAAAGACTCCCGATTTGGGGCCGTAAAGTGCAGCTATTATGTTCACGATCAGCACACCGTCAGGCTTCAGGATTTCGCGAATCCTCGCGGCAGTTTCTCTTGTCGTCATCTGGAACGGTATCGATGACCACGAGTTGAACGTGTCCATGAATACAGCGTCATACGGCTCTATTTTGTCCCTCACAGCACGGTTGAGGAATGTACGTGCGTCCTCATGATATATGCTGATTGACGGAGTGTCTTTGAGGGCGAAATATTTACGCGCCGCCTCAGTTACACCTGGATCAATCTCGACAACATCAACAGAAACATCCGGCTTCACTTCCGCCAAATATCTCGGAACGCAATACCCTCCTCCGCCGAGCATTAACACGCGCTTCGTGTCGGGCTTGTAGTGGAACGCTAAATCGTAGAATTTCGTGTACTGACTCACAAGCTCTGATGGGTATTCGGTGTACATTAGCGATTGAGCAGCGTCAGGGTTGGTGATGAGAACGCGTACCCTTCTTCCGTTGCGTGTGTCTGTGCTTTCAACGATTGAGAGATGGTTATACGCCGTGTCAATCTGGACTCCTATAGGGGCGCGGGGGAATCCGTGAACATTTCCCCACCATGATGCACCGCAAAGAACCACAAACACGACCGAGGATATAATCCTCCTCCATGCCCCCGTGTAAACCAGCACCGACAATAACGCAACAATACTCGCCAGCAACATGAGTATTACGCCTGAAGGGAACAACGAAATCAGCACGAAGCCTCCCATGAATGTGCCGAAAATGCTTCCTGCGCTGTTGAGTGCTGAGAGCCTTCCCACGACAGCCCCGGAGCTGTTTACGTCCTGCATCGCTAAACGTGCCACAAATGGAGACACCATTCCCATTAGGACGCTTGCGGGGGCGAAAATTGATGCTGAAGCGTAAACGGATGACATGTAGAGATTGAGATTCATTCCCTGAAGCTCTGTGAGTATGTAGTTGCTGCCGAAAGCTGTTGCCGCGATTATGATTGCCGCGAACATGAGTATACGCCCTAAGAGTTTACCTTCTGGCCTCCTGTCAGCTACTGAACCGCCTACCCAGTTACCTATGCAGAGGCTTGTCATTATGATTCCGATAAGGGCTGTCCAAACGATAAGGCTTGTTCCGAAGAATGGAGCAACCAACCTTGACCCAGCAAGCTCAAGAATCATTGTTGCTGCTCCGCTGAAGAATGAGACAATCTGCAATCGAGGATTAATCTTTACGGGCAAATCTTTTCTGTTGTCGTAAGGCAAATAACACTCACTCCTTTTTTGACTCGTATTTTACAGTATTGGCACGAAATATTTAACCGCATGAGCTGTGAGCGCGATTGCGTATCTTGAATGCGTATGTTATGTGAGAATTTGGAGGTGAGGTTTTTGGGTGGGAGTTTTGCGTATGAAGTGATGAATTGCCTGCATACATTTAGGCCATGAGGATTAGCCAGTGTACACAAAAAATAATGACCCGCCTAACAGCGAATCACACAGATTATTTTATGTTTTATGATGGAAGGAAACAATAATCTAGTTGTAAAAAATCTATAAATCAATGAAATATCTGAGAAAATATCTCAGTCATTCCATCAAATATTTCTTGAACACTTCTAGAGTTTCCATTGCTATTATTACAATTTGACTCATGATGAACTTCTTCATATTTTGTATAATCATGATATATTGTTGCTGATTGGTTAATGGTAGCATCAATATTATTTCCACTAATCGTAATTGATCCAAATGTAATGCTATGCTCTGACATAGTTAATAACCTCTTTTCTCTAGCTTTGCTTTGTACATACTAGGAGGAACTTGACCGCCTTTTAGCATATAAAACTGAGCAGACTAAAGCTACCACACATTCACGCCGAACAATAACCCGTCGACAAAATGTGAGGCAACAAATCTGACAGGACTTACGGCAAATCCTGTTCAGGACGCAGAGCCTAAAATATCTTCGAGAGAACAAACGCCGCAGTCAATATCACTCCAGTAACCTGCGCGAATATCTTGTAGATTTTCATCGCGTTTTCGTAAGCGGCCTCCTGTGAATATGCCGACACCTTTGCTTCCGTCAAACCCTCATGACTATATGAAGTCCTCTTCATAGTACATCACATTCCTTTGCTTATCGTATGCATTATGTGCTTTTTGTGGATGACCATAATATAGCACAAACTACGGTCAAGACTGTAGGTAAAATTCCGTTAAATGTCTGCGTAAATTATGGCTTATGAGATACGTAAATATTACTATATCTTTTGCCACATGTCTACTTGCGGTAATATTAACGACATTCCACAAAATCACAAAGGAGTGAAGTCGTTTGCGCATACTTCACACATCAGATTGGCACATAGGCAAAAAACTCATGGAGCATGAAAGGCTTGACGAGTTCCGAAAGTTTTTCGCATGGCTTGAGGACGTAATACAGCGTAAGAATATTGACGCACTCGTAGTCGCAGGAGATATTTTCGACAACGGCAAACCATCAACAGACTCACAGGAAATCTACTACACATTCTTAGGCAGGGTAGCCGGGAAATCATGCAGACACATCATAATCACCTCAGGTAATCACGACTCGCCACAATTCATTGACGCTCCGTCAGAAATCATGAGCCGTTGCGATATTCACGTCATAGGCAGGGCATCTGATGACGAAATCATAACGCTTAGGGATTCAAATGGTAGCCCGGAAATGATAGTTTGTGCCGTTCCTTTCCTCCATGATAGCGACATACGAACAGCAAAGGCTGAAGACAAATTCCAAGACATTGAGCGACAAATCAAAGCCGGAATAGCGAATCATTACGCGGAAATTTTTACACGCGCCAGAGAAATACGCGGAGGCTATGACATTCCCATAATCGCAATGGGGCATTTGTTCCTTGAGGCCGGAAAAACATACGGTGAAGAAGGCGAACGAAACGCCTATTTAGGGACAGCCATAAAGTTAGGCTCTGACATTTTCCCGGAAGATATTGCGTATACGGCATTAGGTCATCTCCATTCGCCTCAGAACGTAGGACGCGAGAATATACGTTACAGCGGATCGCCCATTACGCTCTCATTCGGGGAATGGGACTCACAAAAAGGGCAAAAATCTGTGAGCGTTGTGGATTTTGATGGAAGGAATTTCGCGGGCGTTAAGGAGATTGCTGTACCTGTGAGTCAGAAAATGGCGAGGGTTGCTGGAGATACGGCCGGAATTGAGACGGAAATACGCAGGCTTGTTGAGGCGGACGAGTCTGTGTGGATTGAGGTTACGTATACGGGTGATGTTAAGCCGGAGAATCTTCAGGAGCGACTCGAAGATATTGTGAAAGGCTCAAAGGCTGAAATCCTGAGCGTCAAGAGCGTGGACAGACACAAAACTTCTGACTCGCATGGTGAAAGCTCAGAACCTATAAGCATTGACGACATAAAGCCACTCGAAATGCTCAAACGTTACTGCGATGAGAATAACATCACAGAGGAAACACGGCAAATTTTCATTCCGCTGTATGTGGAAATCCTGAAAGAAATGGGGCTAGACGGCTAAATGAAGATAATCAGCATAAAGTTCAAGAATCTTAACTCACTGCGCGGGGAATGGGATATAAAGTTCAACGAGCCTCCTTACACATCTGACGGGATATTCGCCGTAACAGGCCCAACAGGCGCGGGAAAAACCACGATATTTGACGCTGTGTGCCTTGCGCTTTACGGCAGGACTCCGAGACTTGCAAATATAAGCGTCAGCGTGAACGAAATAATGTCAAAAGGAGAAAAAGATTGCTTTGCGCACGTAACATTCAGCGCGGACAATGAGATATATATCTGCAAGTGGTGGCAGACAAAAACAGGCAGTGGCTCAACCGAAAAACTACAATCCCCGCACCATCATATTGAGCGTTACGAGGAGGGGCAGGAAGAAGGCATAACCCTATCGACAAATTCTAAGGCAACCGTCAAGAAAGTTGAAGATATAACGGGGCTGGACTTCAAGCAGTTCACGCAGACAGTTCTACTTGCGCAAGGTGAGTTTGACGCGTTCCTCAACGGTAATGCAACAGAGCGGGCGAAAATTCTTGAACTCCTCGCAGGCACAGGAATATACAGCGAAATATCGACAAAAATCGCTGTACGCGCCCAAAATGAGCAAAGAGAGCTTGACCAAATCAGGCTTGAGCGTGATGCAAAGACTCCCCGCGATGGCTTCACCAGTGATGAGGAAATATCACAATGCATAGCTGAAACACTCGCTGAACTCTCAGGGCTTGAACGTGAATATGAGAGCATACAGTCAGCACTTTCATGGCTCAGAGGAATCTGGGACATCAGGGAAGAGCTTTCACGGAACAAAGCGGAGTTTGACGGACTTATGACAGCCGCAAAAGGCTTTGAGGAAAAACGCATGAGGCTTGAGGCGGGCAAAAGAGCAGAAGCTATACTACATGAATATTCCACACTGGAGGCACTACGGAGACAATACAGAGACACAAAAGCCAAAATCGACGATCTGACTCGCAAGATTGAACAAGACCGGGCTGCACTTTCACGCAAAGAACATGACAAACTCACCTGTGAAGCCAAGCTCAAGCAAAAGACCGCCGGACTTCCTGAAGGTGAAACCCCCGAAAGCATATACGCCAAAGCCGGAATGCGTCTTCAAGCGTTCGTGCAAGCCTATAAGGACAATGAAAAAGCTGTGTCTGACAGAGCGCAAGCCGAAATAGCCCACGAAAAAGCAATGTCAGATTTGAGAGACGCGGCCATGAATGAAGAGACCGCCCGCAAGAATCTTGAACAGGCACGAAGCAGAGTAAGTAGCTTCATGGACATGAGGGCATCGGCAATAATTGAGGAAGAAAAAAGAAAGCTGAAGCACGGAGTCCCCTGCCCTATTTGCGGCTCTATTGAACATCCGGCACTACACGGTCATGAAACAGAAGGCACTTCACAGGAAGACACTTTGAGGATTGAAGATGAGCTGAAATCTGCAAGAGACCGCGAAAATCACGCGCTGAAACTCTCTCAGGAAGCAAGCCGAGAAATGTCAAAGGCACAGGCTCATGAAGAAGCTTGTCGGGTAAGGCTTGACGAATGCGCGAAAAAAGAGCGTGAATGCGGGGAAAAAGTCATTGAGGCGAAATCAGCGGTGTGTGAAGTCTTAGGGGCAATCGGAATCCATAACCCCAAAAGCCGCGATGACATAATCAACCGCGTAAATGAATGGAAATCTTACGTGGACAATCTCAGCGCAAGAATCACAGAATTAACTCAGGAAATAAACTCTCTCAAAGGGACAATTGACGCAAACAGCTCCACGCAGGCAAAAGACCAATCCGCCCTTGAGACCACGAGGACAGAGCTTGAGGGGATGGAATCAGCGTTCAGGAAATCACTTGTCGCAAAAAATTTCGTGAGTGAGGAAATATTCTTAGCGTCAAGACTCACAGGGGAAGAAATGCAAGCACTTCAGCGCATGTCAGATGATTACGATAATAGAATACGCAGTCTTCAGGCCGTCAGAGATGACAGAGCAAAACGCCTCGAGGAGGAAGAAGCCAAAGCAATAACAACCATGAATCTTGAGGAGGCCGAGCGGATTTTTGTTGAGAGGAAGGACAAACTCAGCGGACTTCGCAGAAAACTCGCAGGGCTTGAAGCGGCTCAAGAATCAAGAAGAAGGCTCAAATCTGAATATGACATGCTGAACGAGCAATTTAAAGCGCAGGAAAAAATTTGCGGTGAATGGTCAATGCTCAATCAAGAATTAGGGCAGAAAAACGGCGGCAAATTCAACAGATTCGCACAGCGCATAACACTTCAGATTCTTGTTGACCGCGCAAACTCACAGCTCGCAAGAATGAACAGCCGTTATACCCTCGTAAGGACAGCCCAAGACGATGGACTTGCGTTAAGCGTTGCAGACAACGAGCAACCCGGGATAATTCGCCCAACAACAAACCTCTCAGGCGGTGAAAGATTCATCATCAGCCTTGCTCTAGCATTGGGACTCTCTCAGATTTCCGGCAGCAAAGCACAAGTTGACTCGCTATTCATCGATGAGGGATTCGGCTCATTGGATGATGACGCGTTAAGCTCAGCTCTTGACGCACTCGGAGAAATACGCCGCGAAGGACGCATGATAGGCGTAATCTCACACGTTGCTGGCATAAGCGAACGAATCTCCGCAAAAATCAACGTCATACGCAAGTCAGAAGGCAGAAGCATAATCACCGGGCCAGGGTGTTACGGCGTATAATTGCAGGAAATCTCATCTAAGGAGTGAAGGTTCTCATGTCAGAAAACTCAGGCATGAAAAAGCGCGTCTCCCTTCTCTGGAAAATCTCAATAGGCTTCTTCCTCGGAATAATATTCGGGTTCGCAATAGGGCCTACAGTCCCCTCATCGACCGTCCTCAGCGGATATGTTATGCCCTTCATTGACCTCATCGGCAAAATATTCCTGCGCCTACTCATGATGCTTATTGTTCCGCTCGTCTTCGCATCACTTGTTGCAGGGGCGGCCTCAGTCGGTGATATTCGCAAGCTCGGCAGAATCGGCATCAAGACCCTCGCGCTGTACCTCATCACAACAGCAATAGCTATCGTGATAGGGCTTGCATGTGGGAATCTCTTTCAGGCTGGAGCAGGCATGAATATTCCGGCAGAGCTTCAAGCAAGCGCGCGTGAGGCAAAACCCCTCGTTGATGTCATTCTCGACATATTCCCGTCAAACCCAATTGCCTCAATGGTGAATGCCAACATGCTGCAAATTATCGTGTTTGCGCTGTTCTTCGGGGTAGCTTGCATTCTCGCGGGCGAAAAGGGCAAAAAGATCTCTGACTTCTTCGAGAATGTCGCGGAGGTAATGTATTCAGTTACCCATATGGTGATGGGATTCGCGCCTTATGGTGTGTTTGCGTTAATCGCAGGTACAGCCGCTAAATTCGGTCTGTCAATCCTCGCACCGTTCGCAAAAGTCATCATAGCCGTGTACGTAGGCTGCCTCATTCACGCTTTCATAGTCTACTCTGGAATGATTGTGATGTTCTGCCGTAGATCCCCAGCGTGGTACTTCAAGGGAGTGCAGGAAGCCAGCATTACGGCGTTTGTTACGCGTTCAAGCTCAGGGACTCTCCCCGTTACGCTCGCAAATGTCCGCGACAATCTCGGAGTCTCTGAGGGAATAAGCTCATTCGTTCTCCCTTTAGGCGCAACAATCAACATGGATGGCACTGCGCTATATCAGGGTGTGTGCGCTCTTTTCGTTGCGCAAGCGTTCAATGTGCCTCTTACGCTGAATATGCAGCTTGGAATCGTAGTTACTGCGACTCTCGCTTCAGTTGGGACGGCTGGTGTACCGGGAGCGGGATTGATCATGCTGACTCTTGTGCTTACGAGCGTGGGGCTTCCGCTTGAGGGAATTGCGCTTGTTGCCGGGATTGACGTGATACTTGATGCGGCTCGGACATGCCTCAACGTTACGGGTGATACGGCTGTTTGCGCAGTTGTTGCGGCCAGTGAGGGTGAAGAGTTGAATGTTTGACGGGCTGTTTCAGGCGTGGTAGAATGCTGGAGTTTTGCGGGGCGTAGCGCAGTCTGGCGAGCGCGCATGGTTCGGGTCCATGAGGCCGGAGGTTCGAATCCTCTCGCCCCGACCAGCATACAGACAATAACAGAGCCGAGGAGCATTGAATTGTTCCCCGGCTTTTTTGTGTGCAAAAATACCCCCGGCTTTCACGTGTTCTTGTGATGTTTGTCGTAGGGAAATATATTAAGGATTGGTGAACGGAATCGAGAATGTACAGACAACAAAAAGGATAAGAATTTTTATGCTGCAACTAAGCATATGACTTTATGGTTGTGTGCTTTAAGTTTTTCTCTGGGCAAAATTTATTGTCAGGCGGAATTGAGCGCATGAATCTGTAAAGAACGGTCTTACGGATATTTGAGGACGGCGAGCCAGTAGCTTGGAACGCTACCTTGTCGACATGGAAGACGGCTCTAAGCGGATTTCTGAAATCATCATGAGACATGCAGCGGCAGCAGGAGTTGCGGCGATGGCTTCCGGTGTGCTTCCGGGAATAGGCGCACTTATTTCCTCTGTGATTGGTATAGGCGCAATATGGCATATGTATTACGCTATTGGGCAGTACCTTCATTTGGAGTTCAGTAAGGATATACTGAAGGCTATTGCTTCTGCAATCATCGTGAATATCGTTACGCAGCTGGCAGGCGTTATCACAATGGAGATTCTAGCTTCATTTGTGCCGGGACTGGCAATCATAACTAACGGTATTTGCCTGTTCGGAGTTACGTATATAGCTGGGCTTCTGTTCCTGAAAGCGTTAGTGCATATCTTCAAGGCTGGAGGCGACCCCTCGAAGATGACAGCCCAAGAAATAGAATCAAGAATTAAGGAAGCTGCACGCGATGCAAATTTGAGGGATGAGTTCAGGAACGCAAAAAGTACCTTCAAGCAGATGAGGAAAGAGGGCACACTCAACGAGCAAAGCAGAGGAGTCGACATTAACAGCGACTGAAGAAAATCTGCCCAAAAAAATACCCCCGGCCTTCATCAACCGGGGGCTTTTCATCATCCGTCAACTATTTCCCGTCAAAAAACTTCTGCAATATCTCTTTGATTTCCCGTAATGGTAGTGTCTTCAGCAAATGCCCTTGAGGTTTCAAGCTCTCAATTTTCGCAATGCTCTTAGCGTCATTCTTCGCCGTCAAAAACATCACAGGTATATTCGCCGTGTCAGGATTCTCCCTCAAAGCCTCAAGCACTTGCGGGCCATTCATTTCGGGCATCTCATAGTCCAGCAATATCAGGTCAGGTTTTGCGCGGGCAAGAATTTTCAGCGCATTAGCACCAGAATTTGCAGGCAATACCTTATAGCTTACGCTGAGTCCCTCACGCAATGTCCGAATCATTACAGCGTCATCATCCACAAGAAGCAATGTACGCTGAACCTCACTAGCTCCGCCCGAAAGTGCCTCAAGTTTTG
>JAFSKY010000059.1 GCA_017448685.1 Synergistaceae bacterium
CCGTGTCCCGGCGGAGGGAAGAGGCGTTTGGTGTTCGGGATTTGGGCGGCTCTCGTGGCTGTGGCCGTCGTTGTCGGGAGTGTTCCTGCGTTGGCGGCGGTAAACGTAAGCTACCTTGACGCGAATGGTACAGAACAGACAAAAGACTCTACTACGGAAATACCTGCAGCAACGAATAGCAAAGTAGCATTAGGCAATGCAAATAATGAAACTTGGTATAGTACTAGTACGACTACAACATCCATCACTGACCTTATCGAAGTAACAGGCACAGTACACCTTATTCTCGTTGATTCAACAACCCTCACAGCACAGGGCGGAATCACCCTCGCTGACAGTGCCACCCTGAATATTTACGCTCAAAGTAATACGGGAGACACTATAGGCAAGCTCACCGTCTACAAGGGTATAGCCGGCGAGAGCGCAAATCTCACCATCAACGGCGGCGTCATCGAGGCTAGCGGTGAAGACTACACAGAGCCAACAAGTGGTGGTAGCACTCCAGCGGGCAATGTCGGCGATGACGGTTCTGCTGGTGCAAATGCCACAACAAACGGCATCAAGGTCTCAACTCTCACGGTCAATGCTGGAACTGTTACAGCTACAGGTGAAGCGGGCGTACAAGGCGGTACTGGCGGTGCAGCAGCCGATAGCAGTACAGGCGGCACAGGCGGCAACGGCGGCAACGGTGCAGACGGCATAGTCGCGGCAACAGCTGTGAACATCAACGGCGGAAGTGTTACAGCTACGGGCGGTGCTGGCGGTAAGGGCGGTACTGGCGGTGCGGCAGACGCTAGCGGCAAAACGGCAGGCAATGGCGGCAACGGCGGCAATGGCGGCAACGGCATAACCATTTCAGCCTCAGGAAGCATCACCATCACGAACGGTGCGCTTACGGCTACGGCTGGTGAGGCTGGTGGAGCTGGCAGTAAAGGTGCAACCTCTAATGGTGCAACTGAAGCTACGAGCGAAGGTGAACCCGGCAACAATACAGACGTATACGACATCAACGCCGACATTGCTCTTGACTTCAACACAGCTGAAGACAGCATAACCATTAAAGCAAAAGACGACGCAGCTCCTACTATGCCTAGCGGGAAAAATGTTACCGCCACTAAAGCATTGACCTGTAATAACACTGAAGTAGAGGCAAGTGGTACAGTAACGTTTGCAAATGGCATAAACACAATCACCCCCCAGACATGGACAGTAACCTTTGATTTGGGCTACAAGGCACAAGATAGCGACGAGAGCAACGTAACAGAGACTCAGCAGGTGCTGAAAGGTGGGAACGCCACTCAGCCGGATGACCCCACACGCGATGGCTACACATTCAGCAAGTGGGTTACAGAAGAGAATGGTGAGACGGAGTATCAGTTCACAGAGACCATAATAAAAGATACAGATATTTATGCCTCGTGGACCAAAAACCCCGTAATCACCCTCGAAAACCTCAACGGCGCAACGATAGCGGAGGAGGGCTGGACTGTTGCCTCGAACACAGCAACTCAGGACTTCGCCCCCAACACAGAGAGCATAACTCTTCCCACGCTCACAGCTCCTACAGGCTACACCTTCGTGGGCTGGACGGGAAAAACTCTCACAGGCATTGAGACACCCTACACCGTTACAACCCTTACAGGAAATCTCACCTTCACGGCTCTGTGGAAGAGGTCAGGTAGCTTCTCTGAGGCAGTAACTGCCAACACCCCCGCAATCGTATTCCATTCGCTTATGCTTGGCGGAAGAATCGGTGTCATGTTCTATGTATATCTCCCCGATAACAAACCGTCAGACTACACGATGAAATTCAAGGTGAATGGTCAAGACCCTGACGGCTGGACTCAAACAGAGATTGACAGCGGAGTCAGCCATACAACAGAGAAGTTAATCACCACAGAAACCGGGGCTGAAGCTGACGCGGAAGGCGATGGAGTAACAGAGATATACGGCTTTGAATGCCCGCTGACCTCAATACAGCTTGCCGAACCGATAACCGCAGAACTGTGGAAGAGTGCCGGAGCTGAAGCTGCCCTGACGGAAGTATTCACGGCTGAAGTGTACCTTGATGCCCTTGTAGGTGAGGCATCAACACTTGGAAGTGCAACAGCGGAGTCAGGGAGGCCACTGGGGGCAGCCATCAAGGATTACGGCCATTACGCACAGGCCATGCTTGATGAGGCTCATACCACATGGGAAGTCGGCACAGACTACACAGCCATTGCGCCATCAGCCGGAGACCTCACCACAATAGCAGCAACTGATATGAAGGGTGTTAATGCTGGAAGCTGCACAATTCCAGACGATTCAGGAATTGACACTGCTGCGAATAATGGCGTTCAGTTCTCGCTGAACCTCGATTCCGCAACGACAATCAACATTTACCTGAAGACAAAATCAGCCTGCACTCTGGGAGTAACTGTTGACGACGTTGATTACACCCCCGAAGCGGAGAATGCCCCCACTACTGAGGATACTTACAATGTAGGTGCAATTGAGGCAACCGCATCAACAACATACAAGGTTCAGATAGCGGACATTCCAGCCCATGAGCTTGCGAAGGAACATACCATCACGGTAACGACAAAAGCTAGCGATACAGATGCGGTATCCTTCCCCATCACATTGTCGCCGCTGTCATATGCTCGTTCGGTCTTGGCTTCAAGTGCAGACACTACGAGCGACGCAGAAAAGAAGGCAGCAACAGCCCTCTACAACTACTACAAGGCCACAATGGAATACCGTGCGACAAAGGGCTATAACGAGGCCGTTGACACAGCATTTGCTGAGGCGAACACTGAACAGCAGCCGTAATCTTAAGGAGGTGAATAGGATGAAACAGTACGAAGCACTTGAACTCGAAGTTGTACGCTTTGAGGACGCTGACATAATCACAACAAGCGGCGACACAGAAACACCGATACTCCAGCTTAACGGCTAGGCGCAACACTCACACAGTCAACAAAAAAAGCAGGGCAGGAATTTCTCCCGTCCTGCTTCAATTTTTCTCTGAGGCTATTTCACTCCACTTGCCGGAGCTGGCCTCCCAAACAAATACCCTTGCGCCAAATCACACCCGGCCTCTTTCAGGAACTCCAGCTGTTCACGAGTCTCAACGCCCTTCGACAATGCCGGGATTCCCAACTTCCTAGCCATGTCGATAACCGCCGTTATGATTATATGCGCTCGCCAGTCATCAACACTGCGTATCATGTCCATATCTATTTTCAGGCCGTCAAGCGAAAAATCTTTCAGCACCTTCAATGACGAATATCCCGAACCAAAAGCATCCATCCACACCTTGAACCCATGCTGGCGCAACCTCTCAGACTCACGCTTCATCGCGTCCATGTCAACGGCTATAAGGCTCTCTGTCAGCTCAAAGCGCAAAAGCTCATCGGGAATGTGATTCTTTGAGGCGGCATCCTCAATCACCCTCACAACGTCAGTAAGCTCAAAGTCCAGCCTCGACAAGTTCAATGACACAGGCACAAGCTCTTCTCCATTATCACGGCGGCGTTTCAGTTCCTCGCATACTTTGTTCACGACAAACGTATCAAGGCGGTGTATCAGTCTTTGCTCCTCAAGAACGTACAGGAAATTTGCGGGCGATAACCTGCCGTATTTGGGATCATCCCAGCGCGTTAAAGCCTCAAATGAAGCTGTCTTGCCTGTCTTAACGTCAATAACTGGCTGGAAGTATATCTGTATTCTGTCTTCGTCCATTGCTTTTTGGAACGTACTCACTATATGCTCTTGGAGCTGCATTTTCTCATCCATGCTCCCGTCATATTCCTGAACATTAGTGCCGTATTCATGTTTGATGCTATCACAGGCGATTTTTGCGCAGTCGCATATCACGCTTATATCCATGTCGGGCGATTTGATACCGTAAATGCCTGCTTTCATCTCAACGATTACACCGCGCCGCAAGTTGTTTACCCTGACTCCTAGCCGGGCGACTTTTTCGCGCAATCCTTCCTGAGCTGTTATGACGACAAAATGATCCTCGCCGAATCTGGCTGCCAATCCTTTTGGGAATGTCTCAAGAAGAATCCTCGCGACTGATTTCAGCATTCTGTCTCCACCTGAGAAGCCGTATGTCTCGTTGTATGTGTGGAAGTTGCGTATGTTGAAGTATATACAGCTGGGATTTCCTCCGCGCTTGAAGAAATCTCGTATCACATTCGGTGCTTGAATGCGGAATGCCCTCATATTCGCAAGCCCTGTAAGAGGGTCGATTGTTGCAGCTTTGGGTTCAGGAAGGCTCGTATGCCCGGATATGTCTGTGAGTTTGTCGCGTATGTCCATGTCATGAAGATACACATAGAACACTCGTCCCAATTCGGAATCTTCTACGAGGTGTCCCCAGTCTTCAATCTTCTTGATTGTGCCGTTACGTGTGATTATCCTGTAGGTTACGTAGTCATAGCCTCCTGTTGAAGCTATTTGACTGCGTATTATCTGCTCGACCTCTTCAATGTCTTCAGGGTAAACGATTGTCGCGAAGCTACCGCCCGTGAATCTCATGAAGTCCGCAACTGAATCGCATTCAAATATGCGGGCTATTTCATCGCTGGCGAATATAATATCTTCCGCTTCATTGTCCCGGTAAACGAGTAAAGCCCCGGGCATGTGAGCGGATATTTTCTCAAGGGTCATAAGGCCGTCTGTGTTGTGCATATGTTTGTCTCCTTTGCGTTTATGTGTTCATGGCTTCATGTGTGGGACTCATCCTCTCACTTTAAGCCCCTCAGGTATCATTTCCGCAAGTATTTTCCTCAGCGCGTCAGCTTCATCGGTTTGGGAAGGTAATCATTGAATCCAAGTGTGATATATTCATCCCTGAGTCCAGTTCCTGAATTTGCCGTAAGTGCCACATAACGCGCAAGCCTTGAAGGCCCGTCAATCTCATGCGCACGATTCAGAGTCTCGACTCCGTCCATACCGGGCATTTTGTGGTCGAGAAATATCACGTCATAACGCTGTGTCTCTATCAGCTTCAATGCGTCCTCGCCTGATTCAGCCGTATCTACATGCGCTCCGTATTCCTTCAACATTCCGCGAGCTACAACGAGATTCACAGGAGTATCATCTACAACAAGTATGCTTGCGTCTGGACATTCAAACGGCCTTCCGTCATCTTTGGGAGTACGTTCGCTTTCATCCTCAAGCATGGACTCGTATTCGCCGATTGTCCCCTGAAAGCCCTCCTGCGCAAGTTCCTGCATGATTTCAGCCGTGAACACGCTTCCTTTTCCGTACTCACTTTCGGCCTTTATCGTTCCTCCCATAAGCTCAACAAGGTAACGTGCGAGAGTCAATCCCAATCCCGCACCCTGAATATTTTGCGTCTCATTGAGATTCACGCGCTCGAATGAGTCGAACAGCTTCGGCAAATCATCGCGCCTTATTCCGATTCCCGTATCTTTCACCGCAAAAGAGAGCCTTAAACGTGTACGACCTTCACGATTCCCACTCACTGAAAGCGTGATAGTGCCTTTTTGGGTGTATTTCACAGCGTTGTCAGCGAGATTTTCTATAATTTGCCGGATATGGTCTTCATCCCCGTAAAGGTGTTCAGGAAGCTCCCTGTCAACATCAAGCACAAAGCTCAAACCTTTTTCGCGGACTGCCTCATATATTCCTTCCTCAATATCTTTCAGCATGTGCCATATGTGGTAGTTTGTCTTGTAGAGTTCCATTTTCCCGGACTCTATTTTGGAGATGTCAAGTATGTTATTGATGATTGAGAGAAGGTGATTCCCTGCACGGCGAATATCAAGCGCGGATTTCCGTATGCTTGGGTCGTGGCTGTCCTTGAGAATCATCTCATTCATGCCGAGTATGGCGTTCATTGGGGTACGTATTTCGTGTGATGTGTTGGCGAGGAAATCACTTTTTGCCCTGTTTGCGGCATAAGCTACTTTTGCGGAGTGTTCAGCCTCAATCTTTGAAGCCTCAAGATCTCTCTCAACCGTAAGCATTCTCCTGTATGCGGGTGCTTCATAGTAGAAGAATATTACGTACAGCATGACCGCCGCCACAGCATATGTGAATAGCACAGTCTGAATGAACATGTACTGCACGACATTAGCCGCCACAAGAAGAGCAACGATTCCATTCATGGCGACATATTGAGATTTCTGCGTGTAATATTCCCTGTGAGTTATCTGAAGCCACAATGCCATAGCCGCGAAGTAAAGAACGTATACGCTCCTCCATAAAGTATTGTATGCCCCACGGAAGAGTCCTCCGTCATTCACGATGAGGAAGAAGAAGCCTGATGTGCCGGGAGTGAGATTCAATGCTAGGACGAGGAAACTTGACGCGAGCAAAATTCGGTTGAACATGTCAAATTTCCTGTTCTCCACATTCACGAACGCTTCAGCATATCTCATGAGGCAATAAGCGTTGAC
>JAFSKY010000060.1 GCA_017448685.1 Synergistaceae bacterium
GAAGGGAAAATAACTATACCCGGTGGAGGATATACCATTGTGTCGGATGATTCCTCAGATGGTGTATCAGTCAAGAAAGTGCTTGAAACTGTAGAGGCCGGGAAAGATATGACGTTCGGCCTGAGAATGCATACTGGCGGGAGTAGCAATGCATACATAGGTACAACATGGGCTGAATATGAAGTAATCGATGACAGCAGAAGGTCTGTTGCGTTCACTGGAGGAGCAGAAATCGGGCTTAACGGCAAAAACATAACATGGACATTCCCGGCTGAATTGGGCATGAACGGAAGCGATACACTACCTAAATTCAAGTCTGCATCTGAACAGTTTGCTGGAGTTCTTCCATATGTTGAAGTCGTAAGCTCAGACGGATATGTTACGGCGTTAAACTACAGGCTTGTTATGTCAAATGATACTTCAACAGCGATAACTCCTAGCTACAGGACTGATTTCAGGTTCGTTATTGAGTCAAGGGACGCTGAAGCAAAACGGGCAATTAGGCTTTTCCGAAGCAATTGGCAGAATGAAACAGCATACGGAACATTTACATTTAACGAGCCTATACCGTTCAGCCAGATTTACAATGTACAAGTGAGATTGCGTTCACATGAGGACTCAAGACGACCTGTATATATCTGGCACTTCTTTAAGACCCCATCCCCCGCAATCATGACAGCAAAAGCTCTTCCCAATGCCTCAAGAAAACAGCCTTATTCCACAAAACTCACTGCAACAGGCATAAGCCCTATCACTTGGACGAAAACTAGCGGTGAACTTCCTCCTGGAATTAAGCTGAATAGTTCAGGGAAAATCTCAGGGACTCCAACAAGCGCAGGGCAGTACAATTTTACGGTCAAAGCGTCAAACTCGGCTGGCAGTGATTCTAGGGCATTCACTTTGAAAGTTACGCAAGCTACTGTTTCAGGCACAATCCCAACAACAACAACCCGCAAGGCCAAATACACTGGGACACCCAAAGCAACAGGCGGGGCAAGTCCGTATGTGTGGAGCATAAGTGCAGGGAAATTACCCGATGGCCTCAAAATTAATTCCAGCACAGGGAAAATCACAGGCACAACGACAAAGGCGGGGACGTTCACTTTCACCGTCAAAGCCAAGGACAAAAACGGGGCAGCAGGCAAAAAAGAGTACACCGTCAAAGTTACGCAAGCTGCTGTGTCAGGCACAATCCCAGCAACAACAACCCGCAAAGCAAAATACACCGGGACTCCAAAAGCATCAGGCGGGGCAAGTCCGTATGTGTGGAGCATTAGTGCTGGGAGTTTGCCAGATGGTTTGAAGCTCAACACCAGCACGGGACAAATCACAGGAACGCCATCAAGGGCGGGAACGTTCAAATTTACGGTGAAAGCAAAAGACAAAAATGGCGCGGCAGGAAAGAAAGAGTGTACTGTGAGAATAACGCGGAAAACTTCCTCTTTGCCTGCAACGATTTCCTCAGCCGGAAAAACAGCCTCTCAACACATCGCTTACACTGGAAGCTACTCGACATCAGCAGGAATTACAGAGCATGACGGCAACACAACGGTAATATCACTAACCACGCTCAAAATGGCTAGCGATGATGTCATATCTGCCGGAACAGGCCACGATTTCGGAATCGTTAATGTTCGTGCAAACATGCCATTGAGATTCTTTATCGGCGAGTGGATATATCATGATGGCTTCAAAGCAGATGTCAGCAATATATGCGTTTACGTTGATTATGAAGCGGTCGACAGCATAGAAATTTCAGATGAAGGCACATTCATTCTTCCGGCTGAAATGGTGCGCGGAGGAATTTGCGTATCAGTCCAGGCATTTGCGGGTGATACGGAACTTGAGACGGAAGAACTGAACATTAACGCACTTGAATAAACCTACTCACGATGTCAAAGGGTCTTTCAAAGCGGGAGACCCTGTTTTTTTTTATGCACATGGAATCACTTTTGCCGCAATGAAGTTATTGTAGAATATCCCTATCCCATAACACTCACAGGGGGCATTCACCCATAATCAATACCAATAGGACAGACAATATCATAAGTCGGCAATTACACGAAGGCGCGTTCATTGCTTCAGTAAGTGGCGAAGCAAGGGGATGTGATAGCGCGTAGTCATCTCAAATAGCTAAGCAAGAACGAAAAATTAGGAAGGAGACGCAAAAAATGGAACTGCTTACACAAATTGAGGGGGTCTTTCAGCTTGTTGTGCAGTATGGGATATTGCTGATGGAATGCGTTGGCGTAACAATACTGCTTTTCACGGCGTTGAAATCCATATGGGGAATCATCCGGCGCGATTCACATGTAAGACTCACTCTTGCGAAGGGTATTGCCTTGTCGTTGGAGTTCAAGCTCGGCGGTGAGGTACTGAGGACGGTTATTGTGCGTGAGTGGTCAGAGCTTGCTATTCTTGGGGCGATAATCGTATTGAGGGGAGCTTTAACGTTCCTGATTCATTGGGAGATTAAGACGGAGGAAGCGCACCTGCAATAGTCCGCAAAAAAAGCCGGGAATCATTTTAGAATCCCGGCCAAAATCTCGGCTCAAATTTCAACCTCTCACCTGCAAATCGCATCAAGCCACGCAAACATCTCCGGCAAATCATAATTCCCATCATGAGGGACTCCCCACACAGCAGCAATATCAGCCTCATACCCTGCCTGCTTCAGCTTCAATGCCAGAATAGCCGGGACTGCAAGAGATGTATCACGATCCTTCACGCCGTGCCTTATGCGCCAGTGTTTTGCAGTCGTAACGCCCTCACGCCCGATGAAGTTCAGCGGGTTCATGACGTATATTTTATCCGCATCAGCCATTGCGGGCTTCTCCGCTGTCGAATGCTTGAACGAGTACTCCGTGAAATGTTTGTCGCCAAATTCGTTGTTCTCAAAGCTCTTCATGTTCAGCGAGTCAAACGCAGGAGCAGCCTTCATCCTTGTAGCCCACACAGCATATTTGCCCAAATCAGCACCCGTAACCTTGTCGCCCTCAACAGTGAGCCATTCTAGCCCCCTCACATTTTCGCCAGCGTCAAGAGCCTTTTGCGCCGCCGCAATGTACAGACCCTCGATATATCTGCGGAATGAGCCATTGCCATTTTCATCAAGCGTATAACCCTCAAGGTTGAGGCTGTTCAGGTAAGCGGGGAATGCTGCCTTGAGAGCGTCTGAGGCTGCCTGCATATTCTCGTCCATTTCGCGAGCCGGGCCCATGTGGTATGTGTTCACACCGTTAAATATCCATTCATATGGCATATCAGCGTGTTCAAGGTCAGTTATCGGGCAATAGACGACTGACGCAAAAATATCATCACGCTCATCATACGCGCCGACTTCCTTCAAGTATGGCTCATACTCTTTTGCGTTGCCAGTTGCGCCGAGCAATGACGATAACGCACCGCCCGCGCTGAGTCCGTCAGATATGATTTTCTCCGTGTCGCCTGCTGGGAGCTTGTCTTTGTTGTGGCGAACCCATCTCACAGCTGCTTTATAGTCAACGATTAACGCCGGGGCTTTGCCGTGTTCAAGAGTCCTTCCCCTTATCGCCGGAGAAACTACAACATATCCGCGTGAGAGGGCGTAAAGAGCGACTCCCGGTCCGCCGTGCCTGTTATCATTTGCCGGGACAAATTGCCTTCCTGGCATGTAGCCTCCAACACCATTGGGCATGAAGATAGGCGCAGTTTTTGCGGTGTAGCCGTTGACCGTCCCGCCCTCGTAGAAGTATTCTTCCGGGACGTAAACATTCAGGCGGTTGTATTCAGGTTCAGGGGAATTTGCCATATACGGAATGTCGATCCATGAGCGGAATGATACGAGCTTATTCCCGGCTAGCATTGTCTGACATATGAAGTTGTTGGGTGGCATGACCTGTGAGTCGCGCATGTCTGGAATGAATCCGGGAGGTTCTGCGGAAAATGATGGGGCGCAAAGAACGACAGCGAGAATGAACGCGCACAACAATTTAACGCGCATGAACGTAACAGCTCCTTTTCAGTGTGTGAATTTTCAGGATGAAGCTATGTTAGCATAAACTTTTTCCAGCGTCTGAAGTATTTTCGCGCATAATAAAACCGGGACTGCCCCAAATACTGAAGCAATCCCGGAAATCTTAAGGAGTTTAGAGAGTCTGAGATTTATTCAGGCGAGTTAAATCTTTATTCCCGCCTTCCTGAAAACATCAAGCACCTGATTCAATGACCTGTAGCCCACTTCCTGCTTGACCTCATTCCCGGAAGCATCCCTGAATATCAATGTAGGAACATAGCGCACGTTGTATTTCTCTGCTATGTCAGGATTGTCCTCAAGGTATATGTGAGATGCTGCGATTTTCCCCTTGTACTGTGTCTTGAGCTGACCCAAAACTTTGGACATCTGCTCGCAAGCCGGGCAAGTTTTCGTTGACAGCATGGTTATTGATGGAAGAGAAGCACCCCATGCAAACGAACTCAGCACAGCTACAAGCAATAACGCCGACAAAAATTTAGCCTTCATTACGCGCACCGCCTTTTCTGTTTTTATTTTGGATGGATTAAGTTTATAGTGAAATTGTATAAAATTTATGACCTCACACACAATACACAAGAATAACTAAATTCGAGTGCGTTATAATTTCAGCATTCACTAACACATTTCACACAAGGAGAATATTTTTTGCGATGGAAGAACAGGGAAAAATCATAAGCTCCTGTGATGTTGATTCTAACCTCGCGCTTCAAATTTGGACACGGGGAAAAACTCCACGTCTCTCACTACACAACAAGGTCAAAAATTCCCGCAAGCTGATACCGCTCTCATGGGTCGAAAAACGTTCACGCACACTCTCAATCAACGGCAAAAAGCCCGGAGAAACACTCACTTACAGCGTGAATGACTTTGAGCCAGCAATATCCAAAATCCTCACCGAATATTTCGCACGGACAAATTTCAAGGTCAAGTACTTCAAGCTCGTGATTGACCTCGATAGAGCAATGCACCGCCCCGAACCCGTAATGAGCAAATCAGATTTCGCGATGATGACGGACGAGAAGAGATCCGCATTATGGATAGCTGATTGCTCTGGAGCCGACAAGAACGCAGGAATCTTCCGGCCATTTTTCCCACTCACGCCGGAAGAAGCAGAGGTTGTTATAGAGGCGCGTCTCAAATTCACAGGGGCGGCCATGCGAACAACAGAAGGATTCTTCAAGACAGGAGTCCCCGAAATCCTCAAGAGGGAAAACCCTTCACGCTGGCTCAACACAGTACGAGTTACGGCGGCGGCCATGATGCTTGGATTCTCGTATTGCGGTGCTGACGGCACAAAGACAGCCGACTCACTTTGGACGGCAGGAGAAAAGCCCGTGAACCTCAACCCAAATGTTACAGTCCTAAAGACCCCCGAAAAGAAGCTCTCAATACATGACCCGGATATGCTGAGGCTCGGCCATAAATTGACGGCGTATATACGGCATTGCTACAGGCTCGATGATGTTTCAGTGAGCTATGTTGCTGACAGTGGCAAGGAGCTTCAAGAGGCTGGCTTCTCTCGGACAAGGCGAATCGATTTCAACACGGGGACTCTCGGCGATGTTCCTTACAGGGTAACTTTCTACGTGAATGAAACTGAAGGAGTTACGGCTTTTGGCTGCAACCCACGTATGCAGACTGCGCGACATACTGGCGACATGATGATTACGCTTCCGACAGAGACATTCAACGCAGCCATGAACGATGATACTTTAGGCGGGGCGAGCATCAACGAGTTTTACACGATAACGCGGCTTTTATGGGCTAAGCAGTTCCGTGAATGGTTCACGAGTATTGCGCCTTATGTGCGGAAATTCGCGGGGCTTGCTGAATGATGACGCGGAAAATATTGTGCGTCTTACTCCTCATACTGTCATGTGGAGTCTCTCATGCTGAACAACAGCGGCGTTTGTCGGTCGTAATATTCCCCACAATAAATTCAACGGAGCTTGAAGTGTGGCAGAGCAAGTTTTATCCCTATAACGTATTGGAGCAGAAAATGTCGGAATACCTCGAATCGCTGTACAAGACTTCACCATTGATTGAGGCAAGAGTCCTTGATGAGGCAGGTATGAACCGCTGGCTTTCAGGTTCAAGGCGTGGTGATGACATGGCCGTTCAGCTTGAGTTATATTCGGCAATCATGAAGGATAAGCACTTCATAGGGACTGCGACAACAGGACGTGCGTTAGTGCGCATACGGATATATGACCGCGCTAAAGTTCAGGAGCTTGCTGTGCACAACGTTAGAGGCAAAAGCGGACGCTTCACGCTGGACTCTGATGAGGATATATTCCTGCTTGACGCTGTAGCCGCCGAGATGAGTTTTCCGTTTGAGTATGGGCTTGACCTTTTCGGGCTGACTCAATCGAAATACAAGGGGCAACAAATGAGCCGTCCTACATGGGATCAATTCAAGGGCACAGCTTACTGGCAGTCATTGAAGAATGCAATCGTCCAAGCTCACAGGGAATCGCTTGAACAAGTCCGCAACGTCATTCGGAGCAATGAGCCGGGTTCCGCCCTAACAGCCAGCGATAACTTCATGGACAAATACAGGACAATCGGCAGGATATTAGCTCCAACAGCGACATCAAAGCGAAATCGCCGGGATTACATAATCTCGCTTGGGAAATTCGCAAAAGGCTCTCTTGACGGCGTGAGAGTTGGCGAGGTTCTTGATGTTATACGCGCTGACACATATGTTACTGTCGTTCCTGAAGACCCCGTTGTTGTTCTGCCTAAAGTCGTGGGAAAAGTGAAAGTGATTAAAGTCTATGACGACAACGCAATAGTCAGAGTCATAAAGGATAACAAGAAAGAACCTGTAACGCTGAAAGATATTGTAGTCAAGCAAACAGGCATAACAGGCAGGTGATTTCCTCGTGAGGCCGGATGAGGTATTAAAGCTGGCTGAAAATGGAGACTCTGAAGCGCAGTATGAGATGGGCATAAACTACTGTTACGGGCTTGACGTTCCCAAAGATTTTGGGGAGGCTCTAAGCTGGCTCAGAATGTCGGCAGACAATGGAAATCATGACGCACAAATCAGACTGATTTCTCTGCTTGCTGAACTTGGAGACAAATGCTATGACGCAGGAAAATATGAGGATGCTATATCGTGGTACACACAATGCGCTGAAACCGGGTATGCGTATGTCCCGCGTAAGCTCGGCGATATGTGCCTTGAGGGAATCGGAACAAAAGCTGACCCCGTGAAGGCTCTGCAATGGTACACAAAAGCCGCTGAAAGGGGAGATGTTAAGGCTATGTTCAGTCTTGGGGACATGTATTTTTCCGGCATTGGCACTCATGAAAACAAATGCGCCGCTTATCTGTGGTATTACGTCTGCTTCCTCACGCTCTCGGACATTTACGACATCAC
>JAFSKY010000061.1 GCA_017448685.1 Synergistaceae bacterium
ACGCAAATTCAAATCTGTCAACCTCCTTATTGCTTGGAATTTACGCATTATACCACGCAAAAAAAACAGCCCCGGATTCCCCGGAGCCGTCATTCACCCTTCACGCCTCAATCGGAATTTCTGCCTCATCCTGCCTCGGCCATGTCGATGTCCACGTCCTTACAGGCAATCCCCATATGTTGATGAACCCAACTGCCGCAGAATGATCGAACGTATCACCCTCGGAGTATGTCGCCAAATCATGACGGTAAATGCTCTTGGAGGTCTTCAATCCCCTCACTACACATTGACCCTTGAACAGCCTCATTTTGACTGTACCATTCACATAACGCTGCGTGTCATCCATGAAGGCGTTTATAGCGTCGCGCAATGGCGAGAACCAATACCCCTCGTACGTAAGCTCCGCAAACCTCACCTCAAGCTCACGCTTAGTCTTCAGTACCTGCTTGTCCAGCGTAAGAGTCTCCATCGCCCTATGAGCCGCAAGCAATGCCGTTGAGCCGGGACATTCATACACTTCACGCGACTTGAAGCCCACAAGCCTGTCTTCAATCGTGTCAATACGTCCGATTCCATGACGGCCAGCAATCTTGTTGAGTGCCTGTATCAGTTCAACGCCGTTCATCCTCTCACCGTTAAGCCCTACAGGAAGTCCGCCCTCAAAATCTATTTCGACAAATTCGGGGGAGTCAGGGCCTTCAATCGGATTCGCTGTCATCTCGTAAGCGTCTTCGGGGGGTTCGTTCCAGGGGTCTTCAAGCAGTCCGCATTCAATCGAACGTCCCCACAAATTGTCGTCCGTGCTGTATGGTGATGAGGCTGTTGCTCTTACTGGGATTCCGTGCTTGCTGGCGTATTCTATTTCGGCCTCGCGTGTGAAGTGCCAATCTCTTACGGGGGCTAATACTTTGATTTTCGGGTTGAGTGCAGTTGCGCATACTTCGATTCTCACTTGATCCTGACCTTTTCCCGTGCAACCATGTGCTACAGCGATTGCGCCTTCCTTGTTGGCTATGTCAACGAGTGTTTTTGCGATGAGGGGGCGTGATAATGCAGACACAAGCGGGTATACTCCCTGATACATTGCGTTTGCTCTCAATGCAGGGTAAACGTAATTCTCGACAAACGTCTTCTTCAGGTCAAATATATATGCCTTCACCGCGCCGCTATGGAGGGCTTTAGCTTTTGCCGCCTGCAAGTCAACGTCCTTCTGCCCAACATCAGCCGTCATTGTGATAACGTCATAGCCCTGTTCTGTGAGCCACATAACTGCTACTGAAGTGTCAAGCCCACCGCTGTATGCGAGTACTG
The DNA here is from genome assembly GCA_017448685.1 of Synergistaceae bacterium. GTDB lineage: Bacteria > Synergistota > Synergistia > Synergistales > Aminobacteriaceae > JAFUXM01. The sequence goes on from JAFSKY010000061.1 coordinate 1,312, forward strand.
CCTTTCCTTTCTTTTCCGGCATGTAGTGTGATTCCTTCTCTCGTGAAAAAATTTTTGCCGGGCATGATAATATCACACGGGGATTAATTTTTGCGGGAGGCTCAATCATGAGGGTAATAGATTTGTTCGCGGGAATAGGAGGTATACGCCTCGCGTTTGAGAATGCTGGGTGCAAGTGCGTGTTCTCCTCTGAGATTGACGACTCCGCCCGCAAGACTTACGCCGCAAATTTCAACGAGACACCTTCAGGCGACATACGCAGCATAAAATCATCAGACATCCCCGAATTTGACATACTGCTTGCGGGATTCCCGTGTCAGACATTTTCCGTTATAGGCAGGCGAGAAGGTTTTGCGGATTCTGCGCGGGGAACATTGTTCTTTGAGGTTGCGAGGATATTGCATGACAGGAGACCCCCGGCATTCATGCTTGAGAACGTGAAGAACCTAACAGCCCACGACAATGGGAGGACGTTCGGAGTCATAACGGGCTGCCTTGAGGAGCTTGGCTATCATGTCCACGCGAAAATCTTGAACGCATTAGATTTCGGCCTTCCGCAAAAGCGCGAACGAATCATAATCGCTGGCTTCCGTGAAAATGTCGCATTCAATTTCCCCGCCCCCGTCCCAGAATGCAAACGCAAAAAGTTATCCGACATCCTAGAAATCAATCCAGCCCCAAAATATTACGTCAGCGCTTCAATACGTGAGTCAAGGCTCGCACGGTTGAAGGACAAAAATTTTCCCCGCCCGTATATTTCGCATGAGAATGTTTCAGGGAGCGTTACGCCTCATGAATGGTCAGCGGCATTGAGGGCTTGTGCTTCCGCAAATTATATCCTCATCAATGACGAACGCAGGCCAACAGAACGCGAAATGCTAAGGCTACAGGGATTCCCAGACAGCTTTAGGGTTGTCGTGCCTTACGGGAAAATGAAGCAGCAATGTGGGAATAGTGTTGCAGTCCCGGTGATTGAGGCTGTTGCGCGGGAAATGCTTAAAGCGATTGTGTGTTGACACGCCAAACTCTTATGGGATAATCATCAAATCCCCAACTAAGGAGAGATTCATATGGCGACAATAGAATGCGTATCATCTGACGTGCGTGAAGACATAATGTCATGCGCTCCCGGCGATTGCAGCCCCATGAATGATTAGCGTTGAAGGAGGGCTGAACATGGCGACAATAGAGTGCGTAACATCAGACATTCGCGAAGACATAATGTCATGCGGGCCGGGCGATTGCGGACCAACATGGCCGGACGCTGATTAGTGGCGTAACATCATGAGCGGGCTTTTCGTGGGCAAAGGAATATTCGTTGCGCTGACCTACAAATGTAACGCCGTCTGCAAAAAATGCATGACACGCTGCCACAAAAACAGGAACGCTGAAATGCCTGAAAGCCTGCTCAAAGTTCTATTCACGCGTCTCAGGGACTCAGGGTTTCAAGGCGTTGTGAGCGTTGGTTCAGGAGAGCCGCTGTTATATGGCCGACTCGGATATTTCATCTCATCAATACTCAGCATAAACTCTAACATTTCACTGCGCATCCTCTCAAACGGTGCTAACTTCCACAAAGACCTCCCACAAAACTTTTTCGACAATCGCATCAAATGGGGCATAACTCTTGACGCATTCACGCAGGAAAACTTATCGGGCTTCCAATACGGTATAGACATTGAGCGCGTGAAGGACAATGTGCGAGGCGTTGTTGCTGGGCATGGCCCGGAATGCATGTACCTGAATTACACACTCAACAGCAAGAATTACCATGAGTTGCCAGAGTTTTGCAGGTTTGCGGCGGAATTGGGAGTCCGTGAGGTATACGCCACAGAGCTTAAAGTGTATGAGGGCTTCGAGGAACGTCTTGAATCCTTCAGGCTTCCCCGTAATGATGAAGTATTAGCCGTGTTGCGTGAGTCTGAAGGGGTATTGCGTTCTGCCGAAATATCTGACAGGGGCATTCAGATATATTCCCCTCCCGTGAAATTCGCGTGCTTCATGCGTGGCAGGGCTTATCCCGTGATTGACGTTGACGGCTCTGTGTCATTATGTTCAGGGCGTGAGGACATATACGCGGGCAATATAGCTG
>JAFSKY010000062.1 GCA_017448685.1 Synergistaceae bacterium
ATTCCACTAACACGAAAAAAAAAACAAGGAAACACGATTAACATGTTCCCCTGTTCAGTAATGCAACACGTATATAGCCCTTTATGCTTTACCGCAGCTCCCCAAAACTTTCATGCGCCCGGCAACATACCGCCTCACTTCCTCAATTCCGCAAGCACCGTACTTTTTCGGGTCAAAACCTTCAGGGTTTTCCTTCATGTATTCCTTCACGCCGTGTGTGTAGGCTATGCGCAAATCTGTGGCGTAATTCACTTTGGACATTCCGAGCCTGATACACTCTTTCACCTGATTGTCCGGGACTCCTGATGTGCCATGAAGCACTAACGGTATGTCAACGACCTCACGAATCTTCTTGAGAACGTCAAAGTTTATCTGCGGAGTTCCCTTGTAGATTCCGTGCGCAGTTCCAACAGCTACAGCCAGAAAATCACAGCCAGTGCGCTCAACGAAATACGCCGCCTCTTTAGGGTCAGTGAACGGATTATCGGATTTTGTGTTGTCGAGGCCGTCTTCTTTTCCGCCTACCCTGCCTAATTCCGCCTCAACAGGAATATTCCCGGCATGACAGACTTCAACGACCAATTTCGTGAGGGCGATATTCTCTTCAAATGGCAGCTTGCTTCCGTCAATCATGATTGAGGTGTAGCCAGTGTGAAACGCAGTCATAGCTGTTCCGAATGAATTTCCGTGATCAAGATGACACACTACCGGGACTTTTGAGCGATTTGCGGCGGCCTTGATGTTTGCGAAGAAGAAATCTGCCCCAGCGTATTTGAGTGTACCGGGGGTTGTCTGCATTATCACGGGGGATTGAGTCTCCTCAGCGGCTTTCAGGACGGCTATAACCATCTCCATATTCTCAACGTTGAATGCCCCAACAGCGTAATTGTTCCTGAGAGCGTCATACAGAAGCTCCCTTGATGTAACCAGCAATATTTATTCCTCCCTAAACGTAGAGCTTTGAGCTTGCCGCGTAATTATAATCCTCACACAGACTCACAACGCAGTCTTTCACGAGGGCGGATGCTTTGAGGCTCAATTCACCATCCCTGACGCGCTTATACTGGCGGGGCATATACTGACTCAGCATTCCTGCCGGGATTCCTCCGGGTAAGCTGTCGATGTTGGCGAAAAGTTTTGCGATTGTGGCCTTGATTTCAGGGAGGCTGAAATAGTAGCGGCATCTGTCAGAGTAGCTATACTTGCGGGCAATGCGTTTGTCCTCATCCGAGCCGTGATAGTGTTTCTGCCAGTTCGCAGGGTTTGCGAGCATTACGGCTTCAAGTGTCTCAATGAAATTAGCCCTGAGATTTTCCGGGACTAACTCACGCTCAATCATGCTCAATGCGAAAAGCCCCTCACGCAATGAAAACGTAAGTGCCGGGCCGACTTTGAGTATTGCTATACCGTCTGCAACCATCTCACGAAGTTTTTTGGCGGGCTGGTAATCCGTTGAATGTCCCTCGAAAACGAAGCCGGGATATTTTCCCAGAGTGGCGCATAATTCCTTCGCGGCGGCTCTGTCGTATTGGTGAATGTCCTTGTCGCCGAACTCTACACCCGGCTGAACCACAACCGCTATAACGTCCTGCCACCTGTCAGAGATTCCATGTTCCTCAAACTTACGCTTGTAGGTCATTAGCGTAGTCTCGAAATCTTTGGGGCTGGTAACCTGCAACCCGGCTTCTTCCTCCTGAGTTCCTCCCGGTATGGGGACTTCAGAGCCGATTATGTACACTGGGCGTATTGCGTCAGGCTTTGTGCGTGATAATTCCTGATAGGCATTCTCGCATTCCTCAAGCAATGTTGCTCCCCTCTCGGCGATAACGTCATCACTCAAACGCTCATTCACAGGGTCATCAGCCAGCTTCATGCTTGTGTCGAGGTGAATCTTCCTGAATCCCGCAAGAACGCACAGCCTCACAAGCTCACGTGCTCTGCTCATGGCCTCGTCAGATTTGAGTCCTGACCACACGAGCGGCCCCATATGGTCGCCTCCGAGAATGATTTTGTCGCGGTCAAAGTTCACCTTATCGGCGATTCCGTAAACGTATTCGGTGAAATCGGCAGGCTTCATCCCCGTATAGCCGCCAAACTGGTTAATCTGGTTGGCTGTTCCCTCAATGAGTATTGGAGCGTCAAAGCGTTTTCCCTGTTCCAACACTGCCTCAATGACAAGCTCATTTGCTGTGCAGTATGACGGTATGCCCGCATGTATTCCTGACTTCCTGCGCTCTGAAATTTCAAGCAACGGGTTCTTCATCTATTTTCACGTTCATCCTTTCTTGTTTTATATGGTGGCTGCAACTCCCTCATTTCGGAGCATGTCAATGTTCATGGCCATAACGTTAAGCATCCTCGCTGTGTTCTCCATTATGTCGATGGCATTCTTGGCGTTCATCTCAACGAAACCAACTAGGTCATCCTTCGTTATCTTCATGACTAACATATCGCTAAAGGCAACGACCGTGTAAAAGTTAGGGTTGCCCGTCAACGCTGAGTATTCCCCGAAACATTCACCGTCTGACATGCTCGAAAGCACGTACTCGTCTTCAGTGCCATACTTGAACCAGCACACAGCAGAGCCGGTTATTATCTTGTAGATTGCGCTATTGGTCTCACCCTCGCGGATAATAACCTCATCAGCCGGAATCTTCTTGATCTTCGCGCGGGCATTGCTGATTCCCTTTGCGTTCCTTGCTGCCTCGTCAGCTATCTTCTCCGCCTCAGCATCGTCAAGCGTCAGGGGGTCAAGACGTATTGAGCCGTTCACGTCCTGACGTAACAACGCATCATCATCAAGAAAGTATTTGTGTACGAACTCCATATCACCGCTACTGACTATCAGGAAGATCTTTGTCCTGCTCAACTGTTGCTCTATTGCGTTCTTGAACATCGTCATGAACTGGTCATCACGCCTCACGGGGTCAGGGAACTCATGAAGGACAAGAACAAGACGCTCACTCGATATATTTTTGCCCTGCTCGTTGTCAGCTATGTGCCTGAACGCGCCCTCCCAGTTCGTGGCGAAACATGGCTTGGGGTAACGTCCCTCTAGCCTCTCAACGAAGTTCTGAAGCGTGGTAGTGTCCTTCCCGGAAGCCTTGAAGAATATTCGTTTCTTCCAGTCGCAGAACTCCTGAATGAGCATCGTCCTCTCTTCCTCGTCAGTTCCGCATACCACGAAAAGCTGAAAGTTCCCGCGCTGGTAGGAGTGTTCAAGCTCTGCCAGTTCCTTTTGACGCTCGGCAAGTTTCTTCTTGCGTTCGGCTAATTCCTTCTGGCGTTCGGCAAACCTCTTCTTGCGTTCGGCCA
>JAFSKY010000063.1 GCA_017448685.1 Synergistaceae bacterium
GAGGCTATATTGTTGGCACGTTCTTTTTGCCCTGCACCAAGTGAGCGCGATATGAACGACATAGCTCCGGCCATGAAGATTATCCCCAATGCGATTAACACGAGGAATATTGGTGAGGCAAGTGATACTGCTGCGATTTGGTAGGGGTCATTTGTCTGAGCGATAAAAAACGTGTCGGCTAGGTTGTATATCATAATCATAAGCTCGACTATTATCGCTGGGATTACGTTTGAGATTACCTGCCGTGTTACTGAAGGCGTGTGAGGTTTCATGAAATATGCGTGTCCTTTCTGGATTTTGTGATGTGAGGGGATTATAGCGCAAAAAAAATTCCCCCTCACTTTTCATGAAGGGGAAGCAAATTTTCCGTCTGAGTATGAGATTTACGCTCCAGCCTCAAACATCTTATTGATACCGCTGATATACGCCTGCAATGACGCTTCTACAATGTCTGTGCTTATCCCTGAGCCTGTGTACATTTCGCCGGTTGAGGCACTTGAAATCTTCACGACAGCTTCACCGATTGAGTCTTCACCCTCAGTAACTGCCCTCACGCTGAAATCCTCAAGCCTTGCATCGACTCCCAGCATTTTGTTTACAGCCTTGAACGCGGCATCAAGTGGACCTGCTCCGTATTCGACTCCTTCAAGGATACTTTCATCCTTCCTGAGCTTGACATACGAAATCTTCGGAATGTCGCTACCTGATGTTATCGAGTGGCTGATGAGCCTGCATGTAGTTGCGGTGCTTTCTTCGGGGCGAGTTATCTTTGACCTGTGGAGGGTGAGTGCTTCGAGGTCTGTGCTTGTGATGGTCTTCTTCTCATCGGCCAGCTTCTTGAAACGCGTGAATATGTCTTCAAGCTCCTCTTCTGGAATCTCATATCCCATAGCTTCAAGCCTCTCACGGATTGCGTGTTTGCCCGAATGTTTGCCGAGTACTAACGCCCTATGAGGGACTCCGATTTCGTCAGGGTTCATGATTTCGTAGGTTTGAGCGTTCGTAATCATTCCATGCTGGTGAATGCCTGCCTCATGTGCAAAAGCGTTTGCGCCTACAATGGGCTTTGTTGGCGAAATTGGAACGCCTATTATGTTGCTGAGGAGTCTGCTTGACCTGTAAATCTCGCGAGTGTTAATGCCTGTATCAGCATCATAGAAATCTCTGCGTGTGCGAATGGCCATGACGATTTCCTCAAGGCTTGCATTCCCGGCGCGTTCACCGATTCCGTTGACGGTGCATTCAACCTGAGTCGCTCCAGCTTTGACGCAGGCGAGTGAATTTGCGACTCCCATCCCTAAATCGTTGTGGCAGTGTACCGAGATGTCAACGCCGTCAATCCCCTGCACGTGTTCACGCAAATAGGCTATAAGGTCGCTCATCTCGTGAGGTGTTGAATAGCCGACTGTGTCAGGGACGTTGATGGTTTTTGCGCCTGCTGCGATTGCGTTCGAGAATGCCTGCGCGAGAAATTCACGGTCAGAACGTGAAGCGTCCTCGGCGGAAAACTCTACGTCATCGCATTTTGCCTTAGCGTAGCTCACCATCTCAGTTATCGTTGACAGCACCTGCTCGCGTGTCATCCTCAGCTTGTACTGCATGTGAACATCACTTGTCGCAATGAAAACGTGAATGCGAGGTTTCTTCGCGTCCTTGACTGCCTCCCAAGCTGTGTCAATGTCGCGTGTGTTGCAACGGGCTAGGCTGGCTATTATGCAGTTAGGCGCGGCATTGGCGATTGCTTGAATGCTCTTGAAGTCCATCGGGCTGGCGATTGCGAATCCGGCCTCTATGATGTCGACTCCGAGTTTTTCGAGCTGCTTGGCCATGACTATTTTCTCGCTGAGGTTCATGCTGCATCCTGGGGACTGTTCTCCATCCCGTAATGTTGTGTCGAAAATTCTTACCCTGCGCATTGATTTTCCTCCTGTTCAGACTGCACAAAAAACGGGGTCTGAAACTTTTTGCTTTGTCTCAGAATCCCCGTGTCATATGCTGGTTTTGTATTGTACGCGCTAAATGTATGCACCCCGGAGATTCCCAGAATGCAAGAGTAGTGCGAGTGTTAATGTTAATGCGTTCATTCTGTGATTCTCCTTTGCGATGAATTTAAAGCGGGGATATTTTAACCGTAAAGATTTTCCGTGTCAAAAAATTTACCCTCATTTGAACTCCACAATCGTAACTCCATAACCGCCTTCACCTTCATTGCCGAGCCTATAGCTTTTCACATATTTCAACCTTGCGCACAAAGCATGAACTTCCCTCCGCAAAATTCCTTCACCCCTGCCATGAATCACCGTAACGACAGAATGATTTGACCTATACGCCCGGTCAAGGTAATTCTCGACGAGTGGCATTGCCTCAGCAACCAGCATTCCGCGAACCATAATCGATGACGGCACACTATCAGGGCGAGGAAGCCTCGTTGTGTCTTGGGGAGGAGTCGCAATTTGGGCTTTCTTGTCTGTGGCTATGAGTTGGCTTAATGGAACGTCAATACTCATTGGCCCGGCTGTCATGTAAGCGCGTCCGTTGCGAATCTCGTTGATGATTCCGACAAGCCCACTTCCAGCAACCATAGCCGTAACTCCCGGAGCTGGCACAAAGGGTTTGGGGCTATTCTCGATTTCACGCTCTGTGCGTTTTTGGTGGCGTTTGTCGATTGCGCCGCGTAAAGTTTTGAGTTCCCTACGTTTAACGTTGTAACCTTTTCTGGCTATGTCCCTCGCTGCCTCCTCCATGCTGCGAATTATGTCCTTTGATGTTTCTTCGGCCTGCGATATGAATTTCTCGGCTTTACGGTCAGCAGCCTGCATGATTTTGTCCCTCTGCGTGTCAATCTCACGTACTCGGCTCTGGTATGCGCGTCTGAGGTCTTCAGCTTCTCTCATGGCCGTATGCATTTCGCGTTCTGCTGTGTCAAGGGCGGCTCTACGTTCGTTAAGCTCGCTCATTATGTCCTCAGCTGTAATTTCCCGCGAGTCTAATTCCCCCTGCGCAAGCTCTATCACACTTTCAGGCATTCCATAACGTTTTGCGATGAGTAATGCGCTGCTTCTTCCTGGAATTCCCATAAGCAGACGGTAAGTAGGCTGCAATTTCTGCACGTCAAATTCCATGCTTGCAGTTTCGACTCCTTCAGTCGTGAGGGCGTATTGCTTTATGGGGTTGTGGTGAGTTGTCGCTAGGGTGATACAACCTTTTTCCTTGAGGGTCTGCAAAATCGCCACGCCTAACGCAGCTCCTTCATGGGGATCTGTCCCGGCTCCAAGCTCATCAAGTAGGATGAGTGAAGAGTCTGTTGCATGTTTGAGTATGCGTATGATTTTCTGCAAATGTGCGCTGAACGTTGAGAGATTTTGCTCTATGCTTTGCTCATCGCCAATATCCTCAAATATTGCGTCAAACGTACCTATTATTGTTCCGTCCCTAGCTGGCAATGGAAGCCCCATCCACGCAATAGCTATAAGGACTCCGGCGGTTTTGAGGGTTACGGTTTTTCCGCCAGTGTTTGAGCCTGTTATGACGAGGGTAGAGAATTTTTCCCCGCATGACACGCTTACAGGCACGGCCTTTTCACGCAACATAGGATGACGGGCATCAACAAGCCTGAACATTTTGCGCTCTGAAAGCTCCGGGATAACCCATCTTTGACCGCGTATAAGGTCATCACATGCGCACAACAAATCGAATGTGCCTATGACTCTCTCAGCGTTAATGATTGCGTTTTCGCGGGACAAAATGCTTCTCGTTAAGGCAAGGAGTATTGAGCGTTCTTCATCTTGCTCATCTTTGACGCGGACAATCAAATCATTGTTGATGCGGGATAATGCTTTAGGCTCCATGTAAACGGAATTTCCTGACGCAGATCTCTCAACAGCGAGTCCGGGAAAACGGTTGATATATTCCTGCCTCACTAGGAACATGAATCTTCCCTCGCGCCATGAAATCGAGCGTTCCTGCAACATGTTCAGTATGTCGGAATCCTCAAAGAGCTTCTGCGCTATTCTGCGTCCTGTCTTCTTGAGAGACTCAATCCCTGCGCGTATGTCGGCAAGTTTTGGTGTGGCGTTGTCATTCAATCTCCCGTAATCGTCAATGACATTCAGCGCGTCAATCTCTGGTGTGAAGTCCCTGATTCCCCGCCTCAATGCGTCAACGCTCCCATAATCCCCAGCGATTTCCGCAAGCCCCTCGCGTATATGCCTCGCACACTGTAACACGGCACGTACTCGCAACAGTTCTTCCCCTGAAAGAATGCCACTCTTCTTTGCGTTCGTGAACATGGGAGAAACGGCTTCAAGTCCTGCGTTGAACGTGAACTCGCCATTATGGTCTGTGAGGTCTAGCCATTCTCGGAGGAGTTTTTCGCGTTCCTTGAGGGCTGTGAAATTCTCGGCGGGCTTCAATGAGGCTAAAATTAACTCCCCTAATCCGCCGCGTAATCTTTCACGGAAGGGGAGCAAGTTTTTGTTCAGCTCTAATATGTCTGAAACGTCCTGTGTAATTATCATCAGATTCCGCCAGTCAGCGCAGTGAAGTCTATTATGCCGTATTGCTGAAGCAAGTTCCTGATTGGAGGCCATATATACGAGGCAGCTTTCATGAACCAGCTTTCACGCATCCATTCTGTTGGGAGCATTCTCGGAAATGTGGAGAGTAGCGCATATATCAGCAGGGTAATGAAACACGCTTTGAGGAAGCCTACAATCATTCCGCAGACGTGATCCGTTACTGACAATTTCGTAACCTTCACGAGGAATGAAAGTATCAGGCTTATCACGGCAAATATAATCTGCACAACGAAGAATATTCCTACCGAGCAGACGAGAGCCAGCACAGTCCTATCAAATGAGGTGTCAAGGTAACGCATAGCCAGTTCTACAGCAGGGTCAGAGAACTTCCACGCACAAAACGTACTCACGAAAAATCCTACAAGACCTATAACTTCCCCGGAGAATCCATTGACGAGTCCCCTATATAGGAAGAATATCATTATCACGCCCAATACAATATCTACGATTAGAGCGGCGTTCATATGTAACAGTCATCCTTTCTGTTAGTTTGCGCCTTGTGGAGCGCGGAAATATGTGATTCTGAGTTTTTCGGGGTCAACAGCGCGGTTTGTGTTCATGCCAGCGATTTCACACAGCGATATTGCATCCGGCCTAACCTGTGAGATTTCAGCGTCTAGGGCTGTGCGTTCTGGGTCATCGGAGATTATTACGGCATCGGGATTTTCATTGAGCCATGAGAGTATTTGCCCGTGAGAATATTCCCCCGCATCAAGGAAACCTGAACATGACGCGTAAACGAATCCATGCCCCGCGTAAATGACAGTGAGGATTTTCCCGGCATTGTGGGACTTCCTGAAGATATACGGCAATAGCTCAAGCGTTGAGACTGGGATAACCTTTGCGCCGGAAGCATACGCAATCCCGGAAGCATACGCAGCGCCTACCCTGATTCCCGTGAAATATCCCGGGCCATTCGTGAGCGTTATATAGTCCAGTTCCGGCCATGTGAGTCCCGCGTCATTCATGAGTCTCTCACAGATTCGGGGCAATTCTGATGTTTGCTTGCGCCCAAAATCTTGGCTGTCATGGCCGTAAATTTTGCCGTCAACCATCAAGGCAGCTCCCGTAAGTTTCAGGCAACATTCAACCGCAAGAATATTCATAGCCCGCTCAAAGCCTCCTGAGCTTTAACGCCCTCAGCAGTGATTGTGATTCTGCGCTCATTCTCATTCATAGCCTCAAAGCTCACTGTCATAACCTCATTGGCTGGTGGATTGCTCCATCTTTCAGGCCATTCAACGAACAACACGGAGTCATTTACCCCGGCGTATTCATCAAGCCCGACAGCGTTCACACCTTCAGAGTCGAGCCTGTACAAGTCCGCGTGAATGACATATATCCCTGAAGGCGACTCATATTCGTTGATGATGGTGAAAGAGGGACTGCGTACACCCTTTATGCCGAAAGCCTCGCCGACCCCGCGAACAAATACAGTTTTCCCCGCGCCCAAATCCCCGCATAACAGCACAGTAATTCCCGGCGTAAGCACATGGCCTAACCTGCACCCTAAATTGCGTGTGTCATCCTCAGAATGTGAAGCGTAAATTTTCGCGTCAGTCTTCATGTTGGTGGGCATTCCTGCGTTTTTCGGCGCGATGTCTCACGATTGCCCGGAATATCACGCATGACACACAGAATATTACGGCGAAAAGTACAGCTTTGGGAATCTCAATCTCAGCTCCAGTTGAACGGCTCATCCCGAAAATGAATGCTATTGCCATCCCGAAACTTAACGCGCTCATGAGGAGTCCTTTACGGCGGATGCGTTCAGTTTTGCGTATTTCCGCGTCCCAATCAACACGCTTGCGGTGATAGGTCATTTTCCCGCCCTCAGAGCGTGAAGCACTTTGCGCAGTGTGTTAGCTATGTCAGAGGCCAAAACTCCATCAACGCCATCACGCGCAAGAAGTTCACCCGCTAGGCCATGCACAGACGCTCCGAGAACAGCCGCGTCAAAAGCCTCAAGCCCCCCCGCTAGGAACGCACCAATACAGCCCGATAACACATCGCCTGAACCCGGTACGGACAATTCCGGGCCACCATAAGGAATCTCCGCGAATTTATCCCCGGCAGCTACGAGTGTGTGATGTCCCTTCAACACGACACAGCCCCAACGTTCTGACAGTTCTCGCACAGCTCCGGGGCGGTCGGATTTCACCTCAGCAGGCGTAACGCCTAACAGCCTTCCCGCTTCAGCCTCATGTGGAGTCATTACAGCGTCTTTGCGTGGCTTCAGGTCATCACGTGAAACTGCGAGGGCGTTCAGTCCATCCCCGTCAACGAGGATTTTTCCCGGCCATTCGCGCCACATACGGGACGTGAATATTTCGGCAGCAACGCTCCTGTCAAGCCCAGGCCCTATGACGAGAGCGTCAATGTTTTTCTGTGCAAGAGCAACTTCCTTCCATCTGAATGCGTCATCATCGAAGCAGTAAATCACTTCCGGCAAACGTGCCGCACAAGCCTCGC
>JAFSKY010000064.1 GCA_017448685.1 Synergistaceae bacterium
ACTTTTGAGATTCCGCAAGCTATACGGGAAAAATCTCGATGTCATTAACGCTTCGGATGATGTCTACAGCATATTTGAGGTTACCGGGTTCAATGAGCTGTTCAACGTGAGGAAGAAGCTCCGTGAAATTTCGCTTGAAGGTTGTCCCATTATAGGCGAAGGACATTTCTCGGAGGTTTACCGCCTTGATGATGACACAATCGTAAAAGTGTTCAGCAAATTTCCGACAGACCCTGAGTCAATCATGGCCGGGCAGAAATCAGCGCGAGAGGCATTCATACGCGGCATTCCTACAGCAATAACGTTTGATGTTGTGAGGGCGGGAAAATATTACGGAGCTGTTTACGAGATGGCCGGGGCTGAAACATTATCGGAGGCAATCACCAAGAATCCAAGACGGCTTGACGAACTCAGCACAAGAGCCGGGGAATTACTGCATGAGATTCACCACACAGAGTTTGAGCCGGGCATTTTCCCTGATGCTGTAATGATATGGCGGAATGCAGCTGAGACTCTCTACGAACATGAAGCGATTTCCCTCAATGACCGCGATATGCTCAACAAAATTTTTGACCGTATACCAGTCCGCAATACGTTCATACATAACGACTATCACCCAAAAAACATAATGCTTCAGGGCGATGAGCTTATGCTGATTGACATTGCTGACTCAGCTCTGGGTTATCCCGCGATTGATTTCTCCTCGCTACATTTTCTGGCGGTTGCGGTCGCTCCGATGATGAAGCGTGCCGGAATACCCTTAGAGGACATAATCGGACTCCCTGATGATATGGCTATGGGATTCTGGAACGGAGTTTTGCGGGGGTATTTCAACACGAATGATGACGCTATGCTTCAGAAATACACGGATGCATTCGAGGATTATTCCATCATGAGGGCGGTTACAGCTCTTGCTAGGCGAGTGAATGAGCCGAATTTCGCGCAGTCCAAACGGGGAATGTCTCCTTTCATCGCACGTATACCAGCAGTATTTGAGAACCTCCAAACTATAGAAGGGATATGAGAATATGAAGGTAATAAATCTCACAGGAAGAATCGACTCTAACAACGCCGAAATTGTCGAGTCAGAGATTTCATCACAGCTTGCGGAAAATCCCGGAGAGACTCCAATTTTTGACGCAACGAACCTTGAATATATTTCAAGCGCAGGATTGAGAGTCCTCTTGAAGTTCCGCAAAAAGTCAGGCGCAAAACTTGAAGTGCTTAACGTGTCGGATGAGGTCTACAATATCTTCAACGTTACGGGATTCACTGAACTTTTCAGCGTCATCAAAAAGCCTCGCGAGATTCCAGCGACAAACCTCGAAATAATAGGCGAGGGAGCAGTCTCAACAGTATACAGGATAAATGCTGACACGATAATAAAGGTCTACAACAAACAGCCGATACCCCTCACTGACATTGAGCGGGAAAGACTCGCCTCACGTGAAGCGTTAATTCGCGGCATACCTACAGCGATTCCGTTTGAGATCGTGAAATACGGACAGCATTACGGCCTAATCTATGAGATGATTGACGCAGAAACAATGTCAGCCACTCTCAAGAAGCAACCTGAACGCCTCGAAGAACTCAGTGTAAAGGCAGGTCAACTCCTGAAGAAACTTCACACGACAGAATTTGAGCCGGGAACTTTTCCTGACGCAAGAGACGATCAGCATTCCAGAGTCAAGAAAGCGTTTGACACGAAGCTAATCTCAGCTGAAGACAAAGCCATAGCTGACGGCATAATTGACCGCATACCCTACAGAAACACATTCATACACTCAGACTTTCACACACGGAATATCATGGTTCGTGGCGATGATTTGATTCTGATCGACATTGGCGGGGCTAAACTCGGAAATCCCATCAATGACCTGCTTGTACTGTACATGTATTTTGCCGAAATGGTTTCATCGGCTATTGCTGAACCTGCCATAGTTCTTTATGAGCGTAAATTAGGGCTTGACCGTGAGACTATCCGCAAAATGTGGAAGATAATCATGCGGGAGTATTTCGGGACATCGGACAAAGACACGTTGCAACATTATTCGGACATCATGAGCTTATATGCTTCATTCATGATGTTAGAGTTATGCGCTATGTCAGTAGGAGAGAGTTTCGAGCTGAGCAAATTGATTGCGGGAAAATACATGTCCCGTCTGCGTGAAGCCTCTGATACGTTGAGACCCATAGAGGGAATTTAACGTTATGAGCATGAAAAATTATCCGTGGTATGTGTGGATTGCGAGCGTTTTCGGACTCGGCTTCATTCCGTCAGGTATGCCAGGCACAGTGAGTTCAGCGTTTGCATGTGTGATTAGCGCATTCGTTGACGTGCCTTTGTTGGCAATCGTGATTGTGTCATTGGTGGGAGTCTATGTTACGGGGAAATCTGAGACATACTTCAACCGCAAAGATCCGAGCTTCCTCAACATTGATGAGCTTCCGGGAATGTGGATTACTATATACATGCTTCCGGCAGGGTTCATCATTCCTGGATTCTTCCTGTTCAGGCTGATAGACATTCTCAAGCCGTAGCCTGTCAGCGCAATGGAGAAATTGCCGGGCGGATGGGGGATAATGGCGGATGACATACTCGGCGGGATATTCGGCAACATAATACTTCAGGGGCTGAACGCGTATTTTCATCATGCGGGATGGATTTATGCGCTTATGAATTAACACGGCTCTGAAAATCTCGTGATATAATGCACCAAGTTAGCACCCTTTCTTTTGGAAGAGAGGGTGTTTTTTTGTGCTTGACAGAATCCCCCCCCCCCTATTGTAAAATACGCGCAAATCATTGTAGGAGGCGCGTTTTCATGGATACACAAGTAGGTAACGAAATACAACGCATCATGAAACAGCTCGAAGAGGATGCCCCCGGCGTAACTGAAGGATTAGGCGCGTTAATCGGTGCAGGTGTCGGCGGAGCAACATCACTTGCGGCGTTGTCGTCTCTTGGGATCGCGGGACTTTCAGCAGCGGGGATAACGTCAGGGCTTGCCACAGCAGGGTCATTAGTCGCTGGGGGAATGGTCGCGGGAATTGGTGTACTTGCCGCCCCGATTGCACTTCTTGGACTCGGCGGTTATGCACTCGCTAACAGGCGGAAGAAATCACGTATGCTGTCTGCTCTCAACGTCGCAATAGAGAAGCTCTACAACATACAGAGACGCTTGCAGGAAAATGCTTACCGTTACCGCGAAGAACTGGGAGCGTTGACTTCACTTGTTGAGGGACTGAAGGCGAAGAAGAGCAAAATCTGATGTTCGAGGAACAAATCAAGGCCGTGAAGCATATTCAGAACATGGCCGGAGAAACTGAAGCTATACATGCTGACATTGACAGGGGCATTGAGGACTTGAAGAGGTCTTTGATGTCCCTTGATGCTTTTGATGAGGACGAATATCAATCAGCCTTAGAGCATGAGAGAAGTCTTCCGCGTGAAGCAATCCCCCTCGAACGCAAGACATTCCGCGAAATTTCACACGAGGCAGAACAAAGCATACAGCACAAAGTAACACTCAATGACATTCTTACACGCGAGGACATGGAAGAAGTTAGCACACGAATCGCCCATCATATTGAGGACTTCAACAGGGAGTACTCTCTTGATGCATGGGATTATGCGATTGCCGGGACTTGTGGACTTGTCGCGGGGATGCTTGATGTTATGTGCGTGAAATCTCCCGTAAGGTCAACAGCAACGAGATTCAACACGCCTCTTGAAGGCACGTTCAACCGCGCTGTACAGGAAGCGTTTAACAGGATATTGCCTCCCGATTTGAGCCACAAACTAAGTGAAAGTTTCAGGATTGGTTCAGCTGACACGAGCATGAAAGGTAAACTTACGTCATTTTCCGGCAAATTAAGCCCCTACAATCACAGGTTGAAGGAATTATCGCATGACCCTGTACTAGGATTCATCTTCGGAGTCTATGACATGATGAACAATTCCTGCACCATCATAGAAGACGGAAGAATCACAACATACAGATCCGCACAGGCCAATGATTTCGGGGAAAATGTATTTTACGTTGTAGGGAGAATGTTCGGTCATCTTGCATCGGATATTAACGCCCCGTCAGCATCAGGCAATAGGGGAATGGGACTCCCTGCTCCTTTCATGGGATTGCTGTCAATGCTTAGAGGCGTGAACATCAACGGTGAAAGTGTTGGCTCAAACATTGAGTACATGTACCTCAGTGGCTATGACATGAGGCAGTTCACAGTCTCGTCAGTACCAGTCGCAATAATGGAGATACTTCTTCGCGCCTTATGGGTCATTAAGGGAGTGAATGAGGGAAAAACTTTGTGGCAGTCATTATCGCAGACATTGCCGGGTAACTTCCACAAGAAATTTCGTATCATGCTGGCAGCCTCATACGGGGTATTGTGTGCGTTTAATGCCGGGAAAATTCACGTAACTCACAATATCCTTGATGTGAATTATGCGGCGTAGATGGGGTTAATCTGGAATGGATTTCACGCTCTGAAATGGGCATTGCTGGATAAACATTTCATGCTCTGGAAAACTTTTGAGCGCAGAGAATTAGCCCGTCTCGAAAATACAGTGAGCAAACTTGATGAGCTTGAACGTGATGTAGAGATTCTGCCCGTGTAAGTGGGTCATGTGCTAGAATACCCCAATCCCAATAACAAAGGAACGTAGAATAATGAACAGTGCAGTGTTAGCGGCGATTGGCGATGAATTATTGAGCGGTGCGAGGCTTGAGAGAAATGCTCACTTCATGGCCGGGAATTTTCACGCAAAAGGCTGGGAAGTCAAACGCATAGAGATAATCTCAGATGACGAGGACGAAATAACCGGGCTTTTGTCGCGTTGGATTGGGAAAACAGACCTCCTCATAATTTCCGGCGGACTCGGCCCAACTCATGATGACAGAACACGCCACGCAATCGCAAAATATTTAGGTTGCGGCCTCAAGGCTGATGACGAATCATATGACCGCATATTATCCCGCGTGAAGGATGACCCACGGCGTTACGCATACACAGCAAGCGTGAGAGACCCTCAAGCCATGATTCCCGAAATGGCGCAAACTGTGTTCAACCCGGCAGGGTTTGCATTGGGCATGAAGTTTGAGCGCAATGGGACAAAGGTTATCGCCCTGCCGGGAGTCCCGTTTGAGTATGAAGCCATGATTCGCCAGGAATTACCCGGAATTTTCGCGCACGATGAAAAGCGTGTTGCCTCAGTGATAATCCTTGACACACCAGAAATGACTATAGCCGGAAAAATCCCAGAAGTCATATCTCATTCCGCCCTCCACGTTTCAATACTGCCAGCATTCCCGCAAGTTGAACTGATATTCAGGGGTGAACCTGAGATTGTCGCGTGGGCTGAAGGTCTGACACGTTCACGCTTTGAGGGACTCGCATTGCCGGAAGGGTCGCGCTCTATTGCGGACGCTGTGTTGATTGAGGCGCGGAAAAAGGGAGTTCATGTTGCCTGCGCTGAGTCATGCACTGGGGGACTCGTTGGAGGTGCGTTGACGGAAATAGCTGGAAGCTCTGACGTGTTCAACGGCTCTGCTGTAACGTATTGCAATGATGCCAAGCACGAAATACTCGGCGTTAAAGCTGAGACTCTGCGTGATTTCGGGGCGGTGAGCTCTGAATGTGCGTGTGAGATGGCTGAAGGGGCGTTGAAGGTTTACGGAGCTGATTACGCCGTGAGCATTACGGGAATTGCCGGGCCTGACGGTGGCAGCGAGTCAAAGCCTGTTGGGACTGTGTGGTTTGGTGTTGCCGGGCGTGAGGGAGTCAGGGCGGTAATGAGGAGGCTTCCTGGTAAGCGTGAGGAAGTTAGGACGAGGGCGGTTAGGTTTGCGCTTTCGGAATTGTGGAAGGAGATTCACAGCTAGCAACAGTAACGCAACAATCTGCAAATCACTATGTCCTCCTCGTTAATGGGGAGGATAATTTTTTACGTGCCGAAATGCTGTATACTTATCGGGCAAAAATTCCGGG
>JAFSKY010000065.1 GCA_017448685.1 Synergistaceae bacterium
CAAGCCAATAATTGAAGTTGCATCGGACATCGGGATTTCTGACGACGAGTTAGAGCTTTACGGCAGGCACAAAGCAAAAATATCCCCAGCAGTAATGACCCGCCTCAAAGACAAGCCCAACGGAAAATTAATCCTCGTTACGGCCATAACCCCAACCCCAGCCGGTGAAGGCAAAACCACCACAACGGTCGGCCTCACAGACGGACTCCGCAGAATCGGCAAAAACGCCATGGCGGCATTACGCGAACCCTCACTAGGTCCCAGCTTCGGACTCAAAGGCGGTGCAGCCGGGGGCGGTTATGCACAAGTCATCCCGATGGAGGACATAAACCTTCATTTCACAGGCGACCTTCACGCAATCACAACAGCTCACAACCTATGCGCGGCCATGCTCGACAATCACATTCAACAGGGCAACGAGCTTCACATTGACCCACGCAGAGTCGTATTTCGTCGCGTTATGGACTTGAACGAACGGGCATTACGCAACATCGTTATAGGTCTTGGCGGAAAAGCAAACGGAGTTCCACGCGAGTCAGGCTTTGACATCACAGTAGCTTCTGAGGTCATGGCTATTCTGTGCCTTGCGTCTGACTTGATGGACTTGAAATCACGCTTGGGGCGTATTGTTCTGGCGTATACGTATGATGGTAAGCCCGTAACAGCTTCCGACATTGGCGCGGCTGGGTCAATGGCAGTGTTGTTGAAGGACGCAATCAAGCCTAATCTCGTGCAGACGCTTGAAGGTAGTCCCGTATTCATTCACGGTGGGCCATTCGCGAATATCGCTCACGGTTGCAACAGCGTTCAGGCGACAAAACTCGGTCTCAAATGCGCTGATTACCTCGTTACGGAGGCGGGATTTGGTGCTGATTTGGGCGCGGAAAAATTCCTCGACATAAAATGCCGTGTTGCAGGATTGAAACCTGATGCGGTTGTTGTTGTGGCTACTGTGAGGGCGTTGAAGATGCACGGAGGACGCAAGAAGACGGAGCTTAACACGGAGGATTTGCCAGCCCTTGAAGCAGGAATGCCGAACCTCCTCAAGCACATAGAGAACGTCCAGAAATACGGATTACCTGTTGTCGTGGCGATAAATCGTTTCCCCAATGACACGGAAGTGGAATTATCCCTTGTCGCGGAAAAATGCCGTGAGCTTGGAGCGTCATTCGCATTGTCAGAAGTGTGGGGCAAAGGCGGTAAAGGTGGCGAGGAATTAGCCCGTAAAGTTGTCGAAGCCTGCGAAAAACCTTCGTCATTCAGATTCATCTATGAGGCTTCAATGACTCCCAAAGAGAAGATGAACGCAATAGCCCGTGAGATTTACGGTGCTGACGGAGTAGACTTCACACCACAGGCCGAAAAGGATCTTGCTGTGATTCACGACATGGGCAAAGATGATTTACTGGTGTGCATGGCCAAAACGCAATACTCATTATCCGATGACCCCGCGAAAATTGGACGGCCTTCAGGATTTCGCATTACCGTGCGTGAAGTGAGGCTCTCAGCTGGTGCGGGCTTCCTTGTTGCTGTAACTGGCGAGATTATGACAATGCCGGGATTGCCGAAAAAACCTGCCGCTTTGAACATCGACATTGACGAAAATGGAAAAGTAAAGGGGCTGTTCTAGAATGGCGGAAAAATTGATGATGAAGGAGTCATGCGCTGAGTTCTCACGTATGCTAGGCGCAAGAATGCAAATGCCCGGAGGCGGAGCGGCTTCGGCTCTTGTTGGTGCATTAGGGGCGGCGTTATGCGAGATGGCTGCGAATTTTACCATCGGCAACAAGAGATATTCTGACGCTGAGGATGAAATGAAAGACATCGTAGCCCGTGCGGAAAAATTGCGTG
>JAFSKY010000066.1 GCA_017448685.1 Synergistaceae bacterium
GACTACATGTCGCTGAAGTCTGATGCGGTTGACCTCATAAGCAGGAGACCTTTTGCTGTGCGCTGGATTGTGTATATCGCGCTCGGAATGGCAGCTATATTCTTCACGCCAAAATTCACGGGCGGAGAGTTCATATATTTCCAATTCTGATAGACAATGAAAAAATTCATACTCAAGCTACTTGCTTATGCGGTAATAATTTCATCGATTACGGCCGTAATTAATACGTACTATGTCATAAACGCGGAGAATAACAGCGAGATAAAAGATGTCCCGCAGTCTATACAGGTCTGCAATTTCGGAAGCTCTCACGGCTTCAACGGCTTCAATTATGAGGATGCAGGGAAAAAGCTCACATGCTTCAATTTCTCGCTACACTCGCAATCTCTCCTCTATGATTACAGGATATTGCAACACTACAGGGATAACATCAATCCCGGAGCAACAATCTTCCTGACAATATCATACTTTTCTTTTTTCGGTAGGCCAGAGATAGAGTCAGACATATTCGAGTCAAAGAATAGACGCTACTATAAATTTTTGCCCTCTGAGCTGATACTCGCATATGATTGGAGGACAGATTTATATCTCAACTGGCTTCCGGCGTTATCCCCTGAAGGACTGACTCAGACATTCAAGTTGATATTTGGCATAAGGACGAACAAAGATGACGGCCATTGGGAGCGCATAACAGACTCAAAAGACGCGGCTATAGATGCTCCCCAAGCGTATGTAAGGCACATATCCAAGCAAAGAGATGAAAACGGTGTGAGAATACGCAGGCAGGAATCATTCGAGGCGTTTTACGGAATAATCCATTTGTGCAAGGAATTAGGAGCGAGGCCGATACTTGTAACACCACCTTACATGCATGAATACACTGACGAAATCAAGAGGAATGACCCTGAGTTTTTCGGAGATTTCTACTCCCTCATTGACGAGATACGTTATGACACAGGGCTTGAATATTACGATTACGCATTTGATGAGAGATTTTGCGGGGATTACAGCCTCTTCGTGAACTCAGACCATCTCAACAGGAATGGTGCTAGGAAATTCACAGACATACTTCTACTTGAAGCCCTCAGCATTGACGTTATGCCCCCGGAATAATCGCCGGGAGCATTCCTTTCACATCACACGACATTAACATTTCTATTCACACGGCGCAAAAAAAAACACCCCCCGCCATGAAAACGAGGGGTGTAAAGGCTGTGTGTGTATATATATGCTAACGAATCATGCTATGCCATTCCTGAAGGCTTTTGAGGGAGCTTGAACCTTCTCCCCTTGCCTTTATCGTCATGATTCCGTCAATAGCTGCGTCAGCTCCAGCGAGTGTTGTTATGTAGGGGATATTCGCTTTGACCGCGCCACGGCGTAATGCGCTTCCTGTTGCGGTGAAGGCTTTTTCCCTTGGCGTGTTGATTATGAGCTGTACTTGACCGTTGATTACGTGGTCTAAAACGTCAGGTCTACCCGGCTCAATCTTTGAGCATTCGACACCTGCATTCCTGAGAGCGTCATATGTTCCTTCTGTAGCGATAATCTTGAATCCTGCGTACTGATATTTTGCGGCGATTGGTGCAATGTCTTTTTTGTCCCTATCACTTACTGCAATAAGCACAGTTCCTGACATGGGGAGCTTTGAGTTTGCAGCCTCTTCAGCCTTACAGAACGCTTCACCCGGCATTGATGCGAGTCCGAGAACCTCACCTGTTGAGCGCATTTCCGGCCCTAACACGGGGTCAACCTCTTGGAACATGCTGAACGGGAAAACGGATTCTTTCACGCCGTAATAGGGTATGAATCTCTCGCCTAACGTTTCAAGCGGAGAATTTCTCCCGGTAAGCTCACGCGTAACGGCTTCGACAGCAAGAGGCACCATTCTTATGCCGCAGACTTTTGATACTAGCGGGACTGTTCTTGAGGCTCTTGGGTTGGCTTCAAGCACGAAGACTTTTCCCGCCTCAATAGCGTACTGAATATTCATCAGCCCAACAACATGTATTGCCTCAGCGATTTTCCGAGTGTAATCCTTTATGGTTGCGAGGGCTTCGGGTGAAATGTGCCTTGACGGTAGAATGCAGGCCGAGTCTCCCGAATGAATCCCGGCAAGCTCTATATGTTCCATGACTGCGGGGACGTATGCGTGAGTTCCGTCGCAAATTGCATCAGCTTCACATTCAAGCGCGTGATTCAAGAAGCGGTCAATCAATATTGGGCGGTCTGGCGTAACACCAACAGCGGCCTTCACGTAATTTTCGAGGCTTTCTTCGTCATATACGATTTCCATACCGCGCCCGCCAAGAACGTAAGACGGTCTCACCATGACGGGATAACCTATTCTTGCGACAACTTCACGGGCTTCATCGAGGGTAGCTGCCATTCCTGATTCGGGCATGGGGATATTCAGCGAGTCCATTACGGATTTGAAGCGGCCTCTGTCTTCAGCGAGGTCAATGATTTCCGGGGATGTGCCGAGAATTTTGACTCCATTGCGCTCTAACTCTGATGCGAGGTTTAGCGGTGTTTGCCCGCCGAATTGCGCTATGACTCCAACGGGATTTTCCTCGCGGTAAATGCTGAGTACGTCCTCAAGCGTGAGAGGCTCGAAATACAGCTTGTCGGAAGTGTCATAGTCTGTGCTGACGGTTTCGGGATTGCAGTTTACGATGATTGTCTCAAAGCCTAACTTCTTGAGGCTCTGCGCGGCGTGTACACAGCAGTAATCGAACTCGATTCCCTGGCCGATTCTGTTGGGGCCGCCTCCGAGTATCATTACTTTGCGGCGTGATGAGACATGATTTTTCCCGGCCATGTCGTTATATGACGAGTAATAATACGCTCCGTCCTGAGTCCCGCTTACGTGAACACCCTCCCAACGCTCAATCACTCCGAGGGATTCGCGGCGTTCCCTTATTGACTGCTCACTTACACCAAGCAATCCAGCAATGTACCTGTCAGAGAAGCCATCCTTTTTGGCCTGCGTCAACACCTCATCAGGAAGATTCTTGCCCCTGAACGTGAGTATATATTCTTCCTCATCAACAAGGGCTTTCATCTCCTCAAGGAAATACGCTTTGACGTGTGTCAGGCTGTGAATCTCGTCAATTGTTGCACCTTTGCGCAACGCCTCATATATCACAAAATATCTCTCACTCGTTGGATAAGTCAGCATGTCAAGAAGCTCAGACTTTGTGAGGGAATTGAAGTTTTTGACATGGCCGAGGCCGTACCTGTCTTTTTCGAGTGAGCGTACAGCTTTCTGGAATGCCTCGCGAAAATTCTTGCCTATGCTCATTACTTCACCAACAGCGCGCATCTGAGTCCCAAGTTTATCCTGCACACCCTTGAATTTCTCGAACGCCCAACGAGCAAACTTCACGACAACATAATCACCGTCAGGCGTGTATTTGTCGAGAGTGCCATATTTCCCGCAAGGTATGTCGCTGAGTGAGAGTCCTGCTGCGAGTTTTGCTGACACTAGCGCAATCGGGAAGCCTGTTGCCTTTGACGCAAGAGCAGATGACCTTGATGTGCGTGGGTTAATCTCGATGACTATAACGCGACCTGTTTTGGGGTCATGCGCAAATTGAACGTTTGTGCCACCGATAACGCCGATATGCTCCACAATCTTATAGGCCATTTCCTGAAGCCTTGACTGCAATTCGGGCGAAATCGTAAGCATTGGCGCAACGCAGAATGAGTCGCCTGTGTGGACTCCCATAGGGTCAACGTTCTCAATGAAGCATACGGTAATCATGTTATTGTCTTTGTCGCGGACAACTTCAAGCTCTAATTCTTCCCAGCCAAGCACAGACTCTTCAACAAGTACCTGATGCACAATGCTTGCCTGTAATCCGCGTTCACAGACTGTGCGCAACTCATCGCGGTTATAGACGAGCCCGCCACCAGCGCCGCCCATTGTATACGCAGGACGCAGGACAACGGGGTAGCCAAGCTCTTCTGCTATGCCGAGTGCCTCATCGACTGAATACGCCACCTGAGATTTTGCCATCTCAATATTCAGGGCGTTCATAGTGTTCTTGAACTCTACGCGGTCTTCTCCACGCTCTATTGCATCAGCCTGAACGCCTATAACTTGCACGTTGTATTTTGCGAGTATTCCGGCCTTGTGGAGTTCGGCGCAAAGGTTGAGTCCTGACTGCCCGCCCAAATTCGGCAGTAAAGCGTCAGGGCATTCACGTGCGATAATGGCTTCGAGACGTTCAGGGTTGAGCGGTTCAATGTAGGTTATGTCGGCCATTTCGGGATCTGTCATGATTGTTGCGGGGTTGGAGTTGACCAGCACAATCTCATATCCCAATGAGCGCAGAGCTTTGCAGGCTTGTGTCCCGGAGTAATCAAACTCGCAGGCTTGGCCTATCACTATTGGCCCTGACCCTATAATCAGTATTTTGTGTATGTCGTTGCGTTGCGTTGCTGCCATGTGTAAATCTCACTTCCTAGTGTGTTACTTGCTGTCCTCAGAAATTTTCTCGGTAATATCTTCCTGAAGGGGTATATCTTCAGATTTAGTGATTTCGTGTATTTCCGGCTCAATCGCTATTTGAGTCTCTGTTGCGGGAGTCTCAGGCTGTGCAGGCTCATCAATTTTCGCGGATTCAGCTATGGGTGCTTCCTCAGATTTTGCGGCCTCAACGGTTGCGGGTGTTTCAGGCTGTGAAGGCTCATCGGGTTTTGCGGGTTCAGCCGTGGGAGCATCCTCAGATTTTGGAGCTTCAACAGTTGCGGGCGTTTCTGGCTGTGCAGGCTCATCGGGTTTTGCGGGTTCAGCCGCTGGGGCATCCTCAGATTTTGCGGTCTCAACGGTTGCGGGAGTCTCAGGTGTAGCAGGCTCATCAACTTTTGCGGGTTCAGTCGTGGGAGCATCCTCAGATTTAGCGGCCTCGTCTGTTGCGGGCGTTTCAGGCGTTGAAGGCTCATCCGTTGCGGGTTCAGGCGTGGGAGCATCCTCAGATTTTGCGGCCTCATCCGTTGCAGGCGTTTCAGGTGTTGAAGGCTCATCGGTCGCAGGAGTCTCTGTTACGGGCGCAATTTCCTCGCTTACAGTTTCAGTTGTCGCTGGGGCTTCAGGCTCAGGGGATTTCTCCTCGCTAACAACCTCAACAACAGCTGGCACATCTTCTGACTCTTCCGGCTCTGTAGCTTCATCCGATGAAACTTCCTCGATTATGAACTCTGGCACAACATCTTCAGATTCTGTTGTCGCATTTGCACTGGCAGGGCTGGCGAATAATTCCTCGTCATTAATCACAACGCTAGCTTTCTGCCTCAATGATGACTCATACGCAGTGAGCCTGCTTCTTTCTTCCTGCTGTGTAAGCAACGTGCGAATATCATCACTCACTTCAGCATAGGGAGTAACGCTCGCTTCAACGTGTTCAGTTTTCAGCGCAACGGCATAATCACCGCTTGACACCGCGAAAACAGGACTCACCGTTCCAACATCAAGCGAGGCCAGAACGCTCAATGCTCCAACACGCAACGCCGTCAAAGGCAGGAACACTGGCGATTTCGTTACATTTGATGCGCCTTTTACATCTCCTGACGCGGCAATATCCCAGCTCATTCCATCGGCAATTTCTGCACGGAATGTTTCTGCGTCAGAACTCGTGTTGAAGTCGGCCATGTGCATATTGAATCCTTCGGGCTTGCTGTAGATTAATCCCTTCATGCTGTCGTAAAACTCGGCGGCTTTGTCCTCACTGATTGTGATTTCGCCAATTGCATCCCGTATCAGCTTATCGGAAGCCATCTGACGCGCAAGATTCTTCCTGTAATCGTCAACCTTGATTCCTGAATTGGCCAGCACCTGATAGAACATTTCACGCGTTGGAAAATACGTATCAGCGTAATTCTTCATGGCAATATCCGCTTCAGCATCAGTAACGCGTATTCCTTTTTCTTCGACTTCCTTCGCGAGCTGTGATTCAAGTATTGTCTGTTCAAGCACAGCCCTGTAAAGCGCAGGCATATCGATTGAAGTTACGCTCCTTGTGCTGTATGTGCTGAGATAGTTGCGGAGTCTCTGCTCAAGCTCTGAACGCATAAGCGAACGGCCGTTTATCTGCGCGACCTCGTAATCGCTCATTGTTCCGTCAGGATTGCGACCGGGACTCCTTCTTGTGCTTCTGCCTTCGTACATTAGGAACGTTGAAAGCAGGAACGCTACGACAATCACAGCCATTATCCATTTCATTTGTGTGCGCAGGAATTTCATCATGATAACGTAAAACCCTCTTTCCCTAAATTTTTCACTACGTAATTTCCATGATTTAGAATTTTAGCACAGACTAAGCAATTTTACACACCCGCTAGAGATTTTCCCGTCTTCACCTCAACTTCAAGATGCGAAATTTCACCGCCAGCATGAATCATCACTTCACGCATAACGTGTGAGACTTCTTGTGCGTCATTCGGATTGCATTCACAGACGAGAGAGTCATGAACTTGCAGGAACAATTCAGCCCTGCATGAACCCTCGAAATCAATCATTGCCCTTCTCGCAATGTCGGCAGCTGTACCCTGAACAGGCATGTTGATTAGAGCGCGGTCAAGAGCCGGGCCGTTTGCAGGAATCTCCTTTACCGGGCGTATTCTCCCGGCAAGAGTCCTCGCATACCCTCTCTCTTTTGCTCCGTCAACAAGGCCGTCAATGAATCCCTGTATGTTAGGCAGTGCGTCAAAATATCGGGTGATTATGTCTTTTGCCTCAGAGCGTGAGACTCCAAGCCTCTCAGCGAGTCCGAATGACCCCATGCCGTAAAGCAGTCCGAAATTCACCATCTTTGCGGCGCGTCTCATTTCAGGCATAACGAGTTCAGGCATTACCCCAAATACCCATGAGGCCGTCTCGGTGTGAATATCCCTTCCCTTCTCGAACGCCTCAATCAACCTTTCTTCCTTCGACAAATACGCAAGCACACGCAATTCAATCTGTGAATAGTCAGCGGCGACAAAAACATTCTCAGGGTTGACGGGAATCAATGCGGATTTGATTTTCCCGGCCCATTCCCCGAAAGCGGGTATGTTCTGCAAGTTTGGATCCCTGCTTGAGAGTCGTCCCGTTCCTGTAACTGAAGGCTCAAATTTCGTGTGTATTATTCCGTCATCGCCGCCAGCTTTCTGAAACGGAATCACGAATCCCGTCAGCATTTTCGAGAGTTCTCGGTGTTCAAGAATCAACGCGGGAACATGGCCGTTTTCCTCCTTTGCGAGCCTCTCAAGCACAGCAGCCTCGGTTGAATACGCGGTCTTGCCTTTGGTTTTGCTCTCAGGGGTAAAGCCTAGACGTTCAAACAGTAGCCGTGATACTTGCGCTGAGGAGTTGAGGTTTATCCTTGTCCCTGTCGCCTGAATAAGCTCATCTTCAATCTGCAATATTCTCCGCTCAAGCTCATTCTGTATGACCGTGAATTTCTCCGGGTCAATCCTCACTCCGCGATCCTCCATACGATTTAGCACAGGGATTAACGGCAGGTCTAATTCCCTCATGACAGAGTGAAGCCCGTCATATTTCCGTATTTCAGACTCGATATTTCCGGCGAGAGTCTCAAGAGCTTGCGAGGGATTCGGGCTTGCGTTCACGCCATCAGCGATTGTGGGAAAATTCCTCCCGGCCTCATCAGGGTGAAGGAGATAATATCCTGTGCGAACGTCCCACACTGAAACGCCCCCGGTGAATCTCGCGGGATTGTCTCTGAGTTCGGCTTTGTAGTCGAGGGTGATGATGTCGCATTCGGGGGTTATGGGATTAGCGGAAGGGAAAAATTCACGTGGAAGGGGTTTTTTCGCGCTGCCTATGCGTTTGAGGACTCGCGTAAGTCCAAGCCTCAAAGCTAGTTCCTCTGCGCCGTCAAAATCAATTCTCGCGTTCATGCATTCGTCAAGGAAGCCGGGATTGTCCGCAAAGAGATTATCACGCAACATAATCATATTGTCGCGCCTTCTGATAGTCTCATCACGTCCAGCGGATTCGAGTTTTGCCCGTGTTGATTTGGGGATTTCAGCGAGTGAGGCGTATATTGCTTCAAGCGTGGGATATTGCGCGAGGAGTTTCTTTGCTCCCTTATCGCCGATACCTGTTACGCCCTTTATGTTGTCTGCGCTGTCTCCTGTTATGGCGAGGTAGTCGGGCATTGAGAGCGGTGAAAATCCGTATTCCCTCACGAACGAATTTTCATCATACACTTCAGCACCAGTTACACCCTTTTTGACGGGGCGCATTATCCTTATGCCATCGCCAAGAATCTGAAACAGGTCTTTATCCGATGAGAGTATTACGGCTTCATATCCCTCACCTTTAACGAGCCGTGCAACAGAAGCGGCTGTGTCATCAGCTTCAACGCCCTCAATCATTACGACTCTGAATCCCAATCGCCTCAACAATTCCTGCAATATTGGCAGCTGTATGCGCAAGTCATCAGGCAGAGGCGGCCTTCCTGCTTTGTAGTCGTTCTGCAATTCGTGCCGGAAGGTTTTTCCCTTTGCGTCAAAAACTATCACTGTGCAATCTGGCAACAACTCATCCTGAACCCAGTACAGCATATTCATGAAGCCTACAATCATTGCAGTGGGCGTTCCGTCATTGGCTGTGAGCTTTACATTCATGGCGTGGAGTCCTCTATGAGCGAGGCTATGTCCGTCAACAATTAGGAAAGTTTTTATGTGAATCACCTCTGGGAATGGAAATTTTCGCGGTAAATTATAATATGCTGAAAAAGTTTCAACGGGGCGTAAATGAGGACAGGAGACACGGAAAATGACACAGAAATTTTCAGCAGGGATGACGCTCATAACATCCCTATAACCGCGAGTGCCTTCGCAAACTCCTCAGGCGGTCGAATAATCTGCGAGGGATTTTCCCCTGAGAGTTTCATTCCTCATGACCTGCCATATATCCCAGAATCCCCCAATGCAATATACATTCCCCCTTTAGTGTGGCATAAACGCCCTCACGTGTTGAATGGCCGCGTGTATAGGCGTGTTGAAGGCGTGAACGTAATATCGGGCTTGCGAGTGAAGTCCATCATTGCCCGTGATGCTCTCGAATTTTCCCGTGATGACTCGCCAATCGAAAACGTATCACTTGATGCGGAATGTGTCAGGGAATTTTGCGCAAGGGTCAAGGCACTTCATGAGGGACTCAGGTTTTGCGGGGATGATGAAATTCTGAGGCGTTGCGGAGTCTTTTCGGGGAAATTTCTGACTCTCGCTGGGGCTGTAATGCTTGGTGATATGGTGAGGGTACGCGCTACTCTGGATTATTCCGGGGGACATGCTGAGATTGAAGCGTCTAATTTGTGGCGGGCATGTTATGACGTTCTGCCGAGATTGACCGCGAAATTGTCGGATAAATGCGCCCGTGCTTTCAGGGAGATATTCATCAACGCACTATTACATTCAGATTACACCATTGACACGCGCATAAACATTCACATAACGTCAGACCCTCCAAAAGTTTTAGCTGACAACCCTGGAACAATCAGAGGCGCGACTCGTAATCATGTATTGAGGCGGATATTCACTTTTGCCGAAATTACTCACGACAAACTTCACGGCTTGGACATTGTCCGGGAATACATGCCATCATTCACGCTTGAACATGACATGCTGAACCTGAGAACGCTTGCAACAGTCAAACTTGAAGGACGTGAAAAGCTCCCTGCACCCGTAATTCTGTAACACACACGAATTTTTCATATACCCCATAAAGTTTTAGCGCACAATCCCGGAA
>JAFSKY010000067.1 GCA_017448685.1 Synergistaceae bacterium
ACACCACACCACACCACACCACACCACTAATTTTTTCTCCCCACAAGACAATTTCTTCATCATTGACTCGGAACACCTTAGCGATGTAACAAGCAAGTTCTACGGCTTCTCTGTGCAGGAGAGCGGAGTCTATGACCGACACAACATAACTCAAGAGGCTCTTGCCGGGCTTGATGGCACTGGGACATATGTCAGCATTGAGCGTGCTGGAGATGAGATACTCATTCGGCAGGACTTCAACGGTTGCTATAGGCTGTACGTGTACCGCGATGGCGCACAGTTTGTCCTGAGCAATTCATTCCTGTACCTTATGGAATACATGAGCAGGCGAGCGCGTCTCACGCTCAATAGGGATTACGCGAATCACTATCTCATTATGGGAGTCTGTTCGAGGGCTTATTCCGAGACATTCATCAATGAGATTGAGCTTCTTCCGCGTGATGTCGTTGTGAGGATTGATATACCTTCCGTTACATTAAGCACGGAGAAAATCAATTACGGCGAAAATACCGTGAGGCTAAATTCAGCTGAGGGCATGAGGATTCTTGATGAGTGGTTCGCAAAATGGACGGGCATCATCAAGAATATCTGTGAGACGACTCCTAACATTGAAGCGGATTTGTCCGGGGGATTTGACAGCAGGATAGTTTTTGCTCTTCTCCGAAATTCGGGGGCTGATTTGAACAAGGTATACATACACACAATTGAATACAAGGGCAAAGCATACACGCTTGAAGAGGATTACGCGATTGCCTCAGAGGTTGCCAAGCATTTTGGCTTCACGCTGAACAATGCAGACAACTTCACAGGGGGTAGACTGAATTACAGCCTTGACGATGTCATGAATACGAATTTCTATATCCGTATGCTTGGGCATACCCAGTTTCTGAGGCGTTCCTACAAGTATGAGTATAAGCATTTCCGCCTTACTGGGCATCATGGTGAAAGCATCAAAACTTATGTACACCCAGCTGACAGCTCATTCATGTACTTCCAAAAAGCTGGAGCAAACTTCTTTTCGCGTGCGTTGAAGAAAGAGCTTGCTGATTCTATGGAACGCATAGTAACACACATGCTTGATGAAATATGCAAGAAAACAGGCTCTACGCTTAGTGATGATATTGCGCCTCATTTTATGAGAGAGACAGACGGACGGCATCACCACGGCGCAGAGGAAGTTTTGTACGTCCCAGATAATGTATATATGCTGAGTCCTCTTTCTGACGCTGGACTGAGTCGGCTGAAACTCGATGACGAGAATTGCAGGGACAAGAATCTTTTGATTGCGACGATTTTCACCCGTTACGCGCCTGAACTACTGAAGTTGCCGTTCATCAAAGCGAGGGTGCTTAGCCCTGACACGTTGAAATTCGCCGAGAAGATATGCGCTTCATTCCCGAAGCCGGAAATATCCCCAGCCACCCGTGATTTCTCATTCGTCCCAAGAGACCCGGAAGTTTCAGCCCTCCTTGAACACAACAACCCTCCGCTTGAATCCGATGCTCATACCAAGTTCATCAAGAGCGTATACGCTTCCACAGCCACAAGAAAACTTTTCGCGACATGCTTCGACGAGGAAATATACATATACGCCGAGGATTACGCAAAGAGGGTGGCTCATCATCCGCTGGGAAAATGTTTGACCATTATCGCTACTGCCGATGTCATCAAGCACATCATAATCAGCGAAGGGACTCAGGAACGGAGCATAGCTGACGATTTCAGGGAATTTGCCGAGTCAGAGTTCGTTTCAACCACAGACCGCAGAACGGGAAAACTCTTGCGCTTGTATAGATCGTGGCGCAGGCTTGCATCAATACCGGGCAGAGCAGTCCGCAAAATCATACGCATAATCCGCCGGAAATAGACGCAACAAAAAATCCCCGCCATCATGACGGGGACTCTTCATTCACATTAAACGCTAATTCTTATGCTCTAACGCCTCATCACGTGCTTCAGGCTTCAATATCCATTGCCCCCAATCAAAACGCACAAGCCCGCTCACGATATACAGCGCAAACAGGAACATAGGCGCGGCACTCTTCATGAACACGAACGACAACACAAACATTGAGAACAGCGCAAGGCATTTCACTTTGTCGGCAGTCTTCTTCGTCAGCTTCTTCATGTTAGCGTAAGGAACGCTCGAAATCATCAGGAATCCCGTCAACGCCATCACACACGTCATCGCCCAAGCAGGAAGATTCACCCCCGCAATCACGAATGACGACACGAACAGCCCTCCCGCCGGGCATGGAAGACCCTGAAACGGTCCGGGAACATGCACGACATTGAAACGCGCCAACCTCAGAGCAACGCACAGCGCGAAGAAACTCGCTATTACCGCCCCGGAAATATGCAATCCCCTCAAAGCAACCTGATACAGCAGAATCGCAGGGGCAACTCCGAAGCTCACCAAGTCTGCGAGGCTGTCGAACTCAAGCCCAAACTGAGAGCCTCCGCCAAGCATACGAGCTACTTTGCCGTCAAAACCATCAAATATTACCGCGAAAAACACAAGCCACGCCGCTGGAACATAACGGCCATGTAGAGTCAGTATCAGCGAGAACAATCCGCAGAGCAAATTACCACTCGTTACCATGTTGGGCAGTATGTGCTTGATTTCCATAGGGCTTTTGCCTTTCCTCCCCATTATTCTCCGTATGCGCAAAAAATTCCTCAAACTTTGATCACTCCTATCAACGATATTCCGGCCTTCACCTTGTCGCCGGGCTTCACGCGAATTACTGTATCACACGGCATGTACAAATCAACCCTTGAGCCTAGCTTTATCATCCCATAACGCTGGCCAGCGTCAAGAACATCTCCACGCTTCAGCCTGCACACAATACGCCGTGCCACAAGCCCAGCAATCTGTACCATCATGACAGCTCCCCATTGCGTTGACATTCCCACAAAATTACGCTCGTTTATCTCTGAGGCTTTTGGGGAAAATGCAGCTATCTTTTTGCCGGGGATATATTCGAGGTAGTCGACTCTTCCGGCACAAGGAGCGCGGTTTACGTGGACGCTAAATATGTTCATGAAGATTCCTACCTTCACGGCATGGCCTGCAAATTTGTGGTCGCACTCTGAAATCTCTACTATTTGTCCGTCAGCAGGGGAATAAAAACAGCCGTCCTTGTAGTCAGTAACGCGTTCAGGGTCGCGGAAAAACCATATTACGAGGCACAATAACAGCCCCATTATCACGGCGGGAATCCACGACAAAAACGCAAATGCCCCTGTGCAGAGTGCTAAGAATGTTACGGCGGGGATTCCGTCCCTAGCTATTCTCATCTTCATTCGTTTCACCATCATCAAACGGAATAGGCGCGGTTGTGTCATCGCTTTCGTCATCCTCAGTGCGAATCACGCTGCAATCTGCTAATGAGTCGCCCTCATCGAGCCTGAGTATGATATTCCCCACAGAATGACGCTTCATTACGGTGATGCCTTCAACGGGAATCCGAATCATTCTGCCCCTTGAGGAAATCGCTAGAACTTCATCGGAGTCTTTAACGGCGAGGCTTCCTGAGAGTCTGCCAGTTCTCTCGGTAAGCTCCATGAGGCAAACTCCGCCCGTATTCCTGTGATGAGGCATGAATGAGGCGAACTCTACGCGTTTCCCTATACCCATTTCGCTTATGGCTAGGATTGTGCGCTTGTCATCAACTACATCACAGCTCAATACGCGGTCATTCCCTTTGAGCGTTAAGGCTATGACTCCTCTTGCTGTGCGTTTCAGGGGGCGGAACTCTGTCTCAGGGACTCTCAATGCTAATCCGTTGCGCGTAACTATGAGCAAATCATTCTTGCCTGTAGTGAGTCTAACCTGCGCTATTTCGTCCCCATCATCGAGCTTCATGATACGTTTTGCACGGTTGGTGTATTCGAGTTCGTCAAACGGGATTCGCTTGGCTATACCCTTCCTAGTGATGAAGAATGCGTAATTGAACCTCTTTATGCCATCCCCGGCAATGTTCACGATTCTTTCACCTTCAGCCGCGTTCAATGGCAGGTAACGTGATACGGGCTTCCCCTTGCCTGATTTCGTTTCAGGAATCTCATACCCTTTAAGGCACATGATACGGCCTTTGTTCGTGAAGAAATATATCTCCCTGTGAGTATGAGTTACGCAGAGCATCTCTATGCTGTCGTCTTCCTGAATGGTAGCTCCGCGCTTGCCTTTTCCGCCTGTAGCCTGAAGCCTGTATACCGTAAGAGGCTGACGCTTTATGAGGCCATCCTTCGAGAGGGTAATGATAATATCCTCCTCCGGGATTAAATCTTCGTCAGCTGACTCTTCAACGTCATCAACAATAACAGTGCGTCTTTCATCGCCGAATCTCCCGGCAAGGTCAACAAGCTCTGCACGTATGACTCCGTCAAGCGTGTGTTTGTCGCCTAATATCCCGTTGTATGTGTCAATGTCGGCAAGAAGTTTCTGCTGTTCCTCATCGAGTTTATTCCGCTCAAGCCCCGTCAACCTCTGAAGCCTCATGTCAAGTATTGCCTGTGCTTGTGCCTCAGAGAATCCCAATACGGATTGAAGGCTGGCTTTTGCGTCCGTTGCGCTGTCAGTTGAACGTATTGTGCGTATTACCTGCTCAATATGAGTCAGAGCTTTCTTGAGTCCCTCTATGATGTGTTCGCGTGATTGTGCCTGCTTGAGACGGTATTCTGTCCTGCGTCTGACAACCTCGCGCCTGTAGTTGAGGAATATCGCGAGAAGCTGCTTTATGCCGAGTATTTCGGGGTGTTGGTCGACGAGTGCAAGATTTATCACGCCGAATGTTGATTGAAGCGAGGTATGTCGATATAGCTGACGCATGATGAGTTCCGGGTCTGCATCGCGTGAAAGGTCAACAACTATTCTCAAGCCATCGCGGTCTGACTCGTCGCGCATTTCCGAAACGCCTTCTATTTCTTTATCCTGCACAGCCTGCACCATAGCTTCAAGCATTATGGTTTTGTTGACGCTGTAAGGTATCTCCGTGATGACTATGCTTTGCTTGCCACGCTTTGACTCTTCAACGTGCATTTTCCCGCGTACAGTGATTTTCCCGCGACCTGTGGTATATGCCTCAAGGATTCCTGAACGCCCTAGAATTTCTCCTCCAGTCGGGAAATCTGGCCCGGGCATTATGCGCATTATGTCAGCAAGTTCAGCGTCTTCAGGCTCTATGTTGTTGTCGATGAGCCAGCAGAATACGTTGACGACCTCGCGCAAATTGTGAGGTGGCATGTTCGTTGCCATACCTACAGCTATACCCGTTGAGCCGTTCACGAGCAAATTCGGCAATACTGAAGGGAGCGTTAGAGGTTCTTTGAGTGATTCGTCAAAGTTCTGTCCCCATTCTACTGTGTCTTCGTCGAGGTTCGCGAGCATGAGTTCTCCCGCACGGCTGAGTCTGGCTTCCGTGTAACGCATGGCTGCGGGGCTGTCGCCGTCAACTGATCCGAAGTTGCCCTGACCGTCAACGAGCGTGTAGCGCAAATTCCAGTTCTGCGCAAGCCTCACCATAGTGTCATATATCGCCGTGTCGCCGTGAGGGTGGTATTTACCCATCGTTTCACCGACAATCCTGGCTGATTTCTTGTAGGCGGTGTTGTGCTTGAGTCCTAATTCCGACATAGCGTAAAGCACTCTGCGTTGAACAGGTTTGAGGCCGTCCCTCGCGTCTGGTAATGCCCTTCCTACAATGACGCTCATTGCGTAATTGAGGTAGCTCGTTTTTATTTCGCCAACAAGGGGAAGCGTCAGTATGCGCTCTTGGTTGTCTGATTGGGCTTCGGGGTTATTGGGTGTGGTATTTGTGATTTCGTCAGGCATAAAAAATTTTGAGCCTCCTGTCTGAATTGTATTGTCTGAACGTGTAATTTTAGCATGGTTTGAGGGGGATGATGATTTTGCTATAATACAATGCAACAATCCATGAAAGGAGAGATTGACATTGACGGGTAAAGACAGTACAATCGCCCAACGCCCAACGCCCAACGCCCAACGCCTAGACTCATGCCCAAAATCAGATGACACAATCCACGTAGCACTATGTGTATATGATCCATCAGGGATGTATTCACAGCACGCGGGAGTCGTAATGACCTCGATATTCGAGAACACACACAGCAAAGTTACCGTTCATATTCTCCATGATGACACACTCACAGATGACAACAGAAGGAAGTTCCTGCGTACAGCGGAAAAATATTCACAGACAGTTGAATTTTACGATGTTACGGAATGCATGAAGAAATACGCGGGAAGCCTTGAGGCTTTGAGACAGGCAACAGGCCATTATTCTATAGGCACTTTGTACAGGCTGTTTCTTCCTGACATGCTGGACGGAATCAAAAAAGTTATATGGCTAGACTGTGATGTGCTTGTCAGTCTGGATATAAAAGAGCTGTGGGAAATTGACATGAAAGGAAAAACCTTCGCGGGCGTTTTGGACATGGTAGCTATGAAATATTACGATAGCTTTTACCGTAACAGAATGGATGCCCTGCTCAAAGGAATTCCTCCTGATGAATATATCAATGCTGGAGTTATGGTTATAGACTTGGAACGTA
The DNA here is from genome assembly GCA_017448685.1 of Synergistaceae bacterium. Classification (GTDB taxonomy): domain Bacteria; phylum Synergistota; class Synergistia; order Synergistales; family Aminobacteriaceae; genus JAFUXM01. The sequence continues at coordinate 6,577 of JAFSKY010000067.1, forward strand.
TACGGGAAAAAGTCAGCTTCTCGGATGTCGCAATGAAATGGATTATTGATATGGGTAATCTCGCCCCTTGTACCGACCAAGACGCAGTAAATTCAATCTTTGCGGGTGATATATGCCTGTTGGACACCAAGTTTAACCAGCAAAATATTTCCTCTGACACTCAAGGCTGTATGCTTCACATGTACAGCGGTAAGCCTTGGGCCTCCATAAGGGGCTTCCCGTCTGAGCGACTCTACTGGAAACTATACCTGCGTTCCGCATGGGGGGAAAATGCTCAGCCTGAAGACATCATAGACAGCATAATTGATGCAGCCGAAAAACAGCGCAAACGTTCTTCCCCAGCCCGCAAACCAGAAAATACCTTACGCAGGTTCGCAAAGAAACTTGTTTACGACATACTCCCGATGAGGTCAGTGAAATATATCATCATACATACAGTTCACCATATGAAGCGGAAATTATCACAGTGCAGATGACTTCACACCCTCAGCAACCCTCAAAGCCCGCATATTCTCCCCCACGTCATGAACGCGCATAAGACTCACCCTTCCCGCCATCAACGCCGTAACCCCTAGAGTCCCCGCGAGAGTCTTCCCCGTGAACCTCTTGCGGGAATGCCCAATCATTAACGGCCTCCCGAAAACTGTCAGGCTCTCAATATCCCTCAATACCGCGAAATTATCCCCTGAGTTTTTCCCGAAACCTAGTCCCGGATCTATGATGATGTTCTCACGTTTAAGCCCAGCGCGTTCAAGCTCATGAATCTTCCCGGAAAAATACGCGTTCATTTCGCCGAGTATGTCAGAATACGGCTCTGAGTCGGCCATGTCTTTTGGAGTCCCTTTGATGTGTGAGAGTACGTAAGGCACATTGAGTCCCGCTACAATCCCGGCCATGTCGGAATCGAAGCCGAAGCCGCTTATGTCGTTTATGATGTCAGCTCCCTCATCACATGCAAGCCTCGCGATTTCAGCCTTGTACGTGTCAACCGAGATTAACGCGTCAGGAAATTCACGCCGTAACGCCCTCAAAGCAGGAATGAGCCTCCCGGCCTCCTCACTTGCTGAAACTGGAGAAGCTCCCGGCCTCGTCGACTCCGCTCCAACGTCAAGGATATACGCTCCCTCATTCAGGAATCTCCCAGCGCATTCGATTATTCCGGCTTCGTCCGTCCTGCTGTCAGGGTAAAACGAGTCGGGAGTGAGGTTGATTATACCCATCAGCTTTGTGTGTGCGTCAAGAATGATTTTATGCCCAGCTGGTGAGGTCATTTCCCATTTGTGTATGTTTACGTTCCTCAATGCCTCGCATAATTCCTCGCGCAATTCCTTTATCCCCCAAATATTCATGGCCTTCATCTTCTCCGTGAGGCTTCTCAGCTGTGAGGGATTGCCCATAATCAGAATGTCGCTGTAATCCGTTTTGCCGTCAATGACATGTTTTGCCACAGCAACATCACCGCCCCTTGCAAGCATCTCTTGCTTCAGGAAGCCTGCCGCCCTGTAATCTATATGCCCTGCGTAAATGTGAAGGATATTCGCTTTTGGTGTGAGGTATGGAAGTGCTCCGGGGTCTGTACCTATTTTCGCGCAGAGTCTCTTCATGTCGTCATGGCCGGAAATGTTCACGGGATATACTGAGATATTATTTTGCAATTTATACGCCTCCTACTGAAATTCATTATGATATTTTATTATCACACAAGCAATGAGCCTGTTAATATTGGCCGTGCTAAAATCACATACAAATTTCAGTGAAGGGAGATCCTTACCGTGAGAATACTATTTGTCCTTCTGGCGTTGTTCGTTGCAATGCCATGCGCCTGTGCTTTTGCCGCAATGCCCCCTCTTTTGCCGATGGAAGACTTTTTCCGCAACCCCAACAGCGCAGGATTCTCAATCTCGCCTGACGGAACACGACTCGCCTTCATGCGCCCATGGGAACACAGAATGAATATCTACGTCCGCGACATTGCCACAGGGGACGAAAAGCGAATCACCTCAGCAACTGAACGCGACATTGCCGGGTATTTCTGGAAGGGTAATGACAAAATCGTTTATGCCCAAGATGTTGGCGGGGATGAAAATTTCCATGTGTATATCACAGACATAAAAGGCTCAGGGCATAGAGACTTGACTCCGTTCGACAAGGTTAGGGCGGGAATCGTTGATGACCTTGAAGATGATCCCATTCACATGTTGATAGACATGAATCACCGCAACCCAGAAATCTTTGACGTTTACCGCTGTAACATTGAGACAGGAGAGCTTGAGCTTGTCGGCGACAACCCCGGCAACATTACAGGATGGATGACAGACCATGACGGAAAATTACGCGTGGCTTTCACAACTGACGGGGTAAACACAAGTTTTCTGTACAGGACGACGGAGAATGACAGCTTCAGGACTCTCATTACGACAAACTTCAAGGAGACATTTTCCCCGATAATTTTCGCGTATGACAACAAATTGATGTATGTCGCCAGCAACCTCAGTTCCGACAAAGCCGTAATATACACGTTTGACCCGGAAGCAAATACAACGCTTGATTTCGTTTTCGGCCATGATGAAGTTGACGTTGGAAGCCTCTTGCACTCCAAGAAACGCAAGGTCATAACGGGTGTTACATACACGACAGATAAGCGGCATTACAAGTTCTTTGACTCTGACAGGGAGGAATTGCAGAAATCTATTGATGAGTTTTTCCCGGGACTTGAAGCTGTTGTGTCAGACATGGACGATGACGAGAGGCGCGTTATCGTTCGCACATACAGTGATAGGACACGGGGCGCGTATTATCTCTTTGACCGTAAGGACAACTCAATCTCAAAGCTGGCGGATTTGTCCACGTGGATAAAGCCTGAGCAAATGTCCCCAATGACCCCAATAACTTACACAGCCCGTGATGGCCTGACGATTCACGGATATATAACCCTCCCCACCGGGATAGACTCGCATGACTTGCCGTTAGTCGTGATTCCTCACGGAGGCCCTAGCGCACGTGATGGATGGGGCTTTGACTCTGAGGCACAATTCCTCGCCAACAGGGGAATCGCTGTTTTGCAGGTAAACTTCCGTGGGTCAACTGGCTATGGTAGAGCATTCTGGGAGGCAGGCTTCAAGCAATGGGGGCGTAAGATGCAGGATGATGTTACTGACGGCGTATTATGGGCGGTTGAACAGGGAATTGCGGACAAATCAAGGCTGGCGATTTACGGCGGGAGCTATGGAGGTTACGCGGCTTTAGCGGGAGCAACTTTCACGCCTGACCTTTACGCCTGCGCAGTGAGCTATGTCGGGCCTTCCAACATATTCACGTTGCTTGAGAGCATTCCGCCATACTGGAAACCGTTTATCGAAATGGAGCATGAAATGATAGGCGATCCGTCAGCGGACAAAGCTCTACTTGAGGCAGTCTCGCCAGTTTTCCACGCTGAAAATATCAGGATACCGCTTCTCGTGGCGCAAGGAGCTAATGACGTGAGAGTCAACAAGGCAGAGTCAGATCAGATTGTCGAGGCTGTGAGAAAGGCCGGAAAAGATGTTGTGTACATGGTGAAGGACAATGAAGGCCACGGATTTCACAATGAGGAGAACAGGTTTGACTTTTACCGGGCATTAGAGGAATTTTTCCGCAAACATTTAGGCTCAAGGTAAAAGATAGTATGTAGTGGCTAGTGTGTAGTGATTAGTGGGCGGGTCTTGCGGCAAAACGTGAGACCTGCTATTTTTATTGCCGGGTGAATAATGGTTGAAGATACTAATGCTCGGCAATACATATCAGGCGATATTCAAGCATAGAAGCGAAATTGTAGAAGCTCTCGTCAGTGAAGGCCATGAAGTAATCACATCATTCTCAAATGGTATGATGGGTTATGGTGAAGAGGCCACTGGAAAATATCATTGCAGGTTCGTTGAGATTCCCATAAGCAGAAGGACAGCCAGAATCACGCAGGAGCTTGGGCTTTTGCGGAGGTATTACACTCTAATGCGCCGTGAGAAGCCTGATGCTGTACTGGCATATACTGTGAAGTGTGATGTTTGGGGAGGAATTGCCGCGAGGATGCTCAACATTCCGTTTTTCCCGAATATCACAGGAATCGGAAAAGGACTCGACGAAAAAGGAATCGTGCAGAAAATATTGATACAGCTCTACAAACTTGCAGTCCGAAAAGCTGAGGCAATATTCTTCCAGAATCCTCATGACAGAGATTTTTTTGCCGGGCATGGGATAAAGTTCAAGAAGGGCATAATCATTCCCGGTTCAGGCGTAAACTTGGACAAATATCCCCCGTTTGATTACCCGCCTGAATCCCCCCTGCGTTTTTTATTCAACTCACGCATAATGACCGCAAAAGGAATAGAGCAATACATTGACGCGGCACACTTCATCAAGCAAAAATACCCATTCACGGAGTTCCATATATGCGGATATTTCGAGGATGACGCAAAAGCAGACTTTTACAGGCGAGTGATAAAAGCTGAGTCAGAGCGTGGAATTTTGGTTTATCATGACTTAGTGGACGACATGCGAGAATATTACAGGATGTGCCATTGCGTTATATTGCCGAGCTACCATCCTGAAGGCGTATCGAACTCACTGCTTGAGGCGGCTTCATGCGCTAGACCCATAATCACCACAAATCACCCGGGCTGTTCTGATGCTGTTGATGATGGCTTAACGGGATTCCTCATTGAGCCGAGAAACAGTAGAGACCTTGCCGACAAAATAGAGAGGTTCATTGCACTGACGAATGATGAGCGCAAAATGATGGGTATTCGTGGACGGCGAAAAATGGAGAATGAGTTTGACAGGCACATTGTGGTTGACGCATATTTGAGGGAGCTTAACGCGTTGAAGGAAGGCAAAAAATTTCCCCCAAGCCGTGAAAAGCAAGGGGGGATTTCTTTCACCGTATTAACTCCTCCAAAAATGGCGGCAAAATGAAACTTGCCCGGTGAATATCATTCGTGTAATACCTTGTTGGCGCAACACTCCTCACAGGCTCGCATGAACTCTCACGCATTGAGGCAAGTCCGTATGTCCACATCCCAGAAGGGTACGTAGGCACAACTCCCCAATACATTTTCACGCACGGAAACACTTTGCGCATCTCCCGAATCGCCTGAGTCATCAAATCAGTGTCAGTGAATGGCGACTCGGTTAATTCCGTCAACATGGCCGAGTCCGTCATGACCCGCTTCACGTCCTCATAGAATCCTGCCTGAAACAACCCCGCCGCAAAATCTACAGGGTCTGTGCTGTCAATGATTACGACATCATAGCGTTCATCAGTCTCACGGATATACTTCATAGCGTCCATACATTTCACATCAGCCCTCGAATCACTGAATGAACATCCCGCGAACGGCATAAACTTTTTCGAGGACTCTATGACTCTCTCGTCTATGTCTATGAGTGTGCATTTCCTCACGCACGAATGCTTCAGGACTTCACGCATTATTGCCCCGTCCCCGCCTCCTACAATCATAACGTTCTTGGGGTCAGGGTGTGCGCACAAAGGAATATGCGACATCATCTCGGAATACGTGAACTCATCGCGCTCCGTAAGCTGATACGCCCCGTCAAGCATAAGAGTCCGGCCATATTCGTATGTGTCAGCAATCAGTAATTCCTGATAGGGTGTTTTCTCCGTGTGAATGAGATCCTTGACGCGCATTGAGAGCTTCAAGTTGTCGGTGCTGTACTCGGTCAACCAAAGCTCATTTTCGCGCTTCGGCCTCGTAACATACTCACTCATGAAATCGCTTCACCGAGATTTTTCCCCATCTCGCACAACTGCGCAAGGTCTTCAGGCGTTGGGGATGTGTATACTTCAACTTCAGGGCCGATAACTTCGAGTTTGCTCTTCTCCGCGTAATCTTTGAGAGCCGTCAACGCTCCCTTACTCCATGTGTAGCTTCCTGCGAGTCCGAGTACTTTGTTCTTTGGCATACGGCTGAGGAGCTTTGAGCAAAGAGCTTCCATAGGCGGAAATAGCAGAGTGTTATACGTGCAGGCCATGAGCGCAAACGCCTTGAACCTCCATATGTCGCGCAAAATATATGAAGGGTCTGTGCGTGATACGTCATACAACCTCACGTCTTGAATTTTCGCTTCAGCAAGCCCAGAGCAAACAGCTTCAGCCATCTTCCTCGTGTTACCATACATTGAGCCGTAAACTACAACCGCTCCTTTGTCGCCTTCATGCTTGCTCCACTTGTCATAGAGGGAGATTACCTGCTTTATGTCCTTCCTGAAGAGTGTTCCGTGAGATGGGAATATGTTGGTTATTGGGAGACCGCCGAGTTTCTTCAACGCAACCTGCACAATGTTTGAGTATTTTCCCACGATGCAGGCATAATATCTCAGCATTTCGTCCTGCCAGCGAGCCGGGTTCTTTTCGTCATCGAATATTCCGCCCTCATGCGCACCGAATCCGCCGAATGAATCGTTCGAGAACAATACGCCCGTTGTTGTGTCAAACGTAACCATGCTTTCAGGCCAATGCAGCATAGGCACGGTAAAGAACCTCAGCACATGGCCGCCAAGATCTAACGTATCACCATCCTTCACCGTGATAACGTCCTCAGTGATTCCGTGATAGCCTTTGAGCATGGGGAGAGTTTTTGCGTTCCCGATGAATTTCAGCGAAGGCCATATAGCTTTGAGCTGTGCTATCAATCCAGCGTGGTCAGGCTCCATGTGATTCACAACAAGGTAGTTCAGCGTCCTGTGTCCAAGCGCGGCTGTAAGTTTGCCGACATAGTCATCAAGGTATGGGCCTTTCACCGTGTCAATCGCGGCTGTTGCTGTCGTTCCTATTACGGCGTAAGCGTTGTATGCGACTCCCTGTGGTAATGGCCAGAGGGACTCGAATAGGTCTGTTTCATGGTCATTCACGCCCAGCCAGTATGTTTCTTTGTTCGCAAGCACTGGTTTGTACATGGAAAGATTCTTCCTCCTTTGCGGGATTTCGTGCCTGTCATTGTATCATGTTCATTCTTGAATCCATGAGAATAACGGGGCTTCCTCATGCAGGATTTATGACATTGAAGCGTGGCAGGTCATGAAGAATTTTTGCGGAGTAGGTGAGGCAGTTCATGCGGGGAAAACAAAACGCGATTATTCCGCATAATGACTGTATAATTAACTCATCCAAAATTTTCAGGGGGAAATCACAAAATGAACGATCTGATTCGCATAAACGAGTCCGATTCTGTAGCTGTAGCTTTGCGTCCAATAAGCGCGGGCGAAATCATCACAGTTACGGGCGCGGGCGTTGATATGAAAGTCTGCGAAGACATCCCCATGGGCCACAAAATAGCCCTTCACGACATCAAGAAAGGGAGTCCCATCATAAAATACGGCTTCCCAATAGGTTCAGCACTCTCAGACATTCCAGAAGGCTATCACGTTCACACGCAGAACACTCACACGCTTTTGGCTGGCGCACACGATTACGAGTACCATCCGACTCACCCGTCGATCACATCAAACACTCCCGAAATATTCAGCGGATATTCCCGCAAAAACGGCAGGGCAGGTGTACGCAATGAGTTATGGATCATTCCTACTGTAGGTTGCGTGAATGATATTGCCGTGTCCCTTGAGCGTGAAGCAAGAAGCCTCATCGGAGGAAGCGTTGAGAATGTCAGGGCGTTCACACATCCTTACGGCTGTTCACAGATGGCAGATGACCAAGAGAATACGCGCAAAGTTCTCGCCGATATTGCAACACATCCCAATGCAGGCGGAGTACTCATGCTCGGACTTGGCTGTGAGAATAGCGGAATTGACACGATAAAGCCCTACATGGGTGAATTTGACACGGAACGCATTAGATTCCTCATATCACAGGACGCGGAGAACGAACACGAAGAAGGCATGAAGATTCTCCGTGAGCTTGCTGAACTCATGAGCCATGACAAGCGCGAACCCTGCCCAACGTCAAAGCTGATTGTCGGCCTAAAATGCGGTGGCAGTGATGGACTCTCAGGGATAACGGCGAATCCCACAATCGGAGGCTTCTCTGACTTGCTCATTTCGCAGGGAGGCAGCACGATTTTGACGGAAGTCCCTGAAATGTTTGGTGCTGAGACTATTCTCATGAACAGGTGCAAGGATGAAGCGACCTACAACAAAACGGTGAACCTCATCAACGGCTTCAAGAACTATTACGCGTCATTTGGGCTTCCAGTATTCGAGAACCCCTCACCCGGCAACAAAGCAGGCGGAATAACTACCCTTGAGGACAAAGCGTTAGGTTGCACACAGAAAAGCGGAACAGCTCCCGTGAATGACGTTCTCGCATATTCGGAGAAAGTTACGGTGCAGGGGCTTAACCTTCTTTCAGCACCCGGCAATGACCTTGTAGCCTCGACAGCTCTTGCGGCGGCAGGGGCTCAGATTGTGCTGTTCTCAACGGGGCGCGGGACTCCTTTTGGCTGTCCTGTTCCTACGGTGAAGATTTCGAGCAACTCTAATCTTGCCTCACACAAAGCCAACTGGATAGACTTCAACGCAGGGACTCTCGTTGATGGAGGAACAATCCCGGAGAAGGCTCGTGAGCTGTTTGACTTCGTGTTGAGAGTCGCAAGTGGTGAAAAGACTCGCAACGAGATTAACGGCTTTCAGGGTATGGCGATATTCAAGACTGGCGCGACATTGTAATATGGTTGCTTTAACATTCACGCTTGAAGATTGCGATGCTTCTACAGATCCGTTTTACAGCCCGGCAAATATGGAACGCCTGAAGAAATCTGTCGCCCAGCTTAATGCAGGAAAAGGCACGGAACATAAACTCATAGAGGCGGATTAATGCGCAAAATACACCCGGCATACTTTCGAATATGCGCACAGGCAACAAACACCGCATTGTGTTCAGGCTTCAAGACGGAGCTATAGAGATTGCACAGTGCGGTACACACTACAGGGATAAATAACATTAAGGAGGATTTATCGCAATGTCATTTTTGGACAAAGATTTTCTTCTCAACACAGACACAGCAAAAACACTCTTCCACGAAACAGCCTCACATTGCCCCATCATCGATTACCACTGCCACATAAGCCCCAAAGAGATCTGGGAGGATCTCCACTATGACAGCATCACACAAGTCTGGCTCGGCGGAGATCACTACAAGTGGCGGCTGATGAGGTGCGCAGGGGTCAACGAGAGATTCATCACGGGGGATGCTGACCCTCACGACAAATTCATGAAGTGGGCTGAGGTTGTTGGACGCGCAATAGGGAATCCCCTCTACCACTGGAGCCACCTGGAATTACGCAGGTATTTCGGCTATCAGGGAGTCTTGAACGCAAAGACAGCCGAAGAAGTCTGGAAGCTCTGCAACGATACGCTTCACCGCCCGGAATTTGGTGTGCGTGGCCTAATCGGAATGAGCAACGTTGAGACAATCTGCACGACTGATGACCCAATCGACTCGCTTGAATGGCACGCAAAAATCGCAAGTGATGACAGCTTCAAGACTCGCGTATTGCCCGCATGGAGACCCGACAAGGCCATGAACATTGAGAAGCCGACATGGCCGGAATATCTTGCGCAACTGTCAGAAGTCTCAGGTGTGAAGATTGCAACATTCGCTGACCTCAAAGCAGCACTCTCAAAGCGTATGGACTTCTTTGCGTCAAGAGGTTGCAAACTTAGCGACCATGCTTTGAACACCGTCAAATGCGCTCTAGCCTCAGAGCAGGAACTCGAAGCTATATTTGCCTCAAGGATGAACGGAAATATCCCGGATGAATCAGCTCAGGACAAATTCAAGACGGCGTTTATGATGTTTGTTGCGCATGAATACACCGTAAGAGGATGGGTAATGCAGATACATTACGGTTGCAGGAGGGACAACAACATACCGATGTTTGAGCGTCTTGGCCCTGACACAGGATATGACTGCATCAACAACACAGCTTCAAGCGCAGAGACGGCAGAATTTCTCGGCGAGCTTCAGCGCACAGGCAGCCTCCCCAAGACAATACTCTACAGCCTTGACGGTAACGACAACTCAGCAATTGACACCGTATGCGGATGCTTCCAGGATGATGACATTCCCGGAGTGTCGAAGATTCAGCACGGTTCAGCGTGGTGGTTCCAAGATCATTTTGACGGCATGACCGCGCATATGAGATCACTTGCGAGCTTGGGCTATCTTCCTGGCTTCATCGGAATGCTGACTGACAGTAGGAGCTTCCTCAGCTACCCTCGCCATGAGTATTTCAGGCGCATACTGTGCAGGCTCATGGGGGAATGGGTACGTGATGGATTCTTCCCTGATGATATGGAGACATTGAGAGGGATTGTAAGCGGCATAAGCTACGGGAACGCGAAAAAGTACTTTAACTTTTAGGGGGATTTGACCTTATGCCGGGCGGGGATATGGATTAAGATTTCTGTCCGGCATGATGAGATACTGCGCATGAAGGCGGTAAAGCAATGGCGACTGTAACAATTACACTTGATGACAGCATGAAAGATGCCCTTGAAGATCCGTTTTACAGCACGGCAAACATGGAACGTTTGAACAAATCCATAACCCAGCTAAACGCCAGAAAAGGCACGGAGCATGAGCTTATAGAGGCGGAATAATGCGCAAACCTGAAAGATATAGACCGCAACGGCTATAATTGCGAGGGACATCCAGAACCTTTAAGCGTAAATGTGGTTCGCATTACAGGGACAAATGACGCAACAACAAGTAAACAAGGTGATAATGACATGCAAAATTTCACGTGGCACAACCCCACAGAATTAATTTTCGGAAAAGACACAGTAAAGGAACTCGCGCCAAGACTCAAAGCTGACGGCATTAAAGGAGTCCTTCTCGTTTTCGGCGGCAAAGGAACATTCAAGAGTGGAGCATATGCACAGGCTACGGAGATGCTCAACTCTGCTGGAATATCATTCTCAGAGGTCAACGATGTGAAATCGAATCCCCTCGTGGGAAAAGTCCGCGAAGGTATCCAGCGCGTTAAGGCGGGCGGAATTGACGCAATAATGCCTGTTGGAGGCGGGAGCGTTTTCGACACGGCAAAGGCAATCGCGGCAGGTTCGCTATATTCCGGCGATGTGTGGGACTTCTACAGCGGGAAGGCCAAAATGACGAAAGCCCTCCCGATTTACGGAATACTTACGGCTTCAGCATCATCAAGCGAGGTCAATAACATATCCGTAATCACCAACCCTGAGACCGAAGACAAAATCTCAATGAGTGGCCCGGCGATTTACCCGCGAGTCTCTGTGATTGACCCGTCATTTCAGTTCACGTTGCCGGAAAAGCAGACGATTTACGGCGGAGTCGACATAATAGCGCACATACTTGAACGCGTCCTTGATGGGAACGAGGAATGCGAGCTTGTTGACAGCCAGAGCTACGCACTCATACGCACGATGATGAACGTTATCCCTGAGCTTATCGAGAACCCAAAAGATTATGACCTTCGCGCAGATTACGCATTGGCCGGTGCAATGGCTCATTCTGGATTTCTGTCAATAGGGCGCAATCCTAGGGGTGATTTCTCCTCCCATAAACTTGGGCATTCAATCAGCCTTCTTTTTGGGGCAGCTCATGGGGCTACGTTGTCGGTGATTTTCCCGGCGTGGTCGCGTTATCTGTATGAGGATAATCCTGTACCTTTTGCGAGGCTTGGCGAGGAAGTGTTTGACATTTTCGACGGGTCAGACGAGGAAAAAGCTCTTGAGGCTATCGAGGCTCTTGAAGATTTCTTCAGGGACATAAAAGCCCCCACAACTTTGCGTGAATTAGGCGTGAAGGAAAATGATATAGAGCGTCTTGCGGATAATGCGTGTAAGTTGCTTCCTTATGGCGTATTGAAGGAGCTTGAGCCGGAAGACGTACTAGAGATCTACAAGCTGGCGTATTAGGTGAGAGATATTCCCCCGGGCTTTAAGGCTTGGGGGGATTTTTTTTGGGGGCAAATGAAAGAGGCACAAAGTATGCATGATATAATCACGGCCAAATCACCCGGAAAGGACGCAATCATATATTGCCGCTCGTATCAATAATCATTCCCGCCTACAACACAGCCTCATACATTCACCGCGCAATAGAATCATCACTCAGGCAGACTCACTCCAACATTGAAGCAATCGTGATAGATGACGGCTCAACGGATGACACATTGAGAGTCGCGCTGTCATACGCTGAGAGAGACTCACGAGTGAGGGTATACCATCAGACGAACGCAGGAGTCTCAGTCGCTAGGAATCACGGAATGCGTGAGGCACATGGGGAGTACTTGATGTTTCTTGACTCCGATGACTGGCTTGAGGAGAATGCTGTGGAGTTTCTGCTCTCCGAACAGTTGTGGCATCCCGACATGATGATAGCGGCGGATGTTTTCAAAGCATACTTTGACGCAAAGAACAACGGTATACTACGCAGAAAACCCTATAGAGAGGTTTTGCCGACAAGACTATTTGACGTTGAAGGAACTCTTTATGCTTCAATCAAGTTCATGATGCTTAATTTTTATCCCAAGATTTTTAGGCGTGATGTAATCGATGAGAACAATATCAGTTTTCACGAGGGCATTCATTACGGCGAAGATCAATTATTCGTGTTCAGTTATCTGGTTTGTATGAATGGAACAGCATTTTTCAGCAGGCCACTATTGAACTACCTGAAAAGGCCCGGAAGCGCAATGTCAACCCCACTCCCACAACGAAAATCAAACAGAGAAAACCTCTACACGCTCATGATAAATAATCCCAAAAACACTCCCGCAATAAGGGAGGCACTGAAAAAATATCATGCTTCTCGCTCGCTAAGTCTAATATCACGTGCAATAAAACTAGGAGAAAGCGACAAATATATTCGGGATGTTCTGAGACGTGAGAGACCGTTTACACATTGCTTCTTGACACTTGATACTGTATCAGTTAAGGAGAAAATTTCGTACATAATCAAGATGTTTTTCCCAGTTCCGATTGTGAAGTACACTTTCAGAACATGGGAACGCATCAAGAGTTTTATGAAGATTTCACATGATGATATTGATGTTAATGATAGCGATGAAATAGTTGCAGACTGGCTACAGTGAATAATTCCCTGCAAGCCTCAGAGCCTCACGCCGTCCCTCATCTACCAGCGCAACAGCCTCATCAAGATTCGCAGGTTCATCCCATTTCCGCGACTCTAGCACCCTCCCCACGACTCCGGCAATATCCGTGAAGCCTATTCTCCCCTCAAGGAACATACTCACAGCAGACTCATCAGCCCCCACAAGCACAGCGGGATAACCTCCTTTGAGCCTCATGCATTCGCGGGCAATCCTCACAGCCGGGAATCTCTCAGCGTCAATCTCTTCAAATTTGACATCATGAAGCGGGTATTTCGGCCTGTGAAACTCAGGGCATGGGAAATTCCTCTCAGGCCAGAAAAGGCACGAGGCAGCCGGAAGTTTCATATCAGGTTCAGCAGCAAGCAACTTCACGCTACCGTCCTCAAACTCAATAAGTCCGTGAACGAATGACCCCGGCGAAATGAACGCATCAACCTGCGACTCATCAAGCCCAAAAAGGTACATTGCTTCAATCAGCTCAATTCCCTTGTTCATGAGGGTAGCACTGTCGATTGTGATTTTCGCGCCCATGTCCCACACAGGATGGCGCAAAGCCATTTCCAGCGTAACATTCCTCAGCTCATCACGCGTGAATTTCCTGAACGGCCCGCCCGAAGCTGTGAGATATATTTTGCGAACGAACGATTTATCCTCGCCATGAAGGCATTGCCATATAGCATTGTGTTCACTGTCAAGCGGTCGTAACTGGTCAGGGCGTTTAACGAGTGGCATAACCCATTTCCCAGCTACAACTATGCTTTCTTTGTTGGCGAGTGATACATTTTTCCCGGCCTCAAGAGCTAGGCACAAGGCTTTTATCGCTGATGTTCCTGATGACGCGAAGACTACATGCTCTATTTCCGGGTCAAGTGCTATGCGTTCGAGTCCTTCTTGGCCGTATTCCTCATAGGGGTACACGTTGCTGACGTTGAATTTTCCTGCGAGCTGAAACAGTTTTTCCGAACGATGATTAGCGGCGATTGCTTTCACTCTGATTTTATCCGGCCATGCCCCGCACACAGCCATAACCGAGCTTCCTACACTCCCTGTTGCGCCAATAACGCCCACATTAATCACAGTATCACCCTCAGCATTAAGTATGTGAGAAGCCCGTTAAAGAGTATGCTATCGAAGCGGTCAAGCATTCCACCATGCCCGGGAATTAGATGGCCTGAATCCTTTTCGCCCGCCTCACGTTTGATGAGGGACTCTGCTAGATCTCCAAGCTGGCCAAATATCCCGCATATGAACCCTATCAGCATTAACGGGTAAGCAGGGAGGGCAAATACGTATGCAGATATTGCGTTGGCTATGAGGCTGCCTATTATGCCCGCAATGAATCCCTGAACAGTTTTGCCCGGGCTGACATGCTCACAGAGTTTCACAGTTCCGAACATTTTCCCGCCTATATACGCTCCGACATCACAAGCCCATGTGCATACGAACAGCGTCAACAGGACTTGCCTCCCGAATGAGTAATCACGTAACATAATCATGCATGTCCACGGCACTGTAACATACAGCACTCCAGAAACGACAGCCCCAGCGTTTGACATGGCCGAGCTTGTTCCCTTTGTCATTTGTCGCCTGAACACCTCAACGGCGAATACTGCACACACACACAACGCCAGAATCATCCCAAGCACAATGGGCTGAGGGTTCTCGCGTTTTGCGGCAATGATGAAGGCCAGCGAGAATATGTAACCTACTCCGGCGGATATTCTTGCGGTTTTCATGCGTGAGGCGAGGCGGTAATATTCAGCCAGCGACAAGAACGCAATAATCCCTGCGATGAGAGTCCATATGAGTCCGCCGTAATCGATTCCGAAGAAAATCACAATCACTATTCCCACGCTACTCAATGTGCGCAGGCGTAATTCATTGTCAGCTTTTAAGCCCGCCATAACGGCGCTCCCTCCCAGCGTAATCAGCTAATGCTTTCTTCAATTCTGCCTCGTCAAAATCTGGCCAGTGTATATCGGTGAAGTAATACTCACTGTATGCGCTCTCCCACAGCCAGAAGTTACTCAGCCGCAATTCCCCGCTTGTGCGTATGATTAAATCGGGGTCAGGCACATCAGGAAGGTAGAAATGTTTGCGGAGGTCATCTTCAGTTACGGGTGATTGTGGATTTGAGGCTATGAGGGAGTTGACAGCATCGAGGATTTCAGCGCGTCCACCGTAATTTATGCAGAGTATGAAGTCGAGAATTTTCTCATCCTTCGTGTAATCTTCAGCCCATTGCATTTGGCGCAACAGTTCTTCCGGGAGTCTGTCTTTTCTCCCGCAGAAACGTATTCTCGCACCTTCTGCTTTGACCTCATCAACCTTCCTGCGCAGGTAATACCCGAATAGCCTCATCAGCCCGGTAACTTCCATGATTGGCCTGTTCCAGTTTTCTGTGGAGAATGCGTACACGGAGAAATATCTTATGCCTTCACGCTTAACGAGCCTCACCATGTCTTCGAGCTTGCGCAATCCTGCACGATGTCCCATTAAGCGTGGGAGATTTCTGCGTTTTGCCCAGCGTCCATTGCCATCGAGGATTATTGCGAGGTGCTTGGGGATTCTGTTGTTGTCCGTCATGGTTCAATTGCCTTCTTTCTGTTGTGGTAATTTGTCGATTTCAACCTTGAGTGCTTTCACGTCCTGCCACGTTAAATGCTTTGGACTTCCTTCAGCGCGTGAATCATTCCGCAATAAATAGCTTGGATGGAACATCGGAAACAGCCTAATTCCGCGCCAGTCAAACCACTGCCCCCGCAATGACGTTATCCCTTTTGATGTCATGAGTAGGTGTCGTGTAGGGATATTGCCGAGAGTTACGACTATATCCGGGCGCAAAAGCAACAATTGCGCTTCGAGGAAGTCAGAGCAGGCTGAAATTTCTTCTGGCTTAGGGTCTCTATTTTCTGGGGGGTGGCATTTTACGGTGTTGGTTATGTAAATGGTTTCGCGGGGGATTTTACCGCCGTTTTCGAGAATGCTCGTAAGGAGTTGGCCAGCCTTGCCGACAAAAGGACGACTATTTATGTCCTCATCTACACCAGGAGCCTCGCCTATAATCATGACTCGGCAATTCAATTCTGGGCCTTCTCCGAAAACTGTATTACGTCTCTTGTTGCAGAGGGCGCATTTGTGGCACTCATTAACCCTGCGCTTTAGTTCTTCCCATGCTGTATTTATGTCTATGCTCATGTCTCATAAAACTCACAAAAAAATTTCGTTCACTCTTATGTTGACCTGCTTAATTTCCATTCCCGTGAAATAGCTCAGTCCCATTCTTACCTTACGCTGAAGGGTTTTTGCTATTGCAAGGGCGCTTCTTCCTCCGAGATTGAGATCTATTGACGCGCTTAATGATATTTTGTCGTCATCGGTCTCAATGTCAATGCTTCGTATTTTCCGCACATGTCCGCGAAGCTCTAACAGTTTGCGGCTCATCTCTAATATCGCGTCAGAGCCTATTGTTACTTTTCCGTTGAAGCTGAACAGTGGTTTGACGATTGTATTGCGTTCCTCGTTTTTGTCCCTACCCTTGAACAGTCCGCGTATTTGGCTCACGAGTTTTCCCGCAAAATTGTGCTGAATCTGTGCTTTTGCCGCTGGAACAACGTGAAGTTTCTTGTCTCTGCGTTCACGTAATGCCGCTTCAATTTCCTCTGGGCTTGAAACGTCTTGAATGTGAATGATTTTTGCGGGGGGATTTAGTCCGAGACGGCTGGTGATTTTCTCCGCCATGCTATCAGATGTGGCAAGTATCATGAGCTTTGGGGGGGATTCGCGTTTGAGGCGGGAAATAACTTCGTCTCTGTGGTCGGGGTATTCAAATATGGCGCGTTTGATTGCACGAAGGCGATTGATTTCGGATTTCGCGCTTCTCCCGGCTAATATCCGGCCATGTGAGATTACGAGTCCGTCATCAATTATCACATCGATTCCATTTTGCCGGGCTATGTGTGTAGCTCTGTGGCTTTTGCCAGTTCCCGCCGGGCCAACAAACGCAGTAACCTCAATGTCAGACAAGCCCATTCAGTTCACGCCCTAAAGAAGCTCAACCCTCGCGCCTAACCCGCTTAATTTCTGGTCAATCGCCTCATATCCGCGCCAGACGTGTATCATGTCTTCAACCCTCGTTTCACCTTTTGCCGCAAGTCCCGCGATAATCAATGCTGCCCCTGCCCGCAAATCTGTAGCTTTAACGCTCGCTCCTTGAAGGCCGTCAACGCCACGTATAATTGCAACATCCCGCGAAATCTGTATGTCAGCTCCCATACGATTCAATTCCTGCGCGTAAAGGAATCTCGCCTGAAACACGCTCTCTTCAACCGTGCTTACACCACGCGCAATTGAGAGTGCCGCGGCCATTTGAGGCTGTGAGTCTGTTGGGAATCCGGGATAAGGCATAGTTTTGACTGTGATGGGATGAAGACGCTTCTTTGACGGGAAAATTTCAACCGTGCTTTTTCTGACAGTGAATTTTGCGCCAGCTTCCTCAAGTTTTGCCAGTATTGCATCAATATGGGAAGGCACAAGGTCTTCAACCTTTATGTGTCCATTCGTCATTACCCCTGCGAGAATGTAAGTGCAAGCCTCGATTCTGTCAGGAATAACGCGCTCATGGCCTGATTTAGCTCGGTCGATTCCTAGAATGCGGACTCCTCCAGCACCTTCAGTTTCAACGGTAACACCCACACACCGCAAAACCTGCGCGAGGTTGTCGATTTCAGGTTCACGCGCAACATTCTCAATGATAGTTTCACCCTGTGCAAGTGCCGCCGCCATCATCAAATTTTCGGTTGCTCCGACTGAGGGGAAATCGAGATATAGCCTTCTTCCACGCAAACGACCTTTCACGCGGGCATGAACGACTCCATTCTGTATATCTATTTCCGCGCCCATTTGCTTTAAGCCTTTGAGGTGTAAATCTATGGGACGGCTACCGATTGAGCATCCTCCCGGCAAAGGCAACGAGACTCTTCCACAATTGGCGAGTAATGGCCCAAGTACGAGTGATGATGCTCTCATTTTGCGAGCTAAAGCCTCTGAGACCTCCCATTTGAGTTCGTCAGGAGTTCGGAATATCATCTGAGATTTCCCGCCTTCCCTGCGTATCTCAATCTCGACTCCCAATGCCCGCAGAAGCTCCACCATCGTGTTTATGTCGTAAAGGTCTGGCACATTGTCGAGCGTTAGAGTCTGCCCTCTGAGTAGCAAGCATACGGCCATAACTGGCAAAGCGGCGTTCTTCGCACCTTGTGTTTTGACAGTTCCGCTTAATGGAATGCCACCGTTAATTTTCATTACGTTCTTTGTCTCTATGGTTAATCCCCCCTTGCTTGAGAATTTTCATGATTTCGTCCCCTACCTTTTTCATTTCCGCAATGTCAAGAGCCGTCAATCCCTCATCAGATTTCGCGCCAACCTCAGCCCCATAATCTATGAGGAGCTTCACGATTTCAGGAATGGGGTTACCAATTAACGCCCACATAAGCGGGGTAATTCCTTCGTCATCGCCTGTGTTCACGTCTGAACCTGCCTCAAGCAATGCCCGCGTAACATCAGGATTCGGATTATTGGCCGTCGCGAACATTAACGCTGTCCATTCACGTTTATCACGTGCGTGAACATCTGCGCTGTGGTTCAAGAGAAATTTTAGTGGGGCAGCTGTCTGAAAGTTTGCCCTGAAGTTTGATGCGGCATTCATGAGTGGGGTTAGTCCTTGCGTGTTTTTGCGGTTCACGTCAACTCCTGCGGCGATTAAGGCTTCGGCGATTTGGGGATTCACGTTCGAGGCAAGTGCTGCTACAAGTGGTGTACGGCATTTGCTGTCTTCAGCGTACAAATTTGCTCCCGCACCTGTAAGAATACGAATGACTCGCGGGTCATCATGTAACATTGACGCGGTAATGAGGGCTGTTGCGCCGTTATCCGCCCTGTGATTCACGTCAGCTCCGGCATCAATGAGAAGCCTGAATGTTTCAGGGGGTGCGCTGTTTGCGGCGGCGATAATGAGGGCTGTTGCGCCGTAATCGTCCTTTATGTTCACGTCTGCGCTGGAGTCTATGAGATATTTGACCTGCTCAGGGTTTCTCACTGAATACATGAGGAATGTTCTGCCTTGTTTGCCGCGTAGGTTTATGTCGGCGGTGAAGAGAGTTTTGCCGTCATCGTCTACAACTTTTATCCCGGCTGATAATGACGCGAAAATTACTACCAGCGCAAATATTTTTCTCATGGCTCAATCCTTCCTCAATATGTCAGTGAAAATTTTGCGTATTTCGGGATTCGGGTTTTCGAGGGCGTAATCAGGTGCTGCCATGCCGTTATTGTCCCTTGCGTTCATGTCCGCTCCAGCGTCAATAAGGAGTCTCACAATTTCCGGGTTGTTCATTCCTTTAGGAGCAAGCGCGACAATCAAAGCCGTGAAGCCTTCATCATCTTTTGCGTTCACATCTGCACCAGCCTCAAGAAGAAGCCTGACTATTTCGGGATTATTGCTTGCGCCAGTAGCCAGCATCAGAAGCGTTACTCCGTATTCGCCTTTTGCGTTGATGTCTTCACCTGAATTAATCGCTAGTTTGATTCTGTCAGAGGTCATTATCCGGCTTGCTATTGTCGTCGCCTGACTAGCTGTTTTGCATGAACTCAGCGCGGTAATCATCTCGCCGAGCAAATCACTTACAGCCCCACCAAACGCAGACGGAACAAACACAATTACCATCACAAGACATAACAGCAATCTCTTCACGGCTCAAAATACCCCCTCACAGCATCATGTATCTTCACACTCGCTGTACCATCCCCAAAAGGCTTTTTGTTCCCCGCAATTATCGCTTTCAACCTCTCAGGCTCATTCAGTATACTCAATGACTCACGCCTGATATTATCCCGCCCAGTTCCAACAAGAACACATGTTCCCTCAGTAACTGCTTCAGGACGCTCTGACACAGTCCGCATCACTAGCACGGGTTTATCCACCGCTGTAGCTTCCTCCTGAACCCCGCCACTGTCTGACAGAATGAACGCTGATTTGCTCATCGCGTACACAAACTCAGGGTAACTCAAAGGCTCGGTGAATATCACATTTTCCCCCAAACCATCAAGCTCACTCCGTATGACATCCCTCACAGTTGGATTCTTGTGCAACGGAATCAGGAACACCACATCCCCGCGAACCTGGATAATGTCCTTCACAGCCCCGCATATTTCCAGCAGTGGAGTTCCCCATGACTCGCGCCTGTGAGCCGTCATAAGCACTAACGGACGGCCATGAATCCCCCGCATATATTCAGGCTCATTCATGCCCTTGCGCCGCCTCAATATGTAATACAGCGCGTCAATTACAGTATTTCCCGTGATATATATCCGTGAAGCGTCTGTACCCTCACGCAAAAGGTTCTCAGCAGCTCCCTTTGTGGGCGCAAAATACAATGAGGTTATACGGTCAGTGAGTAACCTGTTTGCCTCTTCTGGGAATGGAAGCGACAAATCATAGCTCCTCAAGCCCGCCTCAACATGTCCAACTGGTATATGACGGTAAAACCCA
Organism: Synergistaceae bacterium; assembly: GCA_017448685.1. Taxonomy (GTDB): domain Bacteria; phylum Synergistota; class Synergistia; order Synergistales; family Aminobacteriaceae; genus JAFUXM01. The sequence goes on from JAFSKY010000067.1 coordinate 27,230, forward strand.
GCAAGTGCCGCCGCAAATGTCGTTGAAGTGTCGCCGTGAACTAGAATCATGTCTTGCGGATTCGCGTCAAGGTATTCCCCAGTTCCCTGCAAAACACTCGCCGTTATGTGGTCAAGAGTCTGGCGGGGCTTCATGATGTTCAGGCTGTAATCTGACATTATCCCGAAATCGTCAAGAGCTTGGCGCAACATGTCGGTGTGCTGGCCTGTTGCTAGAACCTTCACCGAAATTTCCGAGTCCCTGCTTAGCTCCAATATCACGGGAGCCATCTTTATCGCTTCCGGCCTAGTGCCTACAACACATGTTATTTTCAGCGCGGCCATAATCTCATACCCCACGCAAGCATGAACAGTTGCAACGACAATATGATTGTTACGGTGATTACGTTTGAGCCAGTAAGGGAGATCAATATGTGATGGAGGTGCTTTTTGTCTGGGTAGAACGGAGATTTGCCGCAAAGTATGCGCCTCGTGAAAGCCGTCAACGTATCAATCACAGGGACTCCCCCGAAAAGCGCAAGTACTCCAAGCATCAAAGGCAGTGGCATTTGACTCAGATTATCCCCCGAAACTGTCAGGAAATGTGCCGCGAACAAATACCCCAATAACGTGCTTCCACCATCGCCCAAAAACGTTTGCGCTGATGGGAAATTCCAGCACAAAACGCCAAGTGCCATAGCTCCCATGTAAATACCTGCGTATGAATGCCCGGTCATGAAAAGTGCTACTGACGAGGCTATGAATATCGATATGCAAAGGCCGTTCATGCCGTCTATCAGATTATATGCACTCGTTACCCCTGCTACCCACAGCACAGCTATAACGCTCGCCATAAATCCCAAATTCAACGGGACAACCACAAGCGCAGAGGCCATTATGTGAAGCGCAAGACGCAAATACGGCGATAACGAACACATATCATCAAGATAACCGCATAGGAATATCACTGTTGCTCCCGTTGCAATGAATCGCATTGAGGGCGAAGAGTCAGACATTAGCACGGCCATCAACATATATCCGAGCCACAATCCAATACCCGCGCCACGTGGCATATTACCTGTATGAATCTTCCTCGCGTCAGGAACATCAATGATTCCGTAAATGCCAGCGAGCTTTATCGATATTGGAGCGGTTAGTCCGCCCCAGAAAAATCCCGCTAGCATGAACATGAACAGCCTTACGTCTAGCATGTTATTTCGTCCCAAAAAGACGGTCGCCAGCATCGCCGAGGCCAGGCACTATATACCCGTGTTCGTTCAGGTGTGAGTCAAGAGCCGCCGCGAATATTTCAACATCAGGGTGTTCACCGTGAACCTTCTCGATTCCTTCGGGAGCAGCTATCAGACATACAAGAGATATTCTCCGGCCTCCACGTTTCTTGATGAGTGAGATTGCCGCTGATGATGAGCCTCCTGTCGCTAGCATTGGGTCAAGTACGTATATGTCGCGTTCCTCAATGTCAAACGGAAGCTTGCAGTAATATTCCACAGGCTTGAGGGTTTCAGGGTCGCGGTAAAGTCCTATGTGGCCGACTTTGGCATTTGGCACAATCTGAAGTATTCCGTCAACCATTCCAAGCCCTGCACGCAACACAGGAACTATTGCCATCTTGCGACCGCCGATAGTCTTCACGATTGTCTTCTCTATGGGCGTGATTACCTCTTTGTCCTCAAGCGGTAATGTCCTCGTCATTTCGTACACCATGAGGCCGGTTATCTCCTGCAACAATTCGCGGAACTGCTTGACGCTCGTATTGACATCGCGGATTATTCCAACTTTGTGCTGTATCAGTGGATGATTGAAGATTGTTATCCGCCCGCCTCCATGCATGTGAATGTTCAGCATTGATTTTTCCGCCATAGCTATTTTGTTGATCCTGCGCAGGTGTCTTCCTCCCTCAAATGGAGTGTCAAGCCATGTGCCAAGTATTTCGGGTACTGACTCAGGCTTTACCGTGCGTCCTCCAAGTGAGATAACGTTTATGTCGTTGTGGGCTTTTGCGATTCTTGCGTGTTCGGGAGTGTCGCATGATACTGCACGAATGCCGGGTACTTTGTTGGCGGCAATTGAGATTCCGTAGCCAGTCCCGCAGAGGAGGACTCCTGCGTCCGCTTCTCCGTCAGCAACTGCCCCTCCAACCTTGAAGGCCGGGTCTGTGTAGCTGTCTTCCTCGTCAAGTACATATGCTCCGAGGTCAATCACTTCAATTTTCCTTGAACGGAGATAATCAATTGCGGCGCTCTTCAGCACGAAGCCAGCGTGGTCTGTTCCGATTGCGATTCTCATTGTGAAGTTTCGAGCTCCTTTGCGGAAAATTTGTTGGCCATATTATAGCAACAGGGATGAAAAATTTTTTTTTCTTGTCAAGTGTGCTAATATAATTTTTGCTTGCACTCAATGCTTAGAACAATGGCCTTGTGGATTGGCCTTGCTCCAGGCTTTGAAGTATTACACACAGGAGGTTAGCTCTTAATCCATGATAACGAAGGACAAAAAGCAGGAAGTAATCGCCCAATTCAAGACACACGACAACGACACAGGCTCACCAGAAGTACAGGTAGCAGTCCTCACCGAGCGCATAAGGGAACTCACAGAACACCTCAAGGTTCACAAAAAGGATTTCCACTCGCGCCGCGGCCTTCTCAAAATGGTAGGCTCACGCAGGAGGCTTCTGCGCTACCTCATGAAAAAGGACTTCAACCGCTACCGTTCGCTGATTGAGCGACTCGGCCTGAGACACTAGGAGGATTTTCACACCATGAAGAAAGACATTCACCCCGCATACCAAGAATGCAAAGTAACATGCGCCTGCGGAAATACATTCATGACCCGTTCAACCATGAAAGAGATCCGCGTGGGAGTCTGCTCAGCTTGCCACCCGTTTTACACGGGCAAGAGGGGACGCGTTTTGACGGAAGCAGGAAGGCTCGAAAAGTTCCAGCGCAAGTACAAAGGCGTGAACTACGGCCAGAAGACGGAAGTATAACTCAGTCGAAGGAATATCACGGGGGCTGTAACATGCTCCCGTTTTTGTTATGGACGTAATTTTGTTGTCATATACCCCCAATCCTGACGCACTCATAGCCGCCTCCGCAAGGATCTGCTACAGGGACATTACAGCTTCAGACCTCCTCAAGTCAGAGGAAGAGGCATTGTCGCGTAAGTTAATCGCCGAGCTTTTCGCCAGCGGTCATATGTCAGCGTTTGAGCATGTATCGTTCACATTCGGCATTGACGGTTTGAGCCGTGTAGCCTCTCACCAGCTTGTGAGGCATCGTGTAGCCAGCTTCAACCAGCAGAGTCAGCGATATGTGAGCATGACCCCTGACCCTGACGCCGTAATCATCCCCCCGGCCATAAAGGCAAATCCTGACGCATTGAGGCTATATTCTGAGGCTGTGAGACATTCGCAGGAAACATACCGGGAATTGTGCGCTATTGGAATCCCAAAAGAGGACGCAAGGTTTATCCTTCCTCACGGGCATTCAACGAGGCTCGTTATGACCATGAACGCGAGGGAGCTTCATCACTTTTTCGGCCTGAGATTGTGCAGACGCGCTCAATGGGAGATTCGCGAGCTTGCGCGGAAAATGCTCGTATTATGCCGGGAAAAAGCACCCGTAATTTTCGACAAGGCCGGGCCTGGGTGTATTTTCGGGAAATGTGGCGAGGCTAGGACATGCGGTAATCCCTATAAGAATATGGAGGAATTATTGTTTGCTTGAGAGATTGATTTTATCCGTAATCGCCGGGCTAAATCTTTTTGCTGAGAGCTTGAAGCCCAAAAAAATCCCTGTTGGCGGTCAAGCTGTAATAGAAGGCGTGTTGATGAAGGGAAAAAGTTTATGGGGACTTGCTGTGAGGAAACCTTCAGGGGAAATCTTCACGGAGTCATGGCCAAATTCCTCACGGACTGAGCGTATTCCCTGGAAGCTACCATTCATTCGCGGAGTCGTTGTGATGTGTGAGATGATGGCTACGGGATTCAAAGCGTTGTCGCGTTCGGCTGAAGTCGCACTTGAGGAGTCTGGCGAGGAAATGACCTTTAAGGACGTTCTGTTGTCGATTGTGATTGCTGTCGTGGCTGTTGGCGGATTGTTCATCGCGCTTCCTTTGTGGCTTGCCGGGAAAATTGCATCGGAGCAACTCTATGTGAATATCACTGAGGGCGTGTTGAGGGCGGTTATATTCGTGGGGTATGTCGCTGTAATTGGAATGTGGAAGGATATACGCGAGGTGTTCAGGTATCACGGTGCTGAACATAAAACCATCAACGCATACGAACGCGGACTCGAAATGACTCCCGAAAATATCATGACATGCTCAAGGATTCATCCTCGTTGCGGGACATCATTCCTCCTCATAGCCGTAATCGTGAGCATAATCGTATTTTCCCCCGTAAAAGCCCTAATAGCAGGTGAGAGCTTCATCCTTCAGGTCATGGCAAGAATAATACTCATACCGCTCGTTATAGGCATATCCTACGAGATAATCAGGCTGGCTTCAAATTCTGGCAGGCTAGGTTTGTGCATTATTGCCCCGTTTCTGACATTGCAATACCTCACCACAAGAGAGCCGGACATAAAACAGGCTGAAGTAGCTCTTGTATCACTCAGCACGGCCATGAAAGGAGTCCCCGCGCAATGAACATTGAGCCAAAATTACAGGCAATAGAACAGGAATATGAAGACATTGGACGGAAATTATCTGACCCAAAAACAGCATCAGACCCCAAAGAATTACAGACGTTAGGCAAGAAACGCGCAAGACTTGAGCCTGTTGTAGCAAAATATGAGGAGTACAAATCAGCCGTCAAATCTGTAGCTGAGGCAAAAGAACTGTTGAAGGCTGGAGACCCTGAGCTTGAAGCCTTAGCACGTGAGGAAATCGCCGAGCTTGAACCGAAAATTGAGAGCTTCACACACGATTTAACCCTTCTGTTATTGCCGCAAGACCCCAACGATGATAAGAACGTTATACTCGAAATCCGCGCCGGGACTGGTGGAGATGAAGCTACACTTTTTGCCGCTGACCTTTACCGAATGTACGTAAGATTCTGCGAGCGTCAAGGCTGGAAGGTTGAAATCATTGACAGCTCCACAAACACGGCTGGCATTGGAGGCTACAAGGAGATTGTATTCAGGATTGCGGGTACAGGAGCTTACAGCAAAATGAAGTATGAGTCCGGCGTTCACAGAGTTCAGAGAGTCCCTGTAACGGAGGCAGGCGGGCGCATTCATACGAGTGCTGCTACTGTGGCGGTATTGCCTGAAGCTGATGATGTTGAAGTCGAAATCAGGCCGGAAGACCTCAAGATTGACACATACAGGTCAAGCGGGGCAGGCGGTCAGCACGTCAACATGACAGACTCAGCTGTGAGGATTACACACATTCCAACGGGGATTGTTGTTACGTGTCAGGATGAACGCTCACAGATAAAGAATAGAGCGCGGGCAATGTCTTACCTCAAGACAAAACTCTTTGACCTCGAACAACAAAAGCAGGCCAGCGAACAAGCCAGTGAACGCCGCGGCATGATAGGTACAGGCGACAGGAGCGAGCGCATAAGGACGTACAACTTCCCGCAGAACAGAATCACAGACCACAGAATCAACCTCACACTCTACAAGCTGGAAGCATATCTTGACGGCGATTTGTATGAGATGATTGATGCTATGTTGTTGGCGGAACAAACGCAGAAATTGCAGGAAATTGACGGTTGATGACGTTGTAACAGCCCTGAAACATTCCGGCATATCAAACGCAAATCAGGAAGCATTATGGCTCATGTCATATGCTATTGGCGTTGGGACGGCTGAAATATTTTCGCGCAAGGAATTTCCCCCCGATGAAAGCGCAAAGGTTGAGGCTGTAATCTCACGGCGCATTTCCGGCGAACCTCTGCAATATATCACGGGAGTCGCGGACTTTTACGGGCGCGATTTCAGAGTCGGGAAGGGCGTTTTGATTCCACGTCATGACACAGAAACATTGATTGACGGCGTGAAAGAATGTTTTTGCCGTGATGGGGCGTTCAGATTCTTGGATTGGGGGACGGGTTCAGGCTGCTTAGGCGTTACGGTGCTGCTTGAGTTCCCGCGCTCATTCGGAGTCCTTCATGATGTCAGCAATGAGGCTCTGAGATATGCCCGCGAAAATGTGAGGTTTTTCGGCGTGGAAGAACGCACAGAGACTTCCGGGATTGTTGGAGAATTTGACGCGATAATCAGCAACCCTCCGTACATACCTTCATGCGAGATTGCCGGGCTAATGCGTGATGTGAGGGACTTTGAGCCATTACTCGCACTTGATGGAGGCAATGACGGTATGAGATTTTACCGGGAAATCGTGAATCTTGCGGGCGTTGTTCTGAGGCAGGGAGGATATTTGATTCTTGAGGCGGGCAATATGATTCAACATGATGCGCTGAAATCGTGTAGGGGATTTTCGTTCGAGGGTGAAATCTTTGACGGCGGGAATTTCCCTCGTTGCGTGATTCTCAGGAAGGAGGGCAGAGCATGAAACGCAGAAAAGGTGAAACACTCGTTGAGTTCATCATGGCAATGTATATTTTCGCTATGGTCATGACATGGGTTGTAGGGTTCATTACGGGACAAACTCAAACATTCGTGAACATAAAGAACAGGAGCGACATAATGTTTCGCGTTCGGCATCTGATGAATGTTTCAGGCGACCACATAGCAAGCGGCCAGCATTATCCGTTCACGGCAGAAGCAATAAGCATAGACATTTCCGACAATGGCAAGACGCTTACAGCAACAAAGGGAACAGGCTCAAACGCAGCACAGATGACCTTCACAATAAAACCATCCCCCTGAAAACACGCAGGGGGTCTCATCAATAATTCCGACTCTTCTTGCACTCATGATATATCTTCATTACCGCCTCAACCAGCTTGTACACATCCGGCTTCAACACATGCGTAATCTTCAGGCGCTCAGCACGGTCTAACAGTTCCTTCACCATTATGGACGAGAACAATATCACAGGCATATTCTCTGTCCTCGAATCCTGCCTCAATGTCTCAACAAGGCTCAATCCATCAAGCAACGGCATCTCAATATCCGACACAAGAAGGTCGAAATTCTCCCCCTGGTCAAGCAATAACTTACGCGCTTCGACACCGTCCTTAACCGGGTAAATGCTCGTGAACCCGGACTGCTTCAACACATCGCATGTCTGTTGACGCAATAACGGCGAGTCATCTGCAACAAGTATGTGAAAGTCCTCAACATGTCCGATTTGACGGTGATATGTCTCTAGCTTGCCTTGGTCAAACATGTGTTCAGCAACCGCCGGAGCCGTCTCCTGTATTATTGCCTCATAATCGAGCAACAATATATTCCGCTCATCACGCTTTATGATGTACAGTACCCACTTCAACGAAACTCCACGCATCTTTGAGCTGTCGAGATCCTCGGCGTTCACTTGGCGTATTCTCTCTACACCATCAACGAGAAATCCTAGCTTTATGTCGTTGAACTCCACAACCATAACTTTTGTGTTCGCCATAGGTACAGTTGAGTTTATGCCCAAGAATATACGCAGGTCTATCAGTGGCAATAATGCATCGCGTAAGGTGGTTATGCCGATAAACGCAGGAGTCTTTGTTGGAACGGGCCGGCATCCTGTCCAGCGGAGAATTTCGCGAGTTTTGTTGACGTTTATGGCGAAAGCGTCTTTGCCGAGTGTGAACACAACGACTTCCCATTTTTTGCTGGCAGCCTCGACATTCCGTTTCTCTTCCATTATGTGAATATCCTTCTTCCCTCATCGTTTGTGGATGGGAAAATTATAGCTTACTTTTCAGCTTTTGAGGGCGAATGAAACCACCTGCCTCAGCAGAATCACAAAGGCGTTAAGGCGTTTGCATTCTCACAGCGCGTGAGGCCATGCGGTTATATTTCGTGCGTTTCAGGATATAATTACAGCGATAATCCCATCAAAAGAAAGGAATGCTTAATCTTGTTCAAGGCCAAAAGATTCTTTTTGCCGCTCATCATTATGCTTCTGCTTATCCCATCCCCGGCCATGACAGCGCAATCACGCTCAGGAATGCCATCAGGAGTGAGGAGCTTTGCGCCAACAGGAACAGTTCCCGATAATGTCTCATTCAGGGCAGTGTTCACGAATGCTGTAGTAACACGCGCCCAAATGAACAAAGCCATTACCCCAGAAAACCCTTTGTTCCCCTTCAGCGTCAACCCTCCTTTACAGCTCGAAGGAAGATGGCAGAATGAACGCACATTCACAGCCAGACTTCTCACGCCATTACGCAACGCAACGACATACACAGCGACA
>JAFSKY010000004.1 GCA_017448685.1 Synergistaceae bacterium
GATTGTTCCTCGATTACCCTCCCGATGATGTGAGAGGGTTCATTGAAGGCAGGAGCGCGGAAAAATCATCATGTCCCGGATATTGGAAGGTCTACGGGAATCATGACGAGGCCAAAAGAATCTTCAACGAGTACAGAAAAGCGGAATGCGATGCTGCACGGGCAATGATGTCCGGCGGATTGCAATACATAACGGAGGTATAACGCAATGGCAAAAGTGTTAATCGTCTACGTAACCACGACAGGCAATACCGAGAAAATGGCGGGAATTATCGCCGAGGCCGCAAAGGGTGCAGGAGCTGACGTAACCTGCAAGACAGTCGGAGAGGCATCAGTGTCAGAGCTTGGCGGATATGACGTGATAGCGTTCGGGTCGCCGGCAATGGGCGCGGAAGTCCTCGAAGAAGCAGAAATGGAACCGTTCTTCAGCGAAGCCGCCGGGAATCTCTCTGGGAAGAAAGTCGCTCTGTTCGGGTCATATGATTGGGGCGATGGCGAATGGCTCAGGACGTGGGAGGACAGGTGCAAGGAAGCAGGAGCTGACGTTATCGCGACGGTGAAAGCTCACCTTGAGCCGGATGATGATGCAACAGCAGAGTGCAAAGATTTCGGGGCAAAGCTGGCGTAATTCACAGGGCGTGTGAAATTTTGTGAGACCCTCCGGGAAATTAGCCGGGGGGTCTTGTTTTTATGCGAACGAATCACCAAGCTTCATAGCAAGCTCAACCGTCAAATCTGAATTGTAATGTTCATGTTCTCCCCACCGACCAAGCCCGTAAACATTCTGCCCCCTGCACCACCCTAAAAGCTGCCTCATGATTTCAGGCTTGCCTATAGTGTTCAGCGGGTAAGCATACTCGTTCATATACGCGAAATTCCCATCAGGCGGGGTTATCCTGTTTGCATTCGTCTCAGTCCACATGCCTTTACTGCCTTGAAGCACGTTATGACGCAAAAATATTCTGTGATAACTCAGGCTCAAATCAGGGTAATATATCCAGTGCGCTTTTGTGTCCATGCTATGAGGAATATATTTCACCTGAACGCCAGTATGCTTGAGTTTGAGTATTGAGGCTTTGAGGGCATCAGGCATTCCAACAAGTTCACGGAACATTCGCCACGGTATTGTGTTTATGATGATGCTTCCGCTGTATTCGTGGCCTTCAAGCGTTTTCACAGTATGAGAGCCGAAATCAATCCCGCAAACATGTTGACCGTAAATTATTCTGCCTTCAAGAGGTGCGCCCATTCTCCGCCACAATTCGCCATATCCATATTCAACGGGATAATAAAATTCTGCATGACCTGGTTGCTTTGCGTATGCTTGATGCTCAAGGCAGGATCTTAATGTGTCCTCAAAACTCACATCCGGGAGTTTGTTCAGCCAGTATGTTCCGAGATTCTCAAGCTCATTGCCGAACATCTTTGTGTTGTATGGCAGCATATAGTCATCCGCGATTTTGTCTCCAAGTTTCCAGCGTATCCAGTCGGTGAATTTTTCCGGTTCCGACTCCCCTGTAACACACCCAGCACGGGCTATTGATGCGAGATATTCAACCTGCATGTCTGTACCGAGCTGCCATATATTTGCCTCAAAGGGATGTGATATTACAACGCCGCCAAAATCTATGCGGGAGTCACGGCGAAAATGCCTCCATTCTTCACGGGGCATGAACTGAAACAGGAATTTCACGACTTCCGGCCTTCTGACATCGAGAATATGCCCGCCACCTATGTCAAGCTCTGAGCTGTCAACCTTCACTGAACGGCACAAGCCACCCGGTTCTTTTTCCGCCTCAATGACGAGGAAATCGGTTATGCCTTTCTGCATGAGCCTGTTTGCAAAAGTGAGTCCAGCTGGGCCTGCTCCAAGTATCAGGAATTTGCGCATGTCAGAGCCTCAATATCTTTCTTTACCTGCTCGGCTCGCCTAGATGTAAGCGAGTTTGCGATGAAGTCATGATTTTGCGCGTAAAGCTCCTCAGGCGTTTGCGATAATGCACGTTCAAGGCATTCTGTGAAATGTTCATAGCTTGTAATGTTGGGGAAATATCTGGCCGCGTTAAGTTCTCTGAACTCTTCGTTGTCTGGGTAACGGCTAATCAGCGCACATCCAGACACAGCAGCCTCGTAGAATCGTGGTGTTACAGTGCAAATCCCGCAAGTGTCCTCCCTTGCGTTGTCGACACCTGAGCAGCCTGTGAGCGAAACTCTTGACGCAGCAAGAAGTCCCATGTAATCACTGCGTGTTTTTGTTGGCCATGTCTTAGCACTTGATGTTGAAACGTATATGCCTTTTTCGCGGTAAACGTATTCTATATCCCCGTGTTCACGCGCATACTTCATCATGTATTCATGCAATACGGGATTCCTTCTGCCTGCTTGGATGACATCTATTGTCTTGTTCCTGTAGGCGGTGAAATTTTCGGAGTGGTATTTGTCTGCGATTGACAGGGGCATATAGTGTACGTTGCTTGAAGGGTGCAAGGCTCTCATCCTGTTATATGCATCGCGTGAAGTCAGGTAGAATAGCTTGAAGCCTCTTGTGAGTCTCGCCACCTCGTTTATTTCCCAGTCGCTCCAGATGTCAAGGAAAATGGGAAGGCAGCTGCTTCCTACAAACGCTGGAGTTTCAGGGACATTCATCACGAAACATAGCGAAAGTGGCATATCAATATTCTGTGTGAGTGGAGGTCTCTGCAAATCAAACAGCTTGCGGTGCAGAGGCGGGACGGTAAGGAGAATTTTCTTTGCGCATTCTCTCAGAACACGCTTCAATTTTGTGGCAAGGGTCTTTTTTTCTGGGAGCTTACTTTGTGCCATTACCTTGCAAACTGGAACACCGAAATACCTCGCGCATTCTTCCTCCCATTCATACACGACATCACGGAAGCCTTGATTGCGCATCTCAACCCTTGAGAGTATCTCACCAATCATGAGAATACCCCCCGGCATAATGGCTTTTCGTTTTCGTTCAGGGATATATTATGAGGACAGACTATGCGGAATGCGGAATGCGGAATGCGGAATGCGGAATGCGGAATGCGGAATGCGGAATGCGGAATGCGGAATTATTATACGCACACATTTTCGCTTCTGTCAACCTCCTTAACACTTAAATTTTCACGATTATAGCACAAAAAAATTACCCCCCAATGTTTCAGACGGAAAAAGGTTTTTCTCTCTATAACGGCAAAAGCCTTCTTGCACATTATGATAAAATTCCTTCATCAATACACATCACAAATCATTTTTACGGGAGGATGAGATTCTAAATTGTCCCCTAAAGGTGTTCACTATATCGTTGAAGTTTCTGGTTGCGATGACACAATCACCAACGTATCGAAGCTTCAAGATATTCTCGTTGAGGCCGCCAATCGTGCGCACGCTCAAATCTGGTCAGTATCCTTCAACAAATTTCCCCCTAATGGCGTAAGCGGTGTAGTTGTGATAAGTGAGTCGCATCTCTCTGTTCACACATGGCCGGAAGTGAATTACATGGCACTTGACATCTTCACATGTGGAGCGCATACAGAGCCGATGATAGCGGTTGATTACGTCCTCGAAAAAGTCAAAGCCTCGCACATTCACATAACGGAGATAACACGTGGCCTTGATGACAACGACAAGAAATACTACCATTCATTCATCACATGGGAGGAAGACAGGAAAGAAGGCGTAAAGCAATGAATAGAGTTGCTACCGTTCTGATTCTGCTCATATTCGCGTTCTCATGCACAGCTTCAGGCGCGGAAAAAGTATACCGTCCTGACAAATCCAACGATGAGCTATTGCAATTCCTCATCACAGAATATGCCCCCAAATTCACACACTCAGAATACGCTGACGATTCTGGAATGAAGCTACCGTTTATGGTGTACGTTCCTGAAAGTTATTCTGTGGACAAGAAATTTCCCGTTGTATTCTTCATCGCTGACGGAAGCGCGGCGGGGAAATCCCCGGAATTTTCCCTCACTCAAGGAGTCGGCGGTCTCATCTGGTGCAAGCATGAGTGTATCGTGATTGTGCCGTATTACCCTTCAATGATTCTTGACGACCATAACGGATTCACCGAGTCCCCATATGTGGAGCTTACTGGGCGTTTTGTGGAATGGGCGGTGAAGAATTATCCCATTGACGAGTCGCGGATATACGCAACAGGTCAGTCGATGGGGTGCATGACATTTCTTGTGCTTGCGGCAAGACACCCGGAAATGTTCACGGCCTGCATGTTTGTTTCAGGGCAGTGGGACATCAACGAACTCAAGGGATTATTGCGGAGGAGGTTCGTTTACATAGCCTCAGCAGGAGACCCAAAAGCCTCAGTAGGAATGAATGAGGTTATCGACATGTTCAAGAGCAATGACAATGACGGATTCAGCGCACTCAGTGAGGTTGATGCGAAAATCCCGGATAAATACCTGTACTTGTGGGAAGGTCAGCCCGCGAATTTCATCATGTTCAGGAAGGGAAGCACTTTGCCTGATGACATGGACGGAGATTTTTCCGAGCATATGAGTTCATTCGATTACGCGTATAAACTTGACGTTGCAAGAAACTGGCTCTTGGCACAGAAAAAGGAGGTCAAATAGATATGGACAGCTTTTTTGACAAGCTCGCACCCAGCTACACATTTGAGATTTTCCCGCCAAAAGGGAACAAAAGCACAGAAGGCACATACGGTGTAATAGACAGCCTCGTCAGCTTCAACCCTGACTTAATCAGCGTAACATACGGTGCAGGAGGCTCAAGCCGCGATAACACTGTGGAGATTGCCTCAGGGATTCAGAACAGGTATCACACATGCGGAGTCGCTCACCTTACATGCGTAGGAACAACACGCACCGAACTCAAAGAGATACTTGACCGCCTCAAGGCCAATAACGTCCGCAACGTTCTTGCTTTGCGCGGCGACCTCAAAGACGAGTCAGACTTGGGGGACTTTCATCACGCCTCAGAGCTGATTGCGTTCATTCATGAGGAATACGGCGATGATTTCGACATATTCGCAGCATGTTACCCCGAAAAGCACCCGGAAGCCGAATCGGTTGAACAGGATTTACATTACCTCAAGGAGAAATGCAAGCTCGGTGTCAAAGGTCTCATCTCACAGCTATTCTTCGACAATGATATATTCTGCAACTGGCGCAAACGTGCGAGGGATATGGGAATCACACAGCCAATAATCGCCGGGATAATGCCCATAACAGCCGCCGCCCAGATTCCGAAAGTTGTCGAAATGTGCGGAGCTTCTGTGCCTGAGCGTGTAAGACGTTTTGTTGACGCATACGGACATCATCAGGGAGCCGTCAAAGAGGCCGGAATAGCTTACTCGACCGAACAGATAATTGACCTTCTCGCGAGGGGCGTTGAGGGGATTCACCTTTACACTATGAATCAGGCTGATACTGTGAGGCGTATCGACGCTGGTATACGTTCAGTCCTGTACACAAAGCGCTATGCTGTTCGCTCCAACGGATAAGAACATAATCGATGCCCTGCGCTATATGCGCGTACCTCCTGAAGGCCGCAATGATGAGCTTGTTCGCACAGTCGCTGAGGCTTTCGGGAGGCTTGAAGGGTATATCACTCCTCGCTGTGTTTGGGGGAAATTCCACATCGTTCACTTTGACGGCGGCATTGAGCTTGAAGGGGCGTATATCTACAGCAACGACATAGCCCGCCTTACTGCCAGAAGCGACGAATGCATATTGCTGGCTGCAACTCTCGGCCATGAAACTGACAGGCAGATTACGATTGCGCAGAATAGGAATATGCTTGACGGACTCGCCCTTGATGCTTGCGCCTCAGTGAGGATTGACGCATATATTGACTGGTTCATGCGTGAGGAAATTGCTCCGTGCCTGCGTGAGAATGAGCGCATGACTTCGAGATTCAGCCCGGGCTATGGGGATCTGAATATGAGCGTTACGGAGGATATTATCGCGATATTGAATGCCACGAAAAGAATCGGACTCGGCGTTACAGGGTCATTGATGATGTCGCCCGTGAAATCTGTTACAGCTCTGGCGGGGCTGTTCGTGAAGGAGTGAGACTGAGTTAGAGCGCAAATTCCCTACGACGTATTAGCGCGTATAATCTTTGTGTGTCAAAATTCGTGTCATCAAATTGACATGGCCGCTTCAAAATAGTATTCTTCCCTCCAAATTCACACAACCAAAAGGACAATTTCATGATTGATTTACACGATGCACTGAAGAGCCTTAAGGGCTTTTTCGGCATAATGTCCGGCAGTCTACAAGCTCCCGGCATGGGCAACTTGTCATTCATCAACGCAAATCCCACTAACATAACCCCTTCCCCGCCACAAAACGCCAACAGCGAAATCAACAACTCACAACTGAATTACAACGGTGAAGTCTTATATGTCAGGCCGTGCAAGGATAATCAATACGAGGAGAGGTATTACAGGCGGCTTGAAGGAAGCGTGCGAAGACTCGTAACAGAATTTCCCAGAGTTTCAGAGCTTGGCACAAACTTGGCTGATATTTCTGACTCGCTGTTCAGCAAGGTGTTTGTTGACGGCCTCAACATTACAGCATACGTAACGAAATTCTCGCAACTATCCGACAAGGGCAAATACATTCTCGCCATAAGACCAGCACCAGATTACATGGCCTCACTCGCAGGATATTTCCCCCCGGGCGTGTCATTGGCCTTCAAAGGTTACACCTTCACACGACGCATACAGCCCAAGAATAACCCTGTCTATTACTTCACGGAATTTATCATCGATGAGATTTACACCGTCATTGCCTCCGAAAGACTCGAATATGAAGCCTCATTCACTGCCTCAGTTCGCACACCCGTAAATGACTCAGGAAATTACAGCAATCCATGGGAAAACCCCGCCTCATTCCTGAATGATATTGCGGAGAACGCTAAATCATTGACGGCATATTCTGCTGAAAGGCTCTCAGGTTGGGAGGAATATTTAGAGTGGAAAGAGCAGCTTGACGGACGAAGGCTATCAGGGGTCAAGTACTATAAGCGCGAATTTGACGAGTCCGCCGGGGAAGTTACATTCTTGATCGTCTGTGATGGTGATGATGCCGCAGCAAAGGCTTTAAGGATTCTACGTCGCGACATTGCCGTATACCCGAATGAAGCATCACAGGACAGCAGGGTGTTTCATCTCAAACAGGCTCAAGGCAGGAACATTCCCACAAAAGCAACAAGGCTCGGAAGCCCCGTAAAAATGCCCGACATGCAACCAAGCTCCGACATTAAAGCACACAGCTTTGACCTGAAATTCCTCCCCGAAATCAGACAATTCTCAGCACCACGCGTCTTAATCCGCAAATACCAAATCGGCCATCTCAACGCAAGCTCAATACCTGAAGACGGCTTCCTTGCTCCGTCAGATATTATAGGCAGCTCGGCTTTGCGTGGAAGAATGAAGAAAGCCATTGACGACTTCAAATCGGGAATGTTCTCGTTGTCGCCGCGTTTACCGTTATGGCTGTTCGACATATCTCAGGCACGTTCAGTGAAGCCAGCAAAGATTCCTGATGACGAATGGATGAATCAGAATGTCCGCGACAACCCCAAACAGCGTGAGGCTGTCGAGAAAATGCTTGCGGTTCAAGACGTGTGTCTAGTGCAGGGGCCTCCGGGAACAGGAAAAACCACCGTTATAGCTGAGGCAATATATCAGTTTGCCCGGCGAGGCTTGCGGGTAATGCTCACATCACAATCAAATGATGCTGTGAACAATGCGCTTGACCGACTCCCACGCACAACAGCTGTAAGACCCGTGAGATTCGCTAGGGATGATAGGAGCAACGAAGATAGCATTGACGATGAAGAATACGTGTTTGACAGGAGCGGCGCACTAAGATTCTTTTACGCCTCACTCGCTGACAGCATCAATGAAACGTGGCTCAATATGTGGTCTGAGATTGATGGGAATCTCAGAATCACCGCAAAAGATGAGTCTGACGCTCAAATGTTGTTGTCGAACATAAAATCTCAGGGCGAAAAAATACGTGGCATTTCGGCGGAAATCATCAAGGCTGAGTCCTCACTTAACGAGGCCAAAGCTAACCACAAATCAGCACTTGAACGCAACAACGACATAATGAGGGAGAAGAACGATATATTTTCTCTTCGCGATCGTTTGAGGGGAGAAATTGACACACGTCCTAAGCTACCTGAGAGATATTCCGGCCATGTCGTGAAGAAGCTCAAGCCCATTCTTGACTCTCAGGGCGTTATTGATATTGGGGAAATGCCAGAAGGGTTTGACGGGCTGAATGATTTTCTTGACAGACTGCTTGCGGCGTTGACTGTGCTTGATGGACTCGCGGCTAGAATGTCATCTCATACAGTCGGCGGAAATGATACAGGGAATGAGCTTGAAGCCTTACGGGAAAAAATTGCTGTCCTCAACGAAAAACTTTCATCATGTAGCGATAATTACGAGGCTGATTCGATTGAGTCGGAATTGCTCTCACTTGAGGCGCAAGAAAAAGAACTCATGAATCCGTCAACGTTCTCATTGCGGGCTGATGAGGCAAAAATACTCCGAAAATCTTTTGCGGGGCGTATAGGGGATGAAGGCGCAAAGGATAAAATAGCATCGGCGGTGAAAGACATACGAGCGGCATTTGATACGGTGCTTGACGAAATAGAACGCCTTGAAGAGTCCCGGCTTCCCGAAAATACTGGGGAATTGCAGAAAAAAATCTCTGTCGCTGAAGCAAACCTGAAACGCCTCACTGACAACCGCAAAGAATCCGAATCCGTACTCGCCTCACACATTGAGAGCCTCCGCAAATTATGCCTCAAATACGGCGCAAAGGGTCAGGATGATATTATGATGGCAATCAACGCCCGTAAACATTCACTGCATGAAACGCTCAGTGCATCAGCTGATTTCCGGCGCGACACTGAAGACATAATGCGCAAGTTCGTCAAGAGACTCACAACCCCCGAAAATATCTCATACGACATCGAAAACTATCAGGAGACCTACATACAAACCTGCAACATTGCTGGCGTGTCATGCACATACAACATGAGCCGGGAAAAAGATTTGCTCTCAGATTTTGACGTGGTCATAGTCGATGAGGTCAGCAAGGCTACTCCCCCTGAGCTTTTGATCCCACTCATGAGAGGACGCAAAGTGATTCTTGTCGGGGATCATAGGCAATTACCGCCAATGTTTGACGAACAGCAACAATCTTATGGGGAAGTGATAAACGAGATTGCCGAGCAGGGAAATGATGACTCATCTGTTGAGGGATTAGAGCTATTGACGCTGGAGAACTTTGAACGCTTCAAAGATATGGTAACGTCATCACTCTTCAAGGAGTATTTTGAACGCGCTGACACGTCATTGAAATGCTCACTCACGACTCAATACCGAATGCACAGCGACATAATGAGCCTCGTGAATTACTTTTACGAGAATAGACTCAATTCTGGGCTTAAGCCTGATGATGAAGCCTCCATGAAGAGCCACAACTTGAACATTACCGGGCTTGATGGTGAGAGCTTCATACGTCCTGAGAGTCATGCTTACTGGATAGACTCATCGTTCCTGCCTTCGTCCGGGAGAAAATGCTTTGAGCTTTCACAGGGTACATCAAAGATAAACATTTTGGAGCAATATATAGTGATTGAGCTGTTGAAGAAAATATCACAGGCGTATTCATCACAGGGGCGAGGCGTAAAAAATCCCGTTGCGGTTGGAGTGATAAGCCTTTACGGGCAGCAGGTCTTGCAATTACGGCGAAAACTCAGACCAATGCGCAAGAATATGCCCTCACTGAAAATTGACGTGAACACAGTTGACAGGTTTCAGGGAAGTGAACGAGAAATCATAATCGTCAGCATGGTCAGAAATCCCAGAACGGCAAATTATGACGCGAGACACGTTGCGGCGTTTGAGCGAATCAATGTTGCATTCTCACGTGCGCAGAAATTGTTGCTCATCGTCGGCGCAAAAGATATGTACGACAAACTCCCGGTAGTATTGCCCAATATGGACTCAGATGGCGAGACAACAGTCCACGTTTACAGGAACATAATACATGACCTCCAAAACAGAGCGTGTTTCATGCCTTGCGCGAAAATAATCAGCCCTGAAATAGAACGCAAAATTTCAGACGAAATACGGCTTTTTGTCAGGTGAAGAGCGCATGACGAAAATAGGAAGCGTAAGAATTTCAGTGCCGTGCTTCATGTGTGGCGTTGAGGTTGAGTACAGCGTTCCAAAACGCGCAACAGCAATTGAGAGCCTCATACTTGATATAGCCTCACAGCTTGCGGTTAAGCCAGGATATTCGGCCATGAGTGTTAGCGAGATTTGCGGACTCTTCATGATAGATGATGCTGACTCACTGATTCGCCCACTCCTGAATGACCTCAAAGGACGCGGCGTAATCTCAGCGGATAACCTATCAGATGATACCGACATGAAAACTTACAGTGCTGGCGGCATAAAGCTAACTCAAGAGGGCGCAAGGTTACAGCGTGATGGACTTATACCCGGTATTCCGCAGAAATTGACCGTCAAAGCCATGTATGACTCTGCCGCAGGGAAATGGGGCGCGAATATCCCGGAAAATAGGCAGCCTCCCTCAGACGTTCACATGATTACGGAGCATGAAGCCGAAAATTTCATCATCCCTCTTCCAGCATTGAACATAATCCCGTCATTATCGCCGTCAATCCCTAAAGGTGCATTCATCCATTCCGTCAAAGTAAGACGTGATGAAACGCGATGGGTTTGCGAGGCATATGACATTGAGCTTTCGAGGGACGGAAATATATTGCTCAAAGGCATTCCCGCGCAATTCCTCCGCAAAGATATGCTGCCTCCTTCAACGTTTGAGATTGAGTCTGTCATGGAGCTTGAGTCTGTTGACTGGGAGAATGACAGAGTTTTTACGGCGGAAAACCTCAAGCATGAGGGAGCTTTGATGCTGAATGAGGCTGTGTGTTTTGTTGACGCGAGATTTGCCCGGAATTTTGGCGGTCATTCGGGAAAAGGAGTCATGATAGCCTTCAACGCCCCGGAATTTTCGCAGGGCAATGGAGGACGCGAAATATCAGTACCGTTTTCCCCGTTCGCTGACGAATCCGTAATCATGTGCAGTGAGAAACGCATCATCCGTGCAGGACGTGTGAGTCTGCATGTTGGCGCGGAAATTGCTGACACCGTTATATGCGTGGCAGCTGGGGATTCACGTGCAAGGGTGGCTTTCAGGTCAGCTCAAAGTGCAGTCTCGGCCATGCTGAAATCTGAGGGCGCGAAAAATCCGTTTAAGGGAGGGAAAAAGAATTGAGCCGTGAAATATCATATAGATATGAGCTTGAACGCCAGAGAAGACAACAGATTTTCAACGAACGAGTCCGCTCAAGAACAATGGAATTTTACGAACGTTACACGAGGCAATACGAAGACATGATAGCACGGGGCTTCAGGAGGCTTATACCGTCCGAAATGTCAAGGCTTGAAGGGGATTTGTCCGCAATACGTAGCCTACTGGACTCGAATCCTGCTGAGGCTCGCGAAATTAGCCGTGAGGTAGGTGGATATATACGCGAGATGTTCAGGCTCGGTAATGCGGCGGAAAGGGAATTTCGTTCTCGTGAGTTGCAGAGGGAACGCGAAGAACGTGAGACATTGCGCAGAATTGAGCGTGAGCAACGTGAAGAGTCCATGCGTGTAAGAGATGAGGCTCTCCGGGAGTATTACGCGGTATTGAATGAGAATGACGCTGTGTGTGTGCAACTCGCAATGAGTGAGCTTGAACGAGTCAAAGCAGAAATAGAGTCAGGCAATAACACTGAAGGCATAAGGCAGAGGCTCGAACATGTCATAGCTTCATACTCATCTCAGGCGGAAAAATGGCGCGAACAACAACGACAAGCCGTATCACATTCAGCGGTTGAAGACAGAATAGCCGAAGCTGAGTCGGATATAGCCTCAATGACAGCCCGTAATGACGTTGCCAGAGATGAAGCCGAAAAACTCCTTGAACGCCTACACAGTTTACGCGCAAACAGAAGCATGAAACGTGAAGACGCATTGAAGGAGCTTGATGGAATAGAGTCAGACGCTCTTAACGCCGCAATATCTGAGGAGACTAGGCGCGAGGCTGTGAAGTCCATATACCTCACGCTAAAAGCTCAGGGCTTCGATGTCTCATCCCCCGTGATTGTGGAGACTGACGGCGGGAAATCCGTGAAGCTCACAGCCAGCAGGCCAAGCGGAAAAAGAGCCATCTGCCTCGTTGATGAATCCGGGAAAATACGTTATCGCTTCGACAAATACGAGGGCATGTCGTGCGTGTCAGATATTGAGCAGTTCAACGCAACTCTTCAATCAGTGTATTCGGTCAAGCTCTCAGATGAAAGAGTGTTATGGGAGAATCCAATAAGGATAAATTCTGATGCTGTGAATGTAGGAGGAGGGGTTTCACGTCATGGCGCATGAGGTCAAATCTAACTTGTGGCTGGAAAAATTCTCACGCGAGGCACTTCTGAGGTCATCCGTGATTTTATGCGGCAATGTGAACGACATCATAGAGTCCGGCGAACGCACCGGGCAATATATCCCCGTGAAAGAGGTCGTAATCAACAGGCTGCGGGAATTGGGCTATGACAGGATAATCAAATGGGACAGGGCAGACGGAATCGACAGCGCATATGATAGCTTCGAATCGTCATCATCAACACCTGCACCACAAACTGAGCTTTACGACATTGGAATCCCAATTGCTGACACACCCGCCCCAGTAAGGCAACTCGCAGAGCCGGATGAGTTTTTCCCTGCGCTTCTAAGGGACATGGCCAGGGAGAATGACACACGCAAAACAGCATACATCATAGATTACTCGGATTACATTTTCGGCAGCCCTAATTCAACCTCAGAAAAGGAACGCAATTACCTCACGGAGCTTGCCAAATCCCTCAATGCCGCCTGCAAATACGATGTATCCTCCCAAAATTTCTGGGGAGTGTCGAAGTTCGTGCTAATGATTGCCCGCGACAAATCAGCCATAAATCCATCGTACTACCTGAAGAACCCTCTTGTCGGTGAGGTCGTTGCACCTTTACCGGGAAGGCGTGAACGTTCTGCATTTGTTGACGCTTTTGGGGCATATCTCAATGTTTCAGCAGGAACTAACCCAACAATCGCCAAAAATGACTTCATCGACTCCCTTGAAGGCTTCTCGTTGAAGGAAATTGCGCAGATAATCAAGCTCTCAAGGTTACCGGGCAATGAAAATCTCTCGTATGAAAGGCTCGTGAACCTCTACAAATACGGCGAAAAAGTCAGCCCATGGGAAGAACTCTCAAAGGAAAAACTCTCCGAAATTAAAGAAAGACTCTCTGCCCGCGTAAAAGGCCAGCAAGATGCAGTGAGTAAAGCCGCTAATGTCGTACTCAGAGCGTACACAGGGTTTTCAGGGCTTCAGCATTCGGCAAAACAGAAAAAGCCTAAAGGTGTATTGTTCTTTGTCGGGCCAACAGGTGTAGGAAAAACTGAACTGGCTAAAGCACTTGCTGAGTTCATATTCGGGGATGAGAACGCTTGCATACGTTTTGACATGTCAGAGTTCAATCACGAACACAGCGATCAAAGGCTTGTAGGCGCACCCCCTGGCTATGTTGGCTATGAGGCTGGCGGTCAACTCACTAACGCGGTGAAGGAAAAGCCGTTCAGCGTTTTGCTTTTTGACGAAATAGAGAAGGCTGACAAAAAGATACTGGATAAATTCCTCCAGATTCTTGAGGATGGAAGATTGACTGATGGCAAAGGTGAGACAGTTAGCTTCTCTGAGACGATAATAATATTCACGTCAAACATTGGAGCGTCTGAGGCAGATATAAATGACACTGACGAGGCCAACAGAAAATACTTCATCGGAAAAGTGAGGGAGCATTTCATACAGGTGTTGCAACGTCCTGAACTGCTGAACAGAATCGGCGACAACATAGTAGCGTTCAATTTCATCAAGGATGACTCTGTTCTTGTCGACATTGCTCGGCTCAAGTTCCAGCCCGTAATAGCGTTCATGAAAGAGCGTTATGGTGTCACGCTTCAATTCAGTGATGAGTCTGCTGCATTCTCGGCAATAGCCAAATCTGCTGACAAGGCTAACGGTGGGCGCGGAATCTCGAACATCATAGAGTCGTCAGTCGTGAACATGCTATCCGATTTCGTGTTCAGGAATATGGAAATGCTTTACGGCAGGACAATACGCCTAACACAGAGGGTGAAAGAGCTTGCACGTTTCAAGCCTGAGCTTGTGTGATGAGACTGCTGAATATTGCGGGTTTCAGGGAATGCACCGAATCTGAAGGGCCGGGAAAACGTTTTGCGTTGTGGTGTCAAGGTTGCTTGAAGAGATGCCCGGGATGCTGTAATCCTGAAATGCAGAGTATAGAGCCTGTGCATGTAATCCCCGTGAGCCAGGTCGAAATGATGATAGCCGCCTCAAAGGAGCGCAACGGGATTGAGGGCGTTTCATTCATTGGCGGTGAACCTTTCTTGCAGTCTGAGAGTCTCGCGGAGCTTGCGCAGTCAGTTAGGGGAATGGGGCTGAATGTTCTCGTGTTCACGGGCTACACACTTGAGGAGCTTGAAGACATGAAGATTCCCGGTGCAGACGATTTGATGAGGTATATTGATGTGCTTGTTGATGGGGCATATGTTGAGGCCATGCAAGACACAAAAAGACCTTGGGTAGGTTCAACGAATCAGAATGTAATCAGATTGACGGACGCATACCCGGAAGGCTTTGAATATATGCAGGCGCGTTCAATGGAGATATTGATTACGGGGGAACATGTGAAGATTAACGGTTGGCCTTATTGAATGCATTGGGAATATGCCAAAGTGATAGCGTCTCACAAATGACGGAATAAATCACGTTGCCTCATCCAAATTTCATGGTAGTATCAGCAAACTTGAAACGCCTCCATGAAAGGAAACTATCCATGATAAAGCAAGCAATAATAAAGCTCGTCAGCAAAGAGGATCTCTCCTACAATGAAGCATACGCCGTAATGAACGAAATCATGAACGGCGAAACTTCCCCCACACAGAACGCCGCATTCCTCTCGGCATTGTCCACAAAAAGCGCAAAAGCTGAAACAGCAGACGAAATAGCCGGGTGCGCCGCGGCCATGAGAGCCCACGCCCTGAAAGTTGATACGGGTATGGATGTGCTTGAAATCGTAGGCACAGGAGGCGACAACGCTCACAGCTTCAACATCTCGACAACTTCAGCGATTGTAGCTGCTGCCGGAGGAGTCAAAATCGCCAAGCATGGCAACAGGGCAGCTTCATCACAATGCGGTACAGCTGACTGCCTCGAAGCCCTCGGTGTGAACATAGACCAATCCCCCGAAAAATGCAGGGAGCTTCTCAGGACGGCAGGAATATGCTTCTTCTTCGCGCAAAAATACCACTCCTCAATGAAATATGTCGGTGCAATCCGCAAAGAGCTGGGATTCCGTACCGTGTTCAACATTCTAGGCCCGCTCACAAACCCCGCCTCACCATCAATGCAAATACTTGGAGTCTACGATGAGTACCTCGTGAATCCCCTCGCGCAAGTCCTCGTGAGTCTCGGCGTTAAAAGGGGAATGGTTGTTTACGGGCAAGACAAGCTCGATGAAATTTCACTAAGTTCACCCACAGCAATATGTGAGATAAATGGCGGGTGGTTCAAGTCATACACAATCAAGCCTGAAGATTTTGGCCTCGAACGTTGCGCAAAAGATGACCTCAAAGGCGGCACTCCCTCAGAAAACGCTGAAATAGTACGCGAAATCCTCAGCGGTAAAGGAAGCCACAAAAGGGACGCTGTATTGATGAATGCGGGAGCAGCTCTTTACGTTGCTGGGAAAACTAGCGACATGAAAGAGGGGATAACACTCGCAGGCAAAATCATAGACTCCGGCAAAGCACTTCAAACGCTTGAAGAGTTCATCAGGATAAGCAATCAGGCATGAGCATACTTGACGAAATAGCCGGGTATGCTCGTGAAAGGGTGAGGCTTGCTGAGGGCAGAGTCTCTTTGTCCGCAATGAGGCAGGCTGCATACTCGCTCCCTAAAGGTGATTTTGCGTTCGAGGCAGCTTTGAGGCATGAAGGGCTTTCGTTCATATGCGAGTGCAAGAAGGCTTCCCCCTCAAAGGGAGTTATCGCTCAAGATTTCCCGTATGTAGAGATTGCTCGCGAATATGAGTCCGCCGGGGCTGATGCCGTTTCAGTGCTGACTGAGCCGAAATATTTTCTTGGCAGTGATGATTATCTGAGAGATATTGCAGAAGCCGTGAAGATTCCTGTGCTGAGAAAAGATTTTGTAGTCAGCGATTACATGATATACGAAGCCAAAATCATGGGAGCTTCAGCCGTCCTCCTGATATGCGCTATTCTCGGCGGTGAAAAGCTACGGGAATATATCATGCTATGTGATGAGCTTGGTATTTCCGCGCTTGTTGAGGCTCATGATGAGGACGAAATACGCATAGCACTCTCAGCGGGTGCGAGGGTTATCGGCGTGAATAATCGTAACTTGAGAGATTTCAGCGTTGGCACAGGGAACGCTGGAAGGCTCCGTGAATTTGTCCCGGCTGATGTGCTGTTTGTGTCTGAGAGTGGCATCAAAACGGCTAATGATGTCCGTGCAGCTCGTGATTCTGGGGCTGATGCTGTACTTGTCGGCGAGACTCTCATGAGGGCGCAAAACAAATCGGCCATGCTTGCGGAATTGAAGAGGCTGTTATGACGGTCAGAGTCAAATTCTGCGGACTCACCAGAATATGCGACATTGATGCGGTGAATGAGCTTATGCCGGATTACGCTGGCTTTGTGTTCTGGAAGTCAAGCAGGCGTTATATCACTCCCGAAAAAGCTGCGTCCTTCCGCGAAATTCTGAGGCCGGGAATTATCCCTGTTGGCGTGTTCGCTGATGAATGCCCTGAAATCATAGCTGACATTGCCGCAAAAAGAATCATTGACGTGATTCAGCTTCATGGCCGTGAAAACAATGAATACATATCGCGCCTAAAAGCCATGACAGGAAGGACAATCATCAAGGCATTCACCATTCATGATGAGTCTGACATAAGTCAGGCTGAAGAATCTCCCGCTGATTTCGTCATGCTTGACTCGGGAAAAGGCACGGGCAAAACGTTTGACTGGTCATTGATACGTGGCGTAAAGCGTCCGTATTTCCTCGCTGGAGGGCTTGACCCTTTAAACGTGTCAGAGGCCGTGAAGATTCTCAAACCTTATGCTGTAGATGTAAGCTCAGGAATTGAGACGGACGGACTCAAAGATAAGGCGAAAATGTCAGCTTTCATTGAGGCTGTGAGGAAGGAGAATATTTCATGACGAATAAGGCGGGGCGTTTCGGCGTTCACGGAGGTCAGTATATCCCTGAAACACTCATGAACGCGGTAATCGAGCTTGAGAGGGCGTATGACACTTTCAGGGATGACCCTGAATTTGTCGCAGAGCTTTCATCCCTCCTGAATGAATACGCGGGAAGGCCGTCAAGATTGTATTACGCCCGGAGAATGACGGAGAGTCTTGGCGGGGCAAAAATATATCTCAAGCGTGAAGACCTCAATCACACAGGAGCGCACAAAATCAACAACGTATTAGGGCAGGCACTTTTGGCCAAACGCATGGGGAAATCGCGCCTCATTGCTGAAACAGGAGCAGGCCAGCACGGAGTCGCAACAGCAACAGCCGCGGCTTTAATGGGTATGTCATGCGTTGTGTTCATGGGAGCTGAGGACATGCGCCGTCAAGCCCTCAACGTCTACAGAATGCGCCTTCTTGGAGCTGAGGTTGTGCAGGTTGATTCAGGCACTGGGACTCTCAAAGATGCAGTATCACAAGCGTTCAGGGAATGGACCTCAAGAATCGATGATACACATTACTGCTTAGGCTCTGTCATGGGGCCGCATCCTTTTCCCACGATTGTGCGAGATTTCCAGGCCGTAATATCTCGTGAGGCAAGAGCGCAAGTACTTGAACGCGAAGGGAGATTACCTGATGCTGTAATTGCCTGCGTAGGAGGAGGCTCAAACGCAATTGGAAGTTTCTGGCACTTCATCGGCGATGATGGAGTCAAACTTATAGGTTGCGAGGCCGCCGGGAGGGGTGTTGATACTTTCGAGACAGCAGCGACAATTGCAACTGGAAGACTTGGAATCTTTCACGGAATGAAGTCGTATTTCTGCCAAGATGAATCAGGCCAAATAGCCCCAGTATATTCGATTTCCGCCGGACTTGATTATCCCGGAATAGGCCCTGAACACGCGTATTTGCATGATACCGGGCGTGCTGAATATGTCCCTGTTACTGACGAAGAAGCCGTAAACGCATTTGAATATCTTTCACGCACTGAGGGAATTATCCCTGCGATTGAATCGGCACATGCACTTTCACATGCAATGAGGATTGCGCCGGAAATGGGACACGGAAAAATTATTGTCGTAACGATTTCAGGCAGGGGCGATAAAGATTGCGCCTCTATAGCAAGGTACAGGGGAGAGAATATTGATGAGTAAGATACATAGCGCGTTCGATAAGGGGAAGGCGTTTATACCGTTCATCACATGCGGAGATCCTGACATTGAGACGACAGAAGCGGTTGTGCGTGAGGCTGTGAGAAATGGCGCGGACATAATAGAGCTTGGCATACCGTTTTCAGATCCTACAGCTGAGGGAGTCGTTATACAGTCAGCGAATTACAGGGCTTTGAAGGGCGGAATAACGACGGCAAAAATTTTCGACATGGTGAGAAATCTCCGGCGTGATATTGATATTCCTCTTGTGTTCATGACGTATGCCAACGTTGTATTCTCATATGGCGCGGAAAAATTCATGTCAGATTGCCGGGATTCCGAGATTGACGGACTCATATTGCCTGATGTGCCATTTGAGGAAAAAGAAGAGTTTTCTCCGTTCTGCAAAAAATACGGCGTTGATTTAATCTCAATGATTGCTCCGACATCTGAAGGCAGAATAGCTATGATTGCTCGTGAAGCTGAAGGATTTTTGTATGTTGTATCAAGTCTAGGCGTTACTGGCGTAAGGAGTGAAATCAAAACAGACCTCGCCGCAATAATAGAGGCCGTGCGGAAAAATTCGGGTATTCCCTGCGCTGTTGGATTCGGAATTTCGACACCTGAGCAAGCCCGGAAAATGTCAGAAATTGCTGACGGTGTAATAGTTGGCTCGGCTATAGTGAGGATGATAGCTGAACACGGAAAAGATTCGGCGTGTTATGTCGGGGAATATGTCAGGGCAATGAAGGAGGCTATGCGCTAAACTTGTGGCATAAATCTTGAGGCAGGTGTACGTTTTGGCGACATCAAGCATCACACATAACTTTGTTATTTCGGATGAAGCAGCCGTTGAGCGTTTTATCCGGGCCTAGGGTAAGATCATTCTGCGTCAAGGAAACTTCCATGTGTCAGCGTGGTGAATGATGAGAGTAAGACGTACGCAGGTTGAACGATTGCGAACATCATCACACACTACCATCAACGCAAAAACCGCAAATTTCTCATCGACTCCTCCTTTCCTGAGTCGCAAAATTCACGATAATTCCGCCCTCCATACCCTCCATATGTGTAGGAAGTCTTATAGCATGTCGGCAAAAACTCAACAAAAAACCCCCGGCACTTTCACCGGGGGCATTATGTTATCTTCACTCATTCAAACATCTGGCTTATGGGCATCTCGTTATGCACGCGCCCAATTGCCTCTGCGAATGCTGGAGCTATAGACAGCTGAAGGATTTTGTCCGTCTTCTTCTCTTGGGGAAGCGGTATTGTGTCAGAGAAAACAAGCCTCTCAATTCCCGATTTGCTGATATATTCCATCGCCTTACCCGAAAGCACAGCATGAGTCGCGCAGGCAAATACCCTCTCGCAACCACGCTCAATTAACCCGTCAGCAGCATGGCATATCGTCCCGGCAGTGTCGATTATGTCATCAACAAGTATAGCCGTCCTGCCCTTAATGTTTCCGACAATGTCCATAACCTCAGACACATTAGCGACATCATAGGAACGCCGTTTGTCCACAATCGCAATGTCAGTGTCGAGCTTCACCGCGAATTTTCTCGCCCTAGCAACGCCGCCGACATCAGGAGAAACTACAACGACTTTTCCGGCTTTCAGGTCATCCGCAAGAAACTCCTTGAAGTAATCCGCAAAAAGATTCATGGCCGTCAAATGGTCAACAGGAATGTCAAAGAATCCCTGAAGCTGTCCTGCATGAAGATCCGTTGTGATTATGCGGTCAATTCCTCCGTGTGTGAGGATATTTGCGACGAGTTTTGCCGTGATTGGCTCGCGAGCTTTGGCTTTCCTGTCCTGCCTGCCGTAACCGAAATACGGAATCACCGCGTTCACGTAATGA
>JAFSKY010000068.1 GCA_017448685.1 Synergistaceae bacterium
GAAAATCTCGAACGGGTCTTTGCCGTCAAGGTTCAGCGTAATGTATATGCTTCCCCATGGAGTTGTGTCCTTTATGGTTTTGCCGAAAACGACGAGTCCGGGACGCTCCTTAACGCGCTTTGATTTCTCATCAAGGGCGGGAGGATCTTCCTTCTCCTCTTTTTTGGCCTCGATTGGCTGGAATGACCTTGAGCCGTCGCGATATATCGTGATGCCCTTGCACCCCATGCTGTAGCAGTCCTGATACACCTTGCGAACGTCATCAACTGTTGCCGAATTGGGAAGGTTCACGGTCTTGCTTATGCCACTGTCAACAATATGCGCAAATATCCCGGTAACGTTCACATGTTGCTGTGCTGTAATGTCATACGCTGTAACATATGCCGGGTCTGACAGATGCCCCCCTGAAGCTCTGTATTCTGCGCGTAATTCGGGCGTAAGTAGCTTGTGCCAAAACTCGCGATCCTCAAAGCCGCTTCCGTCAGTCTTCATGATTCTCCTGTTCCATGACCACGCGAAATTAGGCTCAATCCCGGAGCTTGCATCGAGTAGCATTGATATTGACCCTGTCGGAGCGATTGAGAGCCTTCTGCTGTTGCGAATATTCCCCTTGAAGAGGTTTGACAGTATGAAGCCAGCGTCCTCAAAGTCAAATTCCTCAAGCGTATTCACCAGCGTAACGGGGATTTTGCCTTCAGCCCTCATTGAACGCAACATTGCTCGGTATTCGCCGTTATTCTCAGGAAGTTTCATGCCCGCGAATAACTCACGAACTAGGCCATGTTCAGGGAAGGGATTTTTGCCCGCGTCCGTAACAATCTGAATCGTTGCGCTTAACGCTGAACGAGCCAATGCCCCGCCGAGCTTCTTGCAGAAAGCGTTGAACTTGTCTGAACCGTACGTAATCCCCTGCAATATTGACGCATCAGCAAGTCCCATTATGCCGAGTCCTACAGGGCGTATTGATTTCGTGCGTACTCCGATTTTTTCGAGCGGGTAAGAACAGGCATCAATCACCAAATCGAGGTAGTATATTGACCTGAAGACCTGTGCGTTGAACTTCTCCCAGTCAAATTTATGCTCATCATTCACGAACATTTCAACGTTGACTGAACCAAGATTGCAGCTCGTGAAATTCGGCAATGGCTGTTCACCGCATGGATTTGTCGCTTCAATGTCCCATTCAGCCCCGCCCATCTTCAATATATTGTCCTGTCTCGCACGGTCAATGAAGAATACTCCCGGATCACCGCGCTTCCATGCTGCCCCGCAAATGTGATCCATGAGGTCTTTTGCCTTCACCGTGCGTACAATGCTGCCGTCTGTGCGTGAATGCAGGTCAAAATCTCCGTCCTCAGTTACGGCTGTCATAAGCTGGTCTGATATTGCTACTGAAATGTTGAAGTATGACAACTTGCCGTCTTCTGTCTTGCAGTCTGTGAAGTCGTAAATGTCTGGATGGTCATCAAAAAGCATCCCCATTAAGGCCGCGCGTCTTTTTCCGCCCTGAACGACAACAGCACCCATTGTGTTCCATGTCTCCATGAATGACACAGGCCCGGAGGCTTTTCCGCCAGTCCCGCCGGCAATCTCTGAGCTATGTTCGCGGAGATGTCCGAAATTCCCGCCCACGCCACCGCCGAATTTGCTGATTATGCTGGCGTTCTTCACGGACTCGAATATTCCCTCTATGCTGTCAGGGACGCTTATCACGAAGCACGCAAAAAGCTGCTGATTCTTCGTGCGAGACTCGTACAGCTTGCGGTAATCGTCATATGTCATATCATCTGGATCCTTGTAGATGATTGCGGCATATTCGGGTATGACGGTGAGTCCTGCTGCTGCGCTGAAGAGGCACGGTGAATTGAATAGGAATCGGCGGTTAAGTATGTCGTTGGCGATGTTTTTCTCGATGATGCGTATCCAGTCTGCCGAGTCTGTGTAGAGTACTTCTGCGCTTGCTACAGTTCTTGCGACTCTCCTCGCGAACTCCTCAAAGCTATTTTCCTTGCGCGTTGATTTTATTCCCGCGTCAAATCTCTGCACAAAGTAGCGCTGTTCAAGAAGCCACATAGCATTTTCTGACAGCCTAGCTTCCCCGGAGGCTTCAAGGGATGATGTTTTTATGGTTGCGTCAAAGTAAGTCTTTATGTCTTGTCTGCCCATGTCGGTGTAAGATGATTCCCCTTTCGCAAAAAATAACCCCCAGACCCCCATTTTCGAGAGTCTGAGGGCGGATTATTGTATGTGTGTTATGTTGTTGGGGCTATTTCGCTTTGTTGAAGTCCCTGTAAACCTTGACGATTTTAGACATGAGTCCGTTCTCAGGATTCACATCAGCGAGGCTAAACTCGGTGTGAATAGTCTCGTAATCCTCAAGCCTTATGGACATGGCCGGAACAGACAACTCTGCGCCAACAATATCCCGGAATGCCTGAAAATGTTTGCCGAACCCTGAGAATGTCGCAAGAGGCCCAAGCATCATCATAACGCCGTTCTCGTCGGAATTGAGCCATGACTGAATCGACGCGAAATCAAGCCACAAAGCCACAACTCCCTGGGCATTCATGAGGTCATTCAGAGCGGGCTTCATCTCAGGTTTTCCGCCGATGGTGGCAAGCTCCGCAAAATCGATTCCGAGAGTCTTGCCTTTGTCCTGTACGAGACATGACACAGGACTCAATGAGGAGTCAGCCTGTAGGATGCCTTCCTTGACTTTCTGGAAATGCTTTGACTTCGAGAGCTTATCGAAAACTTTTGCGGCTGAATCGTCGCGCCCTGTCTGTGAAGTGTATATAGCTGGGATATTGAATCCCTCGTAAGTTACGCTGTCATTGACCACAAACGAGAATGGCCCGGTGAAGAGTCCAGCAAATTCCTCCTCAGTGATTCCGAATCTGTTCTTGAGCTGCTTCACGATGAAGTTCCACGCTGTTTTTGCTGAATCGTCAGGAACATCCTTTAAGCCAGTGATATGGAGATACCCTCCGAACGCTAAAAGGGGTGATTTCGTCCCGGCGTTTGTGATGTCGATATGGCCACCTTTGACGGGGGTAACGTTTTTGTTGTTGGTGGTTACCTTGTCGGCGTATTCCTTCTTGAGGGTCTGCGCAAAGTTGATTCCCGTTGACATGATGAACTTATCCGCCAGCTTCGTGAACGCAAACTCAACATCAAGAGGCTTCTCGAATACCGTCCCCGTGTCAAACTCGGCTAATGTCTTGTCATCATCGTCATCATCAAGCATTGAGGCCGTGTTGAAGTCGAAATGAATGAACGCGAAATCTTTTGCGTTGAATCTGCGTTTTGTTGTGGCGAAGAGTCTCGATTTCTCATCGCTAAGGGCATTCAATGCGGCTTTGACCTCATTCGCTGAAGATCCCATAACGATTAATCCATCTTGAGCCTTCACGAATAACTCATTGTCGATCTTGAACATGTCGCCTTCACGTTCAGCCTTAAGCATTGTCTCGGCCATGTTAAGAAGTGGGCTGTTCACGCCAAGCAATAACCTCGCGAAATCTGAGGCTTCTGCTTTACCGTCAGCAATTTTCTTCACATACGGCTCTGCTTCGGGACTCACTGTGAATGCAAGCTGGAAGTATGTATCCTGCCTTTTCGCATCCTCCTTGTTGATTCCTGAGACAATAGCGAGCGACTTAACCGGGGTATTCTCGGCAATCGAACTCAGCACCTCAACGACTCCCATGATTTCATTTGAGTCCTCAGAGCTGATTATGAGCGGCATTAAGATATTGATGTTCTCGCGGGAAAATATCCACTTCAGGAAGCTGCCTGTGTCATCAAGTTTCAGCATGACATACACGGAATCTTCCGGGCGTGGGCTTAACGCGTTTTCAGTCTTGGCGGACTCCTTGACTGTGTTAGCACCGAGAATCTCACCGAGACTCAATGCGTGTGATGCCGTAACGCAAAGCATAATGGCGAAAATTGCGAGGCACAAGATTTTTCTCATTCTCACGGTAAAATGTCCTCCTTTGGGCGATAAAAATACCCCCCCGCAAAAACTACAGGAGGGTATGCAAAATTATCCTTTGTACGCCGTGTAAATCTCAAGGAAAGGTGCTACCTTCAATGACGCTCCACCGACCAAAGCGCCATCAATGTCGGGCTGTGAGAGAAGCTCTTTAGCGTTTGAGCCTTTGACGCTCCCGCCGTAAAGTATGACTGCTCCGGGCTGGCCAATAAGCTCCCTGCTCCACTTGCAGACCTCTTCAGCCTGTGCGGGTGTTGCTGTTTTGCCTGTACCTATTGCCCAGACTGGCTCATAGGCATATATGATTTTCTTCACCTCAGCGGGCGTTAATCCATCAAGCGCGCTCTTGAGCTGGCGTTCCATAACGGTGAAGGTATTTCCTGACTCGCGTTCTTCAAGCGTCTCACCATAGCAGAGTACAGGAATCATTCCCGCATCAAGCACGGCTTTAACCTTCTTGGCTATCATGCTGTCAGGCTCGCCGAAAATGTGCCTGCGTTCGCTGTGGCCTATGATGATGTGTGTTACGCCATATTCCGCAAGCATGGGGATTGAGATCTCGCCGGTGAAAGCTCCTTTTGCCTCGTAGTAGACGTTCTGAGCTCCGAAAACGATTCCGCACTTCTTCGCGCCCTGTGAGAGTGGCCATAATGACGTGAACGGGGCGAATATGCCGACTTCGAGGTCATCAGCCTTCACAGCCTCATACGCCGAGGGGAACTCTGTGAAGAATTTTTCCGTCTCGGAGTATGTGTTGTTCATTTTCCAGTTGCCATAGAGATATATTTTCTTGGACATGATTCGCACTCCTTATACCCTGAAAGGCTCCATGCCGGGAAGTTTTTTGCCCTCGCAATATTCGAGGCTTGCACCGCCGCCCGTTGAAACGTGAGAGACCTTATCCGCAACCTTGAACTGACGCACCGCGCTGGCTGTGTCTCCTCCGCCGATAACGCTCGTTGTTCCATGCTTCTGTGTCATGTCAGCAACAGCCTCAGCAAGAGCCTTTGTGCCTTGTGCGAATTTCGGATCCTCAAAGACTCCCATAGGGCCGTTCCAGAGGATAGACTTTGCTCCGTCAAGGGCAGCCACAAACAATTTCACCGTCTCCGGGCCAATGTCGAGTCCCATTTTGTCGGCTGGCATAGCATCACTGCTTACGGTCTCAGTGTCTGTTGCGTCCATGCCTGAAGCTACAACGCTGTCAACGGGAAGCAGAATCTTCACGCCCATATCAGCGGCCTTCTTGAGTGTATCACGGGCGAAATCGAGTCTTTCAGTGTCGCAAAGTGATTTGCCGATTTCTTTTCCCTGCGCTTTGAGGAAGGTATACGCCATTCCTCCACCGATGAGAATCGTTGTAGCCTTGCTGAGGAGGTTGCCAACGATGTCAATTTTGTCTGACACCTTAGCACCGCCTAGAATCAGCACATAGGGTTTTGCGGGGTTCTCGCTGACAGCTCCGAGCATGTCGCCCTCACGCATGAGGAGATCTCCGGCGAAAGCGGCCTTGACGTATGGAATCACGCCGCATGTTGAGCAGTCTGCACGGTGGCTTGCGCTGAATGCGTCCATAACGAAAACGTCAAACGGGGCGGCCATCTTCTTGCTGAACTCGGCATC
Source organism: Synergistaceae bacterium (assembly GCA_017448685.1). Classification (GTDB taxonomy): domain Bacteria; phylum Synergistota; class Synergistia; order Synergistales; family Aminobacteriaceae; genus JAFUXM01. The sequence goes on from JAFSKY010000068.1 coordinate 5,621, forward strand.
ATTCTTCTGCTCTTCAGGGTGGTAGCGTGAGTTCTCAAGCACAACGATTTCGCCGGGCTTCAAAGCGTCAACAGCCTGCGCGACTTTCTCGCCAACGCAATCGTCAACGAAAACTACCTTGAGGCCGTATGCTTTTTCGATGTCCGGGACGATCTGTGAGAGTGAGAATGCCGGATCGACTTTGCCTTTTGGCCTGCCGAAGTGAGAGACAAGCGCGACTTTTGCGCCAGCGTCAAGCAACTTTTTGAGGGTGCTTGTGTGAGCAAGTATGCGGGCGTTATCGGTTACTTTTCCATTCTTGAAGGGGACGTTGAAATCAACGCGCATAAGCACTTTTTTCCCGGCGACATCTGCGGGAGTGAAGGTTTTGAGCTTCATGATTCAATTCCTCCGTATTAAATTTTTACATTTGGATTTGGGGTTTTCCCGCCGATTATTTTACAGCAAATTCTTGTTTAGGCGTGAAAGGGAATAACAAACCTGCTGGCCATGCGACTTTTCATTGTGAACGTGTCAATTGTGGGGGATGCTCTATCAGGATTCCATGAGGCTTTGCAGTTTGTTCCAGCGATATTTGACGGTGCTTTTGCTTGCGGGGGGATTCGATTTTTGTCCGAGCTCATCAAGTGAAGCGTCAGGATTCGCGACTCGTAACTCTACAGCCTCCCTCAATTTTTCCGGCAATGACTCGAACAATCCGCCGTCAATAATTCTCCGTGCAAGCATGAGCTGTTCACGAGCTGCCTTCACAGAACGTGCAATGTTGGCTGTGTCGTAATTGCTTGCGAGGTTGGCTTTGTTGCGTGCCGAACGTATGAGCGTCATACCCTCGAAATCAAGCGCGGCTGATTCCATTCCAGCCCGGTAAAGGAACGTGGTTATGTCGTCATGGTTGCGGAGAGCAAATTCATTCCTACGTTCGCTCCATGAGAGTTTTGTGTGTTTGAGCATTTCGCGGGTCATGTGTGATATTTCTGGGTCAGAGATGATTATAGCGAGGTGGTAGCCTGTTCTGGGGAAATACAAGCCTCCTGCGCTGCCCCAAATACCTTTGAGCCACGGCCATAACGTATTTTTGGCGGGATGTCTGAGAATTTCGGGTGGGCATGTGAATCTGACGGAGGTTTTTCGGTTTGGTCGTGTGAGCATTGAGATTCCGAGCGTGAGTTTTTCGGCGTATGATGTGAGAGGCCACAATCTAACTTTTCCCGGACCTGTGAGTCGTCTTGCTGGGATGAATCTCGTTGTCGTGAATGTCTCGTGATTATGGCGCATTCCCATGAGAATCCCGGAAGTTTCTGCGTCAGCGTCCTTCCGTGATGTTACGGGAGAAGAGAGCCATTCGTCCCAGAGTTTTGAGAGCCATAAATCTTTGTCCATGCCATGAAATTATAGTTACTAGAAACACATAAAAATATCTATGCTCCAAGTTTTACAGTAAAAACTGCTGGCGTACTACACACCTCTATCAAGTCCGCAATTTCTTGCATTCCTGACTACTTATTACATTTGCACCTTTTCTGTTGGCCCGTCATAGTTCATCTAGTCCAGAGACCATCCAGTCTCTAAATGCTACGCTGCGAACAGAGGAAAGTGCTTCCCCAAAATTGACTCATCGAATTTCGATGTCTTATTCTTCCGAATTGTGGCGATATTATCATATGTTTACGCATACAACAAGTGAAAGAATTTAATACCCTCTGAGTGAATCTTTGCGATATAACCTGCTGGGTTGTACAGAAGTCTTTTTGCGGCAAAAAAAATTCCCCCCCGGTTCAAAATTTCCCGGAGGGGCGTTAATTCATTGCGTTACGCTGTAAAACTGACATGCTTTTTGACTCTCACATTCTCCCTCATGAGCGGGGCATTATTGCTTTCACTTTGCCCGTTCCCTTCCTGCTCAGACTTCACGAACGAATCGCGTGGATTGCCTTTACCCTGCCTGCCTTCGCGCTGGTCATTCTCTGTTTTTCGGTGAACCCTCTGCATTTCCGCGGCGGCTTCACTTGCCTGCACACGCTGAGTAATCTGTATTCCCTCGCGTATGATTTCCTGGCTTTGTCCTGTGTCCTGAGCTGCTGCGAGAGCGTTAGGGGCGTGGTGTGTCATGGCCTCGACATTCATATTTGACATTATCATGCTTACTGGCTGCATGTGTTACCCTCCTATTTTCCCGGCCATGTAGTCATATGGCACAAGCACAATAGCTCTTTTCTCGTCATCAGCGATGAAGGCAGTGTACTTGCATATTTCATTCACTATATACGTGAGTCCTCTTACGGTAATTACCGCGCCGGGATAACATATATCCTTCACGCGCACAATACCTTTGTCCCTTACGAGTGCTATTTGTTCCTCTAATGCGTCAAGCTCTTTCTGCATTCCTTCGCGGGCTGCCTGAAGCTGAAACTTCATTTTCGTGAGGTCCATCATCATGGCGCGTTTTTTGTCGTCAAGCTGACCAGCTGCTTCAAGTTTTTTCAGGAGCTGCATATTTGGCTCTAAGCGTTCGAGATTCTCATCACAGCGTTTAATCTCTGACGTGAAAATTTTGCGTTTTTCGAGCTGTTCAGGTGGAAGCCCTACGATGACTTCAGTTTTTGTCCACATTTCAGAGCCTAGAATGTTGCAGGAAACCTCAAGCCCGGCTTCAATCCTTCCTCCAGCTATTTGTGAGTGTTTGCCACTGCCTAAAGCAACGACCGCCCTTTGAGCGTAAAGCCTGCTGTGCAACATGGCATTCTTGACGAGGATACTACCTCCGCTCCTGATAGTAGCCTGATCTCCGAAGCTGAGTGAAATATCACCGTTTGCTCTGATAGTTCCTCGCCCCATTCCGCGAACGCCGCCTTGAATGACTATAACGCCTTGGCTGTCAATGTCAGCACCTTCAACAGGGCCGTTGATGGTGATATTGCCCTGCGCAACAACGTGGAATCCATCGCGCACAGCCCCTGTAATTTTCACAGCCCCGGTGAAGTCGATACTTCCAATGCCGAAATCAATATCCCTGTGAATGTCAAGCTCCGGCAGAACAACCAATCTTCCGCGTTCATTCTTGAGCTGACCTTCAGCTGTTGCGATAAGTAGAAGGGGATTCATCTCATCACGTTTGAGGCCGTCCCCGAATGAGAAATCAATATTGCGGACTGGTTTTGCTTTTGCTACAGCCCCGGTAACATCAACGCCGTTTTTGCCGTTCACAAGGGGGTGCTTTATGGCAATTTCCTGTCCTGGGTGAACAGTAACGATTGTGCTTCTGCTCCAGAAGTCTATTTTCTCGTCATCTCGAACGTCAAAGGGTTTATCCGGGTCTTTGATGAGTTCGATTTCTGCGTTTTTCCCCTCAATTGGCGGTATACCTGTGGCAACGATTACAGGCTCATTTGCAAGCTCACGGGCAAGCAACGACTGTATAGCGGTGTCATTAACGCCTATTTTGATTCCGTGGGCATCAAGAGTTCTCTTCACGTCCTCGACTTTAGGCCATGGCTTAGTGAAAAACGGCGGGTCAATGGCTACAGAGGCGTTCATTTTCTCTTTGTCCAAGCTAACGAGGATTCTTGCGTCCTTCTCCAATGATTCGCTTCTACCACAGACCTTGCATGTTTCGCCGTCCTTCACGAACTTGCGCAGGGCTTTGAAGTCATAGCGAATTATGCCCCATTCTTTCAGGAACGCGTAAACGTCATTTTCTTTGAAGTCTTTAGTGTGGCATGAGAGATATATTCCGTCTGGTCTTGCTTCAAGATAAAATTTGTCCTTCTCGAACAATCATTTTCACCTCCCTATTTCTACGCATTCATTTTCCCGCGCAATATAGCTCGGAGCATTGCGAGTCCTTTACCGTGAATCTGAGACACCCTACTTTCAGAGACTCCCATGATTCGCCCGATTTCCTTCAACGTTAGTCCCTCATAGTAGTAGAGGCTCAACATTTGGCGTTCACGTTCAGGGAGTTCAGTCAGAGACTCGGCTAAAAGCTGCTTTTCGCTCTCATCATCGAGTCTGTCAGCGGCTGTTTCACGGTCATCAGCTAACGTTGCCTCAATTGAAACATCTCCGTCATCAAGCGGCGTTGTGTCGTCAAGGGATGTTATATATCCGCGTGAGGCCAAATCTTGAATCTCGTAATACTCATCCTCATTGACTCCCATTTCCTGCATGATGAGCTCATCATTCATTTCCCCTTTATCGCGGAGAATTTTCTCTGTTGCGCGGTTGAATTTCTGAACTTTCTCGCGTCCTGTGCGTGAAAACCAGTCGCATTTTCTCAGCTCATCCAGAATTGCGCCTCTTATGCGTGGTATTGCGTATGTCTGGAACACGAAGCCTTTTGACGGGTCGAATTTCTCTACAGCGTCCATAAGTCCGAAAACGCCGAACGATAATATGTCCTCATAGTCGAGACCTTGCGGAGGAGTAACGGCCATTCGCCCGACAACGTACTTGATTAAAGGAAGGTAGCGCATAATGAGTTCATCGCGCCCCTTTCCTGAACGGGAATATTCCTCCCACAATTTTTTTTCTTCTGCTGTCGTCATATCATAATCACCGCCCGGCCTTAAATTTCGCTTACTCCTTTTCCGAGCGTTTTCACTTTCAGCATCCAGTTGCTTGTCGAAAACTCTATAGTCCGTCCCTTGTTGCCGCCTGTGTCTGACGCAAGTATAGCTATTCCCATATTGAGAAGGCGTTTGCGTGTTTCGCTGACGTTTTTCGCTCCGACTGTGAGAAATTCGGCAGAAGCCCCAGGAAGTGAGAACATTTGCGCTCCCCCGGCGATTTTGGCCTTTATGCGGGCGCGAACAGCTCCTTTCCTGAGCATTTCTTCTATCAGGGCGGGAACTGCTGTATCAGCGAACTTTCCGACTTTTTCGGCGGTTTTGAGGCCGCGGCTGTCAGGGAGCATTATATGAGCCATCCCGGCAACCTTCGCGAATGTGTCATACACTACTAGTCCTATGCATGACCCTAATCCAAGAGTGATTAATTTCACCGGGGCGGGCATGACCATTAAATCCGCCATCCCCAGCACTACACTGCTTTCAGCCATTAAATCACCTTCAGCTTTCTCAGAAGAATATCCAGCGCATCAGGATCGGGGATAAGTATTATGTGGCCGGAAATCCTGCGACCCTCGTCAAGCCCTTCAACCTTTAGCACGGTATTCACTAGCAGGGCGGTTTCTCCCATTTGGCCGTAAATCGATGCAACGACATCAAGTATTGAGCTGAGCATGTCATGAGCCACACCAGGCACACTTATTTGGTACTGGCTACTCAATAGCATGTTTATCGAGCTGAGGAATGAGCTTAATACTATGTTCCCGACTTCGGTCAATGCGCTGTCGGTTATGTCCTGTGGAACTTCGCTGAACGGTATGAACGTCCCGAACTGCTGTTTGAGGAGCAATTCCACCATCAATTTAGCGTCCTCTTCCGGCTGAATGAATATCAGGCTGCAATTGAAGCCACCTGTTGACCGCACGAACACAGCCCCGACAATCTGCATAGGGTCTCCGTAATGCTCACCAAGCTCATATATCGAGACAAGCTCAGTCTGCGGAACGTCCATATGAATCATCCGGGACAAAAGCCCGCTCAAAGCTGTAGCGGCGTTCCCAGTGCCTATATTGCCTACCTCGCGTATCGCGTCAAGCTGTCTTTCATTGAATGAAGCCATGTCAGACATCAATATTTGCTCCTTTTAGCCCTTTGTGGAGTAGAACGAAGCAACATCAAGTATCAAAGCCACGTTGCCATCACCTAATATAGTTCCGCCGGTTATGCCATCAATTTTCGACAGGAAGCGCCCCAATGACTTTATGACTATTTCCTGCTGGCCAATAAGCTCACTCACGATGAAGCCGATTTTGTTCTTGCCTATTTTGACCACGACAACGGGATATTCGTTGCGGTCATGCTCGACTCCTTCAGAGCCTAAAATATCGCCGAGAATGTTCAATGAGAGGACTTCACCGCGCAATAACGTTGTAGGCTCGCCGTGAACTGTTTTAATGTCATCGCGCCTTACCATGATTGTTTCTTCAACGTTCTCAAGGGATATAGCGTAAGTTTCTTTGCCTACCTTAATCAATAGCGACAAGACTATTGCCAGCGTCAACGGGAGGCGAATATATACGTGAGTGCCTTCGTTCTTTTTGCTGACGAGGTCAAACTGCCCGCCGAGTTGCTCAACTTTTGTCTTCACCGCATCCATTCCAACGCCGCGCCCGGATAAGTCTGTTATCTGCTTGGCCATGCTGAAGCCCGGCAATAATACTATCTGGGTTGCTTCGTCATCGCTCATTATGGCGGCTCTGTCTTCTGTGATTATTCCGCGCTCAATGGCTTTCTTCTTGACTTTTTCCGGGTCAATTCCGGCTCCGTCATCTGACACCTCAATAACGACTCCGCTTCCTTCCTGATATGCCGCGATTTTGAGGATACCTTTTTCGGGCTTGCCTAATGCTTTGCGCTCTTCGGGATGTTCGATGCCGTGATCCATTGAGTTACGGATAAGGTGAACCATAGGGTCGCCGATTTCGTCAATGACAGTGCGGTCTAATTCTGTGTCTTCACCTTCTAACACGAGTTCTACATTCTTATTGAGTGTCTTGCACAGGTCGCGAATTAGGCGCGGGAATCTGTCGAACGTGAAACTTACAGGCACCATGCGCAATTTCGTTACGAGTTCTTGAATGTCGCCTGAAATCCTGCCGAGCTGTGATAGTGTGTCGTCAAACTGCCGGAGTCTTGCTTCCTGCACGAGGCGTTCAATCCTTGCGCGTGAAATGACGAGCTCACCGACGAGATTCATCAGCTTGTCGAGGCGGCCAATGTCGACCCTAACAGTCTGGCTTCCCTTTTTGGCGGTATCCTTTTTGCCTGTTGCGGGTTTTGCTGGTGCTGGTGCTGGAGCTTGTGCCGGGGCTGGAGCTGGGGCTGAGGCTTGCGCGGGAGCTTGCTCTGGTGCGGGTGCTGGAGCTGGCGCGGGAGTCTGGGCTGGGGCTTGTGCTGGGGCTGGGGAGTCATCCGCTTTCACTTCAACAACATCCGCCGTCTGAACATCGCCAATTTTCTCAATCGCCGTCTTTACCTCTTCAGCCGATGCGGGAGTCGCAACATACACAGTGAAATCGAACTCGAACTCTTCCTTTTCGAGCGCGTCTGTTGGAGGTTCTGCCCTGAAGATTTCGCCCATTTCCTCGAGGCGGTTCACTACCATATATGCACGGGCGGCCTTGAGCAGGCAACTCTGACTCAGCGTAACATGAACACTGTATGCGTTCGCGCCCTGGGCGTTTGCTTTCTTCGCCCATTCTGAGTCCTGAGACGACACCATTACACCGCCGGAATCAGCCGGGGTTGCTGCCTGAGCTGGTGCTGGGGCGGGAGCTTCTGCGGGCTTCTCGTTGCGGAGGTCATGCACCATTTCTGACACGTCAATATGAGCGTCATTGCCTCCTCCGCGTATAGCGTCTGCCATTTCCTGAAGCGTATCCAAGCCCTGAAATAGCCTGTTCATGTCCGCTTCCGTCAAAGGCCGAGTACCTTTCCTCGCCGCGTCAAGACGGTCTTCCATAGCATGAGTCAGACCCATCATGTTCGTGAAGCCCATTGTCCCGGCCATGCCCTTTAACGTATGAGCCGCCCTAAATATCTCGTTTATCACGTCCATATCGGTCATGTTCTTTTCGAGGGCGAGCAACAAATCATCTAATCTCTGAACGTTATCGTCAGTCTCATCAAGGAATGCCCCCAAGTACTGACTCATATCCATATCTGACAAAGTTAATTATTCCCCCTTATGTTTTTATCCCTTAACGATTCTGACCATTGCGTCAGGAATTTCATTGAGTGGCAATATCTCATCAACAATTCCCGCATCAGCCGCGGATTTGGGCATTCCGTAAACCACGCAAGTTTTCTGACTCTCGGCTATCACATAAGCCCCCTTACGTTTGAGTGCCATAGCTCCGTCTGTACCATCTCTGCCCATTCCCGTCAGTATCACGCAAAGAACGTTCCCGCCGTATTCATCCGCAACACTCAGAAACATTATATTAGCCGCGGGCTTCACTGAAAGAACTGGGGGAGCGTCAGACAATCCGCACACAGCCGCGCCCGCCCTGCGCTTGATTACGAGGTGGCTTCCACCGGGAGCAATTACAGCCCGTCCGGGTTTGAGCGTGAGTCCCTCGAAGCCTTCAACGACTTCAATCTGTGAGGACTCATTGAGCCTTCTCGCGAATGAGCCAGTGAATTCCTTGGGCATGTGCTGGGTTATGACTATAGGGACGGGAAAATTCTTCGGGAGCTTGGGAAGAAGCTCACTCA
>JAFSKY010000069.1 GCA_017448685.1 Synergistaceae bacterium
AATTAGCCTCATCAGAATTTGAGAGCAAAATACCTCCCTGCCTCCCTAAACTTTATGGGATGCGAGGTTTGTGTGTGAAATTCTTGGGGCATTCAAGCGCAAAATATTTCCTCATGGCCGAATTAGCCTCATCAGAATTTGAGAGCAAAATACCTCCCTGCCTCCCTAAACTTTATGGGATGCGAGGTTTGTGTGTGAAATTCTTGGGGCATTCAAGCGTAAAATATTTCCACAAGTCCGAATGTGCCTCATCAAAATTTGAGGGCAAAATACCTCCCTACCTCCCTAAACTTTATGGGATGCGAAGTTTGTGTGTGTGAAATTCTTGGGGCATTCAAGCGTAAATATTGCCCTGCGTCCGAATGAGCCTCATCAGAATTTGAGAGCAAAATACCTCCTCACCTCCTTAAATTTTCGTGGAATGTGTAATATCATGGCAGAAAATTTTTCATCACGGGAGGAAATTCCATCTCAATGAACTCAACAAAAGCAAAATTCTTATCCGCATTACTCATCCTTATCATGATTCCGTCATTGTCATTCAGCGCAGAACAACAAGAACTCGCCGCCGATTATGTCGCCCGCATACAGAGCGAAATCAGCTCGGACATCTCAAAGCTCAAAGCCTCAGCAGAAACAGAGCTTGAAGGCATGAAACTTGACAGCGCAGACATAGCCCGCCGCATTCAGGAAATCTCCGAGCTTACCGCGAAATCATCCGATGACATGGCCGCATGGGGATATACCCCTGAGCAAAGAGAACTTCATTCCCGCATACTGTCAGAACTCGCTATAGCATACTCAGCTTACGGCGCGTTAGTGCAAGCTCCATCGACTCAGGCTTCAGCGTCAGACGATATATCATCATTGGGCAACACAGCATCCCCGGACATAAACACGAGCGATGCATTACGGCAGGAAATCATGAAAGTTTCACGCGGGCTTGACGTTCAAGTGTTCTACTTGCAGTCCAAAATCGGCAAACTCCGCTTAGACCTCGCAGAAGCAGCAACATTGCAGAAACAACTCAAGGAGGCTCAAGAAGGCGGCGAGGCTCTCGGACTTCCACGAACACATGTGCTTGACCTTGAGAGCGCAAGAATCAACGCGGCACTTTCACGGCTTCAAGTGAGGGCGCAAAAGGCTGTGTTTGACCGTAATGTTCAGACTATACAGCGATTACGGAGAAGGCTCTCAGATATGGATGGCAAATTGTCATTCTCGCAGGAGCTTTTAGACTCCAACCTTGAGAAATTGCAGACTAGGCTCAAAGAATTAACCGATGAGATGAACGCGGCAAGGAAGGCTCTAGACTCGTCAAACTCATCACTCATACGCGCAAGAGCTGCTCTCACTTCCGCCGACACAACAGCCGTAACGAACGCTTCAGCCACATACATGGCCAGATCCGCGAGGGTCAGTTACTGGGAATACATGGTCTCAATGTTGAATGATGAGATTGCGTTAGTGCGTGAGGCTCAAGACATATGGCGGTCAAGGTACAAGCTGTTTCATGACCAAGCTACAGGCGAGGAGATATGGAAGATTCGCGATGACGCGGCCGAAAAGATTCAGGAATTGCAGAGGCAGCTTGATAGCGTGAGGTCAATGGAGAGTTCAATAATCCGGGAGATTAACACAACACAGGCACTTTCAGAACAGGAAGGACTCTCCAGCACAGCAAAACAGAGCGTAATTCAGGCCGTGGAGGTTCAGCGCAAAATAATCACCGACATATTCAACCGTTACGAGTCCATGATACCCAATGCTGTATTTCTGTGGCAGAGATTATCCGATGAGGCCAATAACAGCCTAAGCGCAGTCAGAATCGCCGAAAAGGTAAGCTCCTTCAGCTATGAGACCGTTATGGGCTTCTTGAACACTGAGTTATGGCAGGGCGAAGGATATTCCGTAACTGTGAGCAAACTCGTTATAGCTGTGGTTGTATTACTGTCTAGCTTCTTCCTCAGCTCATGGGGAAGCAACATGATTAAGCGCAGAATCATGAAGCGCGCAAAAGCCAGCATTACCGCCGCAAACGCAATCCAACGCATAACGTTCTATATATTGTGGATAGCTTTCGCATTGATTGCCCTGAACATTGTCGATATACCTTTGACGGCATTCGCATTCATGGGTGGAGCTATGGCGGTCGGAATAGGTTTCGGAATGCAAAATATCTTCAACAACCTCATATCCGGCTTCATAGTGATATTCTCGCGTCCGTTCAAGGTGAATGACATTGTCGAGGTAGCCGGGACTCAAGGAGTCGTTGAGGATATTGGCTCGCGTTCAACGACAATACGGACATGGGACGGCCTCGATGTAGTTTTGCCGAACCGTTACTTCCTCGAAAATTCCGTAACCAACTGGACAGGTACAGACCTCAAGAAGCGCGAAGTCCTCAAAGTTAGCGTGTCATATGATGCTGATACCCGCGAGGTTGAGAGGATATTGCTTGATGTGGTGAACGGTCATTCACAGGTGCTGAAGAATCCCTCGCCGTTTGTGATATTCAAGAATTTCGGCGATGATGGATTAGAGTTCGAGATATATTACTGGTTCGAGCTTCGCAAGGGTTCGGGCGCAAAAATCTCCAGCGATATGCGGCATCACATATCAGCAGTATTCAAGCGCGAGGGAATCGGCATACCTTATCCGCAGAGGGACATACACATAATCCCGCCTCAATCTGAAGCCCCCGTTGAGAGTGATGAATCCGGAAATGCCTGATGTGATTCGTAATGAGCAGACCGAAAATTTATGCCGTGCTTTTGCTGGGCTGAATGACCCTGAAAATGTGAGGGCGTTCCTTGAGGATATAGCTTCGCCGGGTGAAATTCGCGCCATGTCGCAGAGGCTTGAAGTAGCGAGACTCCTTCATGATGGCATGACATACCCGGAAATCATGAAAGCCACAGGAGCAGGGACAGCCACAATAAGCCGTGTGAAGCGATGCCTTGAATACGGGCCTGGGGGTTATAGGGCTGTATTGGGAAAATGACAGCATGATACAATATTCGGACAATCCAAAATTTTTTCAGGGAGGTTGAATTAGGCATGAGGAAAATATTTTCTCTTGCTGTAATTATCGCGCTGGCTTTCACTGTTCCAGCATTCTCGGCAGTTCCTCTGAGCGGGCCTTATGAGGGCGGATCACGTGTTGCACTCGTTACAGGCGGTGAACAGGGCGAATACCACGCATTCGGAATGACTCTCGCTGAGGCTGTCAGCAGGGCAACAAGCACACAAGTACGCGCAATTGCTTCAGGCGGGGCAATGCAGAATATTGAAGCACTCGCAAAAGGAACAGCACAGCTTGCGTTCATACAGTCTGATGTAGGGTTTTACGCGTCAAGGGGAACGAGGCTCTTCAACCAGAAATATAGCGGCTTCTCAACAGTTGCAGTGCTTTATCCTGAGCCTGTGCAGATTGTAACGCTCAATCCTGAGATAACACACGTTGAGAATCTCAGGGGTAAAACCGTGTCAATCGGTGCTGAGGGTTCTGGGACATACTTCAACGCTGTGGACGTTCTCACGGCTTACGGCATGGGATTTGAGGACATTACCCCCGTTTTCGGCTCATTCGGCGACTCAGTGGAAGCCCTCAAGGAAGGCAAAATTGACGCGGCGTTTATCGTTGCTGGGACTCCTACTCCGGCGGTAACGGAGCTTGCGAAGGCTGGCAAAGTGTATCTCGTGAGCTTTGACGACAAGCACATACTTGACCTTATTGCGAAATGCCCCTATTACGCGAAATGCGACCTTCCCAAATCCACATACGGCACTGATGACGATGATATGACAGTGGCTGTACATTCCGTGATAGTTGCTCGCGATGATGTCAGGATGGAGGATGTGTACAACTTCATGTATGGCGTATTCGAGAACTCTGGCAAGCTGGCTAATCCTCGTGCGAAGTCATTGACTCTGAGGAATGCCGCATCATATCCTGCTGTGCCTTACCATTCTGGCGCGGTTAAGTACCTCGGCGAAAAGGACATACTCGTATCAGGCAAGAAATAATATCAAGGAGGAATAACCATGAGGAAGATTTTTGCGGCGACATTAGCGGTTATGGTTTTGGCGGGCTGTGCGTTTGCTGAAGGTATGCCCGGCGGGAAAAAACTTGTCTTCACGACAGGCGGCGCGCAGGGAACATATTACGGTTTCGGCGGAGTTCTTGCGGGAAAAGTCGGTGAGAAGACCTCAACCACAATCACAGCGATAACTTCAGGCGGCTCAAAGGCAAATATTGAGGCTATGGATGATGGCGACGCGCAGTTAGGGTTTGTGCAGTCAGACGTAGGAGCATATGCCTACAAGGGTACGAGACTTTTCGACGACAAAATCACGAACTTCTCAACAGTGGCAAACCTCTACATGGAGCAGGTACAAATCGTAACGCTTGACCCAACAATCAAGACAGTGGACGACCTCAAAGGCAAGAATGTATCAGTCGGCGCGGCTGGCTCTGGCGTGTACTTCAACGCGGTTGATGTTCTCGAAGCATACGGACTCGACATCGACAAGGACATTAAGCCCACGTACCAATCATTCGGCGATTCAGTCGAGGCACTTCAGGACGGGAAAATTGATGCGGCGTTTATCGTGGCTGGAGCTCCAACAACGGCGGTAACCTCACTTGCGGCAACAAGGAAAGTGTATCTTGTCGGCTTCGATGATGAACATGTGCTTATGCTCATAGCGAAATCACCCTATTACAGCATGAACGTAATCAAGCCTGAAGTGTATGGCACTGAGGAAGAAACCGTAACGGTTGCTGTTGGAGCGGTTGTTATTGCGCGTGATGATGTTGCTGAAGCTGATGTGTATAACTTCCTGACGGGGGTATTCGACAACAAAGACGAGATTACAGCGGCACATGCAAAGGGAGCAGAATTGAATCTGAACTTTGCGGCATCATATACGGCAGTCCCCTACCATAAAGGCGCGGTAAAGTATTTCGGCGAAAAGGGAATCAAGGTTGCGGGCAAATAGTTTTTCCGCATAGTCAGAAATCTCAAGGGCGGCTGTGATTCAGGTCATGGCCGCTCTTATTGTAGGGAGGAAAATCAATGAGTGAAACTGACATAACACGCCAAGACATTGCACAAATGGAAGCAGATGTTGACGCGGTAATGAAGAAGTATGACCGCGAGTCCAATGTCAGAATCTGGGAAGGAAGGCCAGCCGTAATTGTGCGTTGGCTATCGGCTATGTTCTCGCTTTACTGCATATACGTAACACTATTCAGCACGGCCATGCCAGAAATACGGCTTAACGTGTTCTTGGGGCTGATACTTATACTCGGCTACCTTCATTACCCCATACGCAAATCATCAGGCGACATAAAGCCCGGTCTGAATGACTCAATTTCAATCCCGCTAGCATTCGACACAGCCCCCCGCGTAAACTCAATCCCATTCTATGACGTAATATTGATGTTCGCAGGGGCAGCACCATTCTTCTATTTCGCATGGAACGCTGAGAGCATCATCAAACTTGCCCTTCGCGTAACTAGCCCACGTAACCCGGATTATGTCTTCATGGTAACGCTTGCTGTGATTGCGATTCTGTCGGCTATGGAATTGTGCCGGAGGTGTGTCGGAATCCCAATACTTTGCGTTGTCGGAGCGTTAATGTTCTACGCGTTCTCAACAGTGAGATTCGGCAAGGTCATATACGATTTGTTTTACTCAACAGGAGACGGCCTCAGAAGCACTCCTATTGAGGTCTGCGCAAAATATATCGTGGTGTTCATCATATTCGGGGCATTCCTTGAACGCACAGGCATCTCAACATTCTTCATCAACCTCGCCAACGCCGTAGCAGGAGCTTCAGCAGGAGGCCCGGCAAAAGTCGCTGTAATCTCATCAGCCCTTTGCGGAATGGTATCAGGGTCATCCGTCGGCAACACCGTAACCACTGGCAGCGTAACTATACCCATGATGAAACGCACGGGGTATAAACCAGAATTTGCCGGGGCAGTCGAGGCAGCCGCATCAACAGGAGGCCAGATTATGCCACCTATAATGGGAGCAGCAGCGTTCCTCATGGCCGAATACATGGGCATACCGTATTCACACGTTGCATTGAAGGCTATATTGCCTGCCGTGCTGTATTTCACCGGGATATATATAGCCGTTCACCTTGAAGCGAAGAAACTCGGCCTTAAAGGAATCCCAAAAGAGGAGCTTCCCCGCTTGTTGTCGTTGCTACCAAAAATATATCTGTTATTGCCGCTGGTGATTCTCGTTGTGATGGTGTCGATGAATATTTACACGATGCAATTTTCTGCGGCTATAGCAATTGGGGTCGCGATTCTCGTAGGACTCCTCAACAAGGACGAACGTATTACCCCCCGCAAAATCATTGACGCATTGGAGGCAGGCGGACGAGGAACGATTACCGTTGCGGTTGCTTGCGCTATGGCTGGGCTTGTTGCAGGGTGCATAACGTCAACGGGACTCGCGTCAGAGCTGATTACGATGGTGGTAAATGTTTCGGGAGGACATGCGTTTATCGCGCTGGTACTCACAATGATATGCTGTGTCATTCTCGGAATGGGAGTGCCTACTACGGCGAATTATTGCATTATGGCGGCAACATGCGCACCGATTCTTATGACACCAGCAATAGGCATCGAGAAGATCTGCGCACATTTCTTCGTGTTCTATTTCGGGATTGTCGCGGACATCACACCACCTGTAGCACTTGCGGCTTATGCAGGTTCAGCCATCGCAAAAGCTCCCCCAATGAAGACGGCCTTTAACGCAACAAAGCTCGCAATAGGGGCGTTCATTGTGCCGTATATATTCGCGTTCACCCCTGCGATGTTGTTCGAGAACGTCAAGCCGATAATCGAGATTGCCGGAGCTGGGCCTGTGCTGGTGAATATACTCGTTGCGCTTGAGATTGCATTGATATGCGGGACTGCCCTGCTTGGGATTTTCGGAGTCGCCGCAAGCCTCAACGGGTATTTGTACACGCCCATGAACATCATTATGCGCGTGATAATATGTGCTGGCGGTTTGAGTATGTTGGTGCCGGGAATCGTGAGCGACCTTGT
>JAFSKY010000070.1 GCA_017448685.1 Synergistaceae bacterium
GCGTGTGAGATGAGGAGAGGTTAACCATGTCAAAGAAACTGCTTGAGTCTGTAGAGCGTCATTCAATTTCAGATTTCCTACTTGATGAGGAAGCCAGCATACCAAAGGGAAGACTCCTCACAATCGGCTCATTGATGGTTGTGCTTGCATGTGTACTTGGAGTGCAGGATGCTTTTGCGGGACACAGGAGTCATTCGAGTCATAGTAGCCATTCCAGCGGGAGCGGAGGACATTCAAGCCACAGTAGCGGCGGATATGGTCATGGGAGTCATTCAAGCCATGTGAGTCATTCGAGTCATTCCAGCAGTAGCGGCCTCCATTCAAGCCACGCCAGCGGAATCGGATATGGACATTCGAGCCATGCCAACGGTTACAACTATCACTCCAATGTTGCGCCGGATTCGGGTGCGCCGTCTGGGTCTGCTCCTTTGCCGCCTGATATGCCCAAAGTACCTCAGATATTGCCTGATACAATCCCTCCTGAATAGGTGTTACAATATCAATAAATCCAGACAAAAAAATTCATACAACATTGGGGGTATATTTATGGCCAAAAAGCTATTTGATGAGGTGGAATCTGTTGCGCGTCACTTCATTTACATATACCCCAATCATGCTAGCCACGCAAGCTACAGCAACAGCATTCTCACATGGTAGGTTCAACGCAGAAATTTAGAGCCTATGAGCTGACCGACAACGGTTTTTCCATAAAGCTGGACAGGAATTTATATGCCCGTGAAGCCGTCATGAAAGCTCTTTACCGTTTTCACGACAAGTACATAATCTCCTATGAGACTGACGGCGCATTCATTCACGTGTTCTTTGAGACCAACGCGAAAATAGAGTCCATAGAGCATGAAATTTCTGGGATCATGAAGGAGCTTGCATTCCAGATGATAAGGCTTGACACTGCCCGCCGTACAAGGGGAATACGTGAATTGCTCGTTGCCCGTTCGCTGTATGCCACATGCATTGAGCCTGAACGCGATGTGCCGGAACATGACGAGGCTGAAGCAAAATCAGGCTGGCGTGAAGACCAGAGTCATATATTCGCGAGCTGGTCTGAAGAATGAAACATGCTTCCTGCGTATTTGGCTCTCGTGTTATTTGTCGCAGGGCTTGGGGCATTCACGGATATTTGCTCAGGCCATGTCAGGAACATTCATCTTATTGCCGCTCTGATGTTATGGCTCGCACTTGCTGTGAGTGAGGCGTTATTCCTTCATACGTCATCCGCTGATATATTCCCCCCTGCGTTGAATGTGATATTGCCCGCAATAACAGCCATCATATTTTACCTGTCAGATATTTGGGCTCCCGGCGACTGCAAACTCTATACCGTCATATCGCTGATTTTTCCTGCAAGAGCTTATGTCGTGAGGGAGGGCAATATTTTTCCCGCTATTGATTTCGCTGTGTATGCATTCGCACTCGGATATATATTTTTGCTGGTAATGACGCTTTCACGCAGGACTGACACTAATGTGATTACCCGTCCAAATTTCAGCATAAAGCATTGTGTTTCGATTCTGTCAAATGCAGGGACAATATCAGCCGTGAATCTCATG
Source organism: Synergistaceae bacterium (assembly GCA_017448685.1). Taxonomy (GTDB): domain Bacteria; phylum Synergistota; class Synergistia; order Synergistales; family Aminobacteriaceae; genus JAFUXM01. The sequence goes on from JAFSKY010000070.1 coordinate 1,569, forward strand.
CTGGACACCTATGCACCAGAATTTTCCCACGCCAATCAGGTTTTGTGCATATTATGTTCAGCCGCCCTCATATTCATTCTCCAGAAGAAAGCCGTCCTAGTAGCAAAAACAATAGGCATCACAGGACTAATATATATTCTGTGCCAAAGTATATTTTCCGGCTCATTGCTGAATGTCTTTGCGTGGCTTGCTGTGAGTCTCGTAATCGCTTCAGCAATAGAATGTATGACTAGCAGAGTTCGCGAAAATACATACCGTGAAATTTCTGGGGATGAAGTGAGGCCGGGAATGATACTGTCTTTTGCGTCATTATGGGCTATGAGGAAATGTATTGACCCTGAACTCCCAAAAACTACAACGGAAAATCGTAGGTCTCGCCTCTCTCAGCGTCAGGCCGAAGCCGTAAAGACTTGGTGCAGGAATGCCCACAGCAATGTAGTGATCGTTGAGATGATGCCTTTTGCGCCATTTATAGCGGGGGCTGCGGTGATTCAGGTACTACGATTCTTGATTCTGGGACTCTAAGAGGGAGGCTAAAAGCTCATGGCAAGCACGAACATCCCTGAGAACACTATATTTATTGGCGGGCTGTGCAACTCAAACTGCATAATGTGTCCTTACACGGAGCATTTCAGGCGCAACGCAAAATCAGAGTCATTCGTCAGGCTGAAACAGGTTGTTGATTCGATGAGTCCAGATTCGGAATATGTATGCATAACCGGCGGTGAACCTACAATCCTGCGTGATGATTTTCTGAGGCTGGTTGAGTATTGCAGGAATCATTTTCCCTTTGCGCTGATTCATATCCTCACGAACGGTAGAACTTTTGCATATAGGGATTTCCTTGACGATTTTCGCCGTGTCAGGCCGTATAAAACCTTGCTGGGGATTCCTCTTCACGCAGATAACTCCGCGCTTCATGATTATATTTCGCAGTCTAATGGGAGCTTTGATGAAACATTGCGGGGATTGGATAACCTTTACAGAGCCGGAGAGCATATCGAGATACGCATAGTAACCTCAAGGCTTAACTGTGAAAATCTGCCGGGACTCGCAAGAATGATCGCTGAGAGATACCCTTGTTGCCGCCGAGTGTGCCTGATGGGGCTTGAAATGATGGGGAATGCCATGATTAACCGCAATGATGTGTGGTGCAGTTACGGGGAGTTATGGCCATTCGTGCGCGAGGCAGCATATATCCTCCTGATGAAGGGCGTTGAAACTGAGCTGTACAATTACCCGCTATGCATAGTGGACAAAAACCTTCATCCCGTCTACAGGAGAAGCATTACGCCATCAAAAATCGAATACCTCCATGAATGCGAAAATTGCAGGAAGAAAAACGAATGCGGAGGATTTTTCCGCACAACAAAAATTATGCCTGATATTAGCGTCAGGCCGTATTAACTTCGGAGGCTCGATGTATTCGACAGCTTATTACAACTGGACAGAGTTTAACGGGCAATTTCTGCTGACAAATGACTTAGGCAAATATTGCTTCCTGAATGAGGATGAATTTTATGATTTCGTTGAAGGCAGACTCTCCCCCGGCAGTGATACATTCGATGTTCTGCAAGAGCGCGGATTCCTCTATCATGACAGGGACAAATACATATCAGACTTCCAATATGACATGGCCGGAATGAAACGTTGCCTTTTATCCGCAACACGCCTCGTGATTCTCGTGCTTACTGACTCATGCAATCAGCGTTGTGTTTACTGTCAAGCGGGTAAAGCTCATGCCTCGAATATGTCCCTTGAGACATGCAGGAAGGCCATCAATCTGGCTGTGCAATCCCCAGTATCACACATGACGGTAGAATTTCAGGGCGGTGAACCTACAATGAATCCCGAAGCATTGCGCTTCACTGTTCCATATGCACGGAAAGTTTTCGCGGAACATGGGAAGAGTGTTGTTTTTGCCCTCGCAAGCAATATGACAAATCCTAACCCTGAGTTATTGCGGTGGCTTGTTGAACAGGACGTGCATATATCGACATCGCTTGACGGCAACCGAACTTTACACGACTACAACCGACCATTAGCCGCAAACATATCCAGCTATGACGCATGGCACAAAGGAATATCGATATACCGGGAAATTTGCCGGGAATGTGGGAAAAATCCTGCGATAAGTGCCATTCAGACGACAACGAGAAAATCACTGTATTACCCGGAAGAAATAATTGACGAGTACATATCAAGCGGAATGCATCAGCTTTATGTGCGTCCATTGACACCGCTAGGCTGTGCGCGTGAGAACTGGAATGTTATTGGCTATAAGCCAGAAGAATACGTGAAGTTTTATTGTCGCCTTATTGATTGCATGATGGAAAAATGCAGGCATGGTGTTTACGTTTCAGAAGTTACAGCGTCCATATACCTCAAGCGCATTCTGAACGGCGAATCAGTCGGACATACTGAGTTCCGTTCACCTTGCGGAGCCGCCACAGGACAAATAGCGGTCAACTATGACAGGAATATATACACCTGCGATGAAGGTCGTATGCTTGCGAACATGGGCGATGATATTTTCCGGCTTGGGTCTGTGAATGACAGTTACCGGGATTTGATGATGTCTCCTGCTGTACATGCGGTATGTACGGCTTCATGCGCTGAGACTCTGCCTATGTGCTGTGATTGCGCGTACCTGCCTTACTGCTCTGTATGCCCCGTTGTGAATTATGGGCTGGAAGGTGATTTGATTCAGCGTGATGAAAATAGTTATCGCTGTGTAATAGCAAGAGGCATTCTCACTCACCTTTTCGCAATAATTCAGAGGAACGACCCTTACGAAATGAAAATTTTGCGTCAATGGGCGAATAACTGATCCCCCAAGATATTTCCAATACATTTTCCCTCGCATAAAAATTTTGCACCCATAAGCCTTCAAGCCCGTAGCGACTTTGCTATAATAACGCGCAACTCCCGCAAAAAATCAAGAATGGAGGCAGTGTATTTATGGCTATAAGTCTGTTCAAGGGTCAGAAAGTTGACCTCACAAAAACAAATCCCGGGCTAACGAGAATACTTGCTGGACTCGGATGGGACGTGAATAAATACGATGGCCAATCACCTTTTGACCTTGACGCAGCAGTGTTTGTTCTCGGCTCAAATGGAAAAGTCATCAGTGATTCAGATTTCGTGTTCTACAACAATCTCACACACCCATCAGGAGCAATTCAGCATCTCGGCGACAACCGCACAGGACTCGGCAGTGGCGATGACGAACAAATACGCATTGACCTCGCGAAAATTCCCGGCAATGTCGACAAAATAGCCTTCACCGTAACGATACATGATGCGGAACAACGCAAGCAGAATTTCGGCCAAGTCTCAAACGCCTTCATACACATATATGATGAGGCAAGCGGGCAGGAATTAATCCGTTACGATTTGGGGGAAGATTTCTCGATTGAAACGGCTGTAGTTGTTGGGGAGCTTTACAGGCATGGGGGAGAATGGAAGTTCAACGCTGTAGGTTCAGGCTTCAAGGGTGGACTTGAGGCACTGTGTAGGAATTACGGCGTAAACATTTAAACCTTGCGGGCTCTGGGCAAATGGTGCAGGAAGCTAGCTTGCGAGGGCTGTCAAAAATACTTGTCAACTTCTTCTTTGACGCAAGAGAATATGACGGCGAAAATGGTTGCGATATTGATTTATCGGCGTTCCTTCTTGGCTATGACGGAAGAGTCAGCTATGATTCTGATTTCGTGTTTTATAGCAACATGTTGCACCCATCCGAGGCTGTAACTCTTCTCGGAGGTTTTCCGTACAGACCACGCTATGAGGAATGCTTCGAGCTGATGACGGTAGACTTCTCCATTGTTCCGGCGAATATAAGCAGTATAGTATTCACCGCAACGATATATGATGCAGAAGAACGCCATCAAAACTTCGGCCAAGTTTCAAATGTACATATGCGAGTGGTTGACCCAACAAGCGAACATGAATTATTCCGCTATAATCTCGGCGATGATTTGTCCAAATATATGGCGTTAATTGTCGGGAAACTTTATCGGAGCGCGGATGAATGGAAGTTCAACGCAGTAGGTTCAGGCTTCAAGGGTGGACTTGCTGCGCTGTGTAGGAATTACGGCGTAAATGTTTAAGGAGGCATTCAACTATGATAAACCTGTTCAAGGGGCAAAAAGTAGACCTGACAAAAGGCAGGCCAGGGATGACAAAGATACTTGTCGGACTCGGCTGGGACACAAAGAAATATGACGGCGGATATAACTTTGACCTTGACGCATCAGCATTTCTTCTTGGCGATAATGGGAAAGTCCCGGCGGATTCGGATTTCGTGTTTTACGGCAACTTGAAGCACGCATCCGGGGCTGTTCAGCACATGGGCGACAACCTCACGGGCAAACTTGAAGGCTCTGACGCAAACGACTGCGAGCAAATAAAGATTGACCTCGCCGCAATCCCCGCCAATATTGCGAAAATAGCCATAACCGTAACGATATATGAGGCTGAAGAACGCCGTCAAAATTTCGGGCAGGTCTCAAACGCATACGTCCACATATACGATGAGACCAACAGCCGCGAGCTTATACGCTATGACCTGGGCGAAGATTTCTCGGTTGAAACAGCCGTAATTGTCGGAGAAATCTACAGGAGTGATGTAGAGTGGAAGTTCAACGCAATAGGTGCAGGGTTTCAGGGAGGCTTGCGGGGGTTATGCATTAATTTGGGTGTGAACGTGTAATCTCATGCCATGAAGTATGAAGTGTTGTATCAGTCAGCATTTCCGGCGGTGCTTTGCGAGTTAGCTCAGGGAGAGTCCATAAAGGCCGAGTCTGACGCGATGATTTACATGTCCAGCACTCTTGATGTAACGGGCATTAAAGGCGATGGCGGCATATGGGGAGGGATAACGCGTAAACTTTTGGCGGGTGA
>JAFSKY010000071.1 GCA_017448685.1 Synergistaceae bacterium
CCGTGAAGGGGCGTGATTTTATCGTTGTGAGAGTTTTTGATGACGGCCTGAAGGAGATTCTCGCGGGAAAAAGCGACAATGACCCCGTGAAAGTTGAAGGCACATTGCGTTCCTCAAGGGGAAGCGGAGTAAACTACGTAAGGTGCAGTGAAATAGAATAGTGAGATGACAACATGGACATTCAGCGGCTTGAAGACAACATACGGTGCAAACTAGGTAATTTCCCGGCAAAAACGAGAAGGGTAGCGGAATACATACTAGGCAATTCGCCTGAGATAGCGTTTCATTCGATAAGTGAGACTGCTGAAAAGTTATCCGTGTCGCGGGCGCAATTGGTACGTGTTGCGCGTATGCTCGGCTTCAGCGGGTATGCTGACCTGAAGAAGACTCTGAAGAAGAAGCTGCTGAAACAGGTCATACCGTCATCGAATGACTCTCTTCCTGCCGGGACTCCTGACACAGCACTGGAGCTTTGCCGCCTTGAACACGCCAATATTGATGAGACATACCGCAATATGACATTGAGCCGTGATGACATGGAGAGCTTTTGCCACTCGGCCATGAATGCGGAGTCAATATATTGCATGGGATGGGGCATATCTTCAATGCCAGCTGAATGGCTATACACGCGTTTTGCGGAATTAGGGCTGAAAAGCGTATTGATGCGTCGAGGCTCATTATCACTTTCGGAGCAGGCTCGCGGGATTGGAGAAGCTGACATGCTGATAGTGTGTGAGCTTCCGAGCTATGTTATTGAGGTTACGGAGGTAGCTGGGCAGGTTGCTTCACGCGGTGCGGACGTAGCTGTAATCACTGACAGCCCCGCGGCCCCTGTGTGCGAACACGCCTCAATGCATTTCTACGTGAGCGATAATTCTCCGATGTTCGGGAGCAGTCTTGTGGGTTCAATGTTTGCAGTACATGTTCTTACCTCAATGCTAGCGCGTAAGATGGGCAGTGAGGGAAGGCGTGCGCTTGACGAACAGAAAGAGGGCTTGAACGATGAGCGTGTGTATTATCCATCATACGGACTGAGATACTGAGTCAAATTCCGCGAAAAACGAGCGCAAAAAAAATTCCCCTCTGGCCATGAAACCAGGGGGGATTATTTTGCTCTGTGTCAGTCTGTGAAGATGTCTTTGCTTTCCGGCATTATTGGTTCTGCTGGCTGTTTGGGTCTTGGTCTTGCTTCGCTTCTGTAGGATATTCTCCTGAACGCCTCAGCACCTGTTCCAGCTGGTATGAGATGCCCTATGATTACGTTCTCTTTGAGGCCGCTTAACGGGTCTGTTTCACCTTTTACGGCAGCACCTGCGAGAACCTGCGCTGTTTGCTGGAATGAAGCCGCACTCAGGAAGCTATCAGTAGCGAGGGCAGCCTTTGTGATTCCGTGAATGAACGGCCTGCATTCTGGGAACTCGCGTATTCTCTGCACAAACGTATACTCACGTATGAGGTGTACGACTTCAGGCTTTGAGGCTGCTGGCCTAACCCAAACTTCCGAGGGGTTTTTCGCGGCAAGCTCGGCGATTGCTTCGGCTTTGAGTTCTGCACCTCCTGAAAGTTCTTGCTGGCTGTCAGATTCTGACTCTTCGTCATCATCGATTGCGGCTTCAGGGTCAGAAGGCTCTTCAGGTTCAGGAAGCTCATCAGCTGTTTCAAGCTCTGGGAATGTTGCGCTGACGAGTATTTTGTTCCTGAGCTTTGACGCTAGCAATTTCTTCAGGATTTCCGCGCGGCTTATTGTGATTACCGAGTCTCCGCTATCAGCTTCAACCTTCTCAATCGCACCAGTGGCGAGACCTTCAAGAATTTCCTCGTCAATGAGTTTCCCGGTAGCTTCTCCGTCCTCGTAGATCTCGTAGCCTGAAATCCTCATGCCCTCAAGAACCTTGCGCATTCCGTCAACGACATCAAGGTATTCAACAGCTGGCCACACGAAAATATCTCTTACGCCGCTTTTGGCAATGTCTGTGTATCTTTCCTGAGTGATGAGAGCATCACGCGGGGCAACGAGCCTTTTTCCAACGTAAATATCTTCAGCGAGCCACCTGATATTAGCGAGTTGGACGGACATTTTCTGATCTCTGACTCTGATTATGACGGAGTCGCCAGATGTGAGTCGTTTGAGGTCATCACGTCCGAGGTTGATATTCTTCTTGACGAATGCTTTACCCGGCAGCTTGACTTCGCGCAAATTCCTCAAAGTGAACATGCGTTTGCGGAAAGCTGACTTGCCTATAATCACGTCAATCTCCTGACCCTGATGGTTTATCGTGAACATTTTGACGGGTACGCCAGGTGTCAGAATGCGCCTGAATATTTCCTCCGTAAGTGGCTGGCCAATATCCTCTTCAAATCCTTCTGGCCTGTCGAGAGCAACGAGAATATCACCGCCGAAATTCTTTACCGCGCTTCCTACGCGTTTTTCGTTGTCGGCTTGGATCTCCTGCTGTATTTTCTCTACTTCATCTTCCCAGACCATATCGCCCGCAACAAATGACGTGTCGCCTTCCTCAATCACTCGTACTTTGTTGAGGGGAGCAACCTTGCGCAGTATGACTTCTATATGCTTGTTGTTTATGCTAACGCCCTGTGAGTGATAGACGTATTGTATTTCGTCAACCAGCATTTTCTGCACAGCGTCAATACCTTCAACTTCAAGCAACTGCTGAGGGTCTACGCTTCCTTCCGTGAGGGGTGTCAGGCGTGTAACTTCCATTCCCGATTCAATGCCTTCTTTGATGTCCTGCCCTGAAGGTATTGCGTGAGTTATCGTTTCGCCCAAATCATTCTCGATTATGACCTTGCGTTTTCCCTCCGTGATTATCTCTTTGATGTGGCCATCAAGCCCGGCGAGTATGCAGACTTTTCTCGGCCTCCTGACCTCAAATAGCTGCTCAATTCTAGGAAGACCCTGCGTTATGTCTTCAGCTGAACGCACTCCGCCTGTGTGGAACGTCCTCATTGTGAGCTGTGTACCTGGTTCACCGATTGACTGAGCCGCAACGACTCCGACAGCCTCACCGATTGGGACGAGTTTGCGCGATGAAAGATCATGCCCGTAACATTTCTGGCATATACCCTTCTTCAATGCGCAAGCGAGCGGGCTTCTAACCCAGACTTCATTTATTCCGGCAGCCTCAACTTTTTTGGCGAGGGCTTCGGTGATTATGTCGCCTGACTTCACGATTAACTCACCATTAGCTTCAATGTCATGCAGTGAAGTTCTCCCGGCGATTCTCTCAGCTATACCAATCATGACTTTACCCTCGCTGATGAGTGGACGAATGCATATGCCTTTATCTGTTCCGCAGTCATGCTCGGTGATTATGAGATCCTGCGACACATCAACAAGCCTGCGTGTGAGGTAACCTGATTTTGCCGTACGTAACGCCGTATCAGCGAGTCCCTTCCTCGCGCCGTGAGTCGATATGAAGTACTCAAGCATGTTCATACCCTCGCGGAAATTCGCTGTGATTGGGTAGTCGATAGTTTTTCCGGTAGGGTCGGCCATGAGTCCGCGAATCCCTGCCATTTGACCGAGCTGACCCTTTGAACCTCTTGCGCCGCTGTCAACCATCATACGCACAGGGTTATCCACGCTCATATGTGCTTCTATGCTGTCAGCAATATCCTTTGTGGCTTGCGTCCAAAGCTTACTTTTCTGGTCAAGATACTCGTCATAGGTCAGGAGTCCCATCTCGTAATTCTCTTTGGCTATGTCGTCTTCAGCCTGAGTTGCGCGAGTGATTTCGGCTTTTTCGTCAGGGATTCTCACGGCCTGTATTCCGAAGCTGATTCCGCTCCTAGCAGCCCAGTGATAGCCTAGGGATTTTATGTCGTCAAGCATGGCCACGACTCCGGGACGGTCTACTTTGTCATAAGCATCATCAAGGAGGCTACCTATTTTCTTTTTGCCGAGCTGCTCATTCACGAATCTCAGAGCCTCAGCTATTTTCGTGTTGAACAGGACTCTGCCGGGGCTTGTCTCGAAAAACACCGCGTGAGGATTCCCTTGCACCGCCTCGAAACTGTCAACGATAACAGCCTCATTGCCGAGAGTGTATTTCCTGCGTCCTTTGGGATGTCCCCATGCCTGTGGATTTTCCTTGAGCCAGATTCTTGCGTTCACGTGGACTGTACCATGAGAAACAGCCGACAAAACGTCTTCCATGTCCGCAAAATGTCGCCCATCACCTTTGAGTCCTTCGCGCATGTCGGTAAGGTAGTACACGCCGAGAACAATATCCTGCGTGGGAGTTACAACAGGTCTTCCGCTTGCGGGTGAGAGGAGGTTATTCGCCGACAACATGAGGAGACGTGCTTCCGCTTGCGCCTCAATGCTTAACGGAACGTGAACGGCCATTTGGTCGCCGTCAAAATCTGCGTTGAATGCCGTACAGACCATTGGGTGAAGGCGAATAGCTTTGCCCTCCATCAATACGGGTTCAAACGCCTGAATGCCGAGTCTATGCAACGTAGGAGCGCGGTTGAGCATTACGGGATGATCCTTGATGATGTTTTCGAGAATCTCCCAGATCTCGCCACCGCCCTTTTCGATTCTGCGTTTTGCGTTCTTCACATTGGGGGCTAATCCTCCCTCAACGAGCCTGCGAATCACAAACGGCTTGAACAGCTCCAAGGCCATCTGTTTTGGGAGTCCGCACTGATAAATCTTCAGCTGAGGCCCTATGACGATAACCGAGCGTCCAGAATAGTCAACGCGTTTTCCCAAAAGATTCTGGCGGAAGCGTCCTTTTTTCCCGCGCAATAAATCCGTGAGGCTCTTCAACGGGCGATTTCCAGCACCCAAAACGGCTTTACCGACTCTGCCATTGTCGATTAGAGCGTCAACACATTCCTGAAGCATTCTCTTTTCGTTGCGGACAATAATCTCCGGGGCATTGAGAGCCTGTAACTTTTTGAGTCTGTTGTTGCGGTTGATGACTCTGCGATATAGGTCGTTGAGGTCGCTTGTTGCGAATCTACCTCCGTCAAGCTGTACCAGTGGCCGTAAATCTGGCGGGATTACGGGAAGCACTGTGAGTATCATGGATTGAGGCTTAGAGTCGCTCTTCCTGAAATCCTCCGTAACCTGAAGGCGCTTGATTAGTTTGCGCTTTTTCTGCCCGGTAGCGTCTGCAATCTGTTCACGCAATGAGTCTGAGAGAAAATCAAGGTCAAGGCGGTTAATCAATGCCAATACACCATCAGCACCGATTCCGGCCTCGAATCTGTCATCATAGAGGCTGCACAATTTCTGCTGATGCTCGAATATCACATCACCCTGCTCAAACGGTGAACTGCCCTGCAATATAACCAAGTGGCACGGGTCATCTACAACGAGTGTGCATTGTTTCTCGTCAAGTTTCTCTTTCGTGTCAGGGAAGGGAGTCGGGAAAAGCTCCCCATAAAGTTTATATGCCTTGCGGAACTCTGTCTCAGAGAGGATTTTACCCTTTGAGAGTTCTTGACCGTCAATTTCTGGTTTCGTTGCAGCAGTAACGATAAACGCCTCATTGTTTCCTGATTTGGCGCGTTCAGCTGTTTCAGGAGCTTTTGAGGCCGGGACAATTGCGCCAGCTTCGAGGCCAGCTTCTTCGTCAGGCTCAGTGAGGACAAACGCAGGTTCAGCGGAAATTGCCTCATCCCCGTAATCAGTCTTGAACTTCGCAAGCTGTGAGGCTGATATGACATCGCCGACATCAACAGGAAGGCACTGTATATCGTTTATCACGTAGGCTTTTTCGCACCTGAAATCGGGGTCATAATGCTCATGAATCTTCATGGCCGTAGCTGGGATAACCGCTCCAACCTGCACTATATCGGGGCGACTCGTGGCTGTAACCTTGTAGCCTTTTTCCGGCTTCTTGAGGGGAGCGAAATATATTACCCTCTCAAGGTCTTTAGCACTCGTGCCAAGCAAAAGGCTCAACCTGCTAGGGATTCCGCGCAAATACCAAATATGCACGACAGGAACAGCCAAATCAATATGCCCCATTCTTTCACGGCGTACCCTGTTGTCTGTAACCTCGACTCCGCAATGTTCGCACACAACACCCTTAAACTTTGGGCCGGAACGTTTGTATTTTCCGCAACGGCATTCATAGCTTCTTGTCGGGCCGAATATCCTCTCGCAGAAAAGCCCATCCGTTTCCGGGCGCAATGTCCTGTAGTTTATCGTCTCTGGCTTCTGCACCTCGCCTTTTGAGATTGCGTGTATTCTTTCAGGCGTGGCAAGTTTGATTCTTACTCCTACGATTTCTTTTCTCTTGGCCAAATCTACATTTCCCCCTCTCCGCTTTCATCAGAGCCATCAAATATATCTGATGCTTTGCGTTCAGGCATTTCACCGTCATTAAGCAACATTTCTTCATTCATTTGCGCAAGCTCCTCCGCTGTTGGCTCTCTGCTCTCAAAAAGCATGTCAGCTATTTCCGGCATTGATTCTGATTCGTCATCTGCTGGCGGCTCAGCGAGTATGTCATTTAGTGGCTCGGCGGCTGTTTGAGGCTTTGCGCGTGGCTTTCTGGGCTTTCTTGGCGATGAGAATATCTCAGGCGGCTTCCCCATGAACACAGGATGTTCATCGTCCTCAATGGGTATATCACCGTGTGTGCCGTCGTCAAATTCGACTTCAACATCAAGCCCCAATCCCTGAAGCTCTTTCACCAACACTCTGAAACTTTCCGGGACTCCGGGCTTCACGAGGCTTTGACCTTTCACAATGCGCTCGTATGTCTTATCGCGGCCGCGTATGTCGTCAGATTTCACGGTCAAGATTTCCTGAAGGACATTCGCAGCACCATAACCCTCAAGCGCCCAAACCTCCATTTCGCCGAATCTCTGCCCTCCAAACTGAGCTTTACCCCCTAAAGGCTGTTGCGTTATGAGGCTGTAAGGACCTGTTGAACGAGCGTGAATTTTGTCGTCAACAAGGTGATTCAGCTTCAGCATGTACATACAGCCGATTGTAACCTTTTTGTCCATCGGGCGACCTGTTCTGCCATCGCGGATTGTTATCATGCCGTCTTCGGTCAAATCCTTGTACTTTGTCGCGGCTATCTTGCGCATTTCCGCAAAAATTTCCTTTTCATTCGCGCCCTCAAAAACAGGCGTTGAGACATGCCAGCCGTTATTGAGCGCAACAAATCCCATAATCGTCTCAAGCACCTGGCCGAGATTCATACGGCTGGGAACGCCAAGAGGATTCAACACGACATCAACGGGAGTCCCATCCGGCAAATACGGCATATCCTCAACAGGAAGTATTCTGCTGACTACACCTTTGTTGCCATGACGGCCGGCCATTTTGTCGCCCACAGTGATTTTGCGGCGTTGTGCTACGTAGACTTTCACGGAGCGTATGACACCTGAACCGAGCGCGTCGGCACTGTTGCGCTTGTCCATCTGTTTCACGGCAACGACTTTTCCCCATGAGCCATTTGGGAGCTTCAATGAGTTATCGCGGACTTCACGAGCTTTTTCGCCGAATATAGCACGCAACAATTTCTCTTCGGGAGTCTGGTCTGACTCTCCTTTGGGCGTAACTTTACCCACAAGAATATCCCCGGCTGTAACCTCTGCACCAATGCGGATTATTCCATCATCGTCAAGGTTACGGAGCATATCTTCTCCAACGTTCGGAATGTCGCGGGTTATCTCTTCCGCACCTAATTTCGTCTCGCGGGCTTCGATTTCGTATTCCTCTATATGTATGGACGAGAATTTATCCTCTTTCACCAAATTTTCGCTGAGTAGTATTGCGTCCTCAAAGTTATAGCCTTCCCAAGGAACGAACGCAACAAGCACATTATGACCTAACGCTAATTCTCCGTTCTCGATTGCTTGACCGTCAGCGATAATATCACCCTTCATGACCTCTTCACCCTTACGCACTAAAGGCCGCTGGTGAATCAGCGTTGACTGGTTAGAACGCCGGAACTTTATCATGTCATACGTTCTCTCGCGTCCCTTTTTGTTCTTGACCTTTATCTTGTCGGAATCAACATATGTTACAGTCCCATCCTCACGCGCAGTTACGCATGACCCTGAATCAAGCGCTATTCTGTGTTCAATTCCTGTGCCTACAATGGGTGCTTCGGGTGAAAGTAACGGAACGGCTTGACGCTGCATGTTTGAACCCATCAAAGCCCTGTTTGCGTCATCATGCTCAAGGAAGGGGATTAACGCTGTTGAGGGTGAGACAATCTGACGGGGAGAAACGTCCATATAGTCGACCATGTCAGGAGGCATTGAGATGATTTCATCGGCGTGCCTCGTGGGACATGAATCGCCCGCAATCGTGATTCCGTCATCCTCTAGCTTTGTGCTGGCCATTGCGACATAGCTTTTATCTTCCTCATCAGCTGAAAGTAGCCTTATGTCATCCGTCAATTTCCCATCCCTTACAACACGGCGGGGAGTAACCAAGAATCCGTGTGAGTTCAGGCTTGCATATGTCGTGAGTGATGAAACGAGTCCGATATTAGGGCCTTCAGGTGTCTCAATGGGGCAGACTCTGCCGTAATGCGTGTAATGTACGTCTCTGGCCTCAAATCCGGCTCTTTCACGGCTCAAACCTCCCGGCCCTAACGCTGAGAGCCTTCTCCTGTGCGTAACTTCTGCAAGCGGATTCGTCTGATCCATGAACTGTGAGAGCTGGCCTGACCCGAAAAACTCACGCAATGAGGCCGCTATAGGACGGACGTTGATTAACTCACGCCCGGTAACCTCATCAAGATTCGGGATTGTAGTCATCCTCTCACGCACTATTCTTTCCATCCTGAGAAGACCTATACGCACCTGATTCTGCAATAATTCCCCGATTGAGCGTACTCTTCTGTTGCCAAGATGGTCAATGTCATCGCTGATTTTGTCCTCAGCCTTCATTGCAAACATTTCTTTTACGATAGCTACGACATCTTCAAGGCTCAACAAACGCTCATCTTCGGGAATATCCATGTTCAAACGGCGATTCAGCTTGTAGCGTCCAACACGCCCCAATGTGTAACGCCGCGGATCCTGAAGCAAGCTCCTGAAATAGTCGCGAGCATTCTCAATCCTTGCAAGCTCATTAGGTTTCAGACGCTTGAATATATCCTGTATTGCCTCATCTGGATTCCTAGTTCTGTCGCGGTCAAGAGTCCTCGCTAATGCCGGCTCCATGTCAAAAACTTCAATCCCAGCTCCCTCTGAGTTGTCTGCACTGTAGAGCCTCGCTATACGTTCTTCATCTATAATAGTCCCGCGTGAAACAATAATATTACCCTGATTGTCGCGCTTCTCCTCTGCGGCCATGCAACCCTTCAAATCAGAGTTATACTCCCTGAAAACTGTATCAATTCCAAGTAGCTCAATTATATGTTCATTGTTCCTTGCGCCCATAGCCTTTAGCACAAGCGTTACGGGAAGTTTCTTCCTGTTGTCGATATTAGCGGTAACAAGCTCTTTCTCCGATTCAGGCATGGCAAAATCAAGCCAAGCCCCGCGGTCGGGAATCAATTTCGCGGAACAACCCTCGGCGGAATGTGTGAAATATATTCCTGCTGACCGGGCAAGCTGGTTTATCACAACGCGCTCCGTGCCATTGATGATGAATGTACCGCGCTCAGTCATAACGGGAAATTCTCCGAGAAATATCTCCCTCGCATCTTTCCTGACCTGCGTTCTTGTGTTCGTGAGCCTAATTGTAGCCTTTATCGACCTTGCCCACGTCATATCTTTTTGCCTTGCTTCTTCTTCCGTTATTTTTGGCTTGTCGATTGAGTAGCTGATAAATTCAAGCCGGAATGTTCCATCATAGCTTTCTATGGGGAAAACTTCCTCTAAAAGCTCCTGTAATCCCTGCGTTTTTCTGTCTTTGGGGTCTATGTCATCCTGATAAAACCAGTGGTAAGAATCCCGCTGAACTCCTATCATATCAGGCATTTCAACTAAGTCATGGGCGCGGCCGAAAGTATATCTCTTCCGGGTCTTGCTGATTGGCACAAATTCAGGCATTTTATACCGTTACAGAAGACTCACAAAAAGTCATAAATTAACTCTTACGCTTCATTCCTTGTTCATAGCGTCCGTTTTTGCCGATGTCGCTGGCTACTCACGTTTGGTGTAACGCTCCGAAGGCTTCAAATCCTGGCTAACGTACCAGTACACAATTTCTATGCTCATTGAGAAGGTTGAATATCTTGTAGTGAAACTCGCCGTAAGGCATGGACGAAACCTGTAGGCTTGGTTATCGCTTTATATTTTCTCCGTCCAGCCTGCAACATTCAGTCTTCAACGGCTCACCAACGGCATGAATTATACCTGATAAATTAATTTGGAGCATAAAAGTTAATTTCTGTAAACGGTTTACACCTCCTTTATTAAAAGCCTAGAGATTTCCGACAGTCTTATAATTTATGCTTACTGTTATTGAGCCTCCCCTGAATAGTTTGGCTTTGCTTTTGGCGCAATATGGCATGATAACAAAAGGGTATAATCATGTCAAGCAAACACGATAATACCCTGTTATATTCTCTGGTCTATACTGCTGATGCCCGAGAGAGGACTCGAACCTCCACGAACTTGCGCCCACTAGAACCTGAATCTAGCGCGTCTACCAATTCCGCCACCCGGGCAGTTGATATTCATTGAATGCGGAATAATTTTATCAGCGTATGAATTTTTTGCAACCCCGAAAATTTTACGCCTTTTTGCGCACGATTACAGCTCCGGGAATGAACATACACATATCCATTTCACGCTCGATTTTCTGGATATGCGCTGGAAGATGATTGAAGTGGTATGTATTCTCTTCAGGATGCCAGCCAACACACCAACGTAAATATTCGCACCTGTCCTGCATGTAGTTGAAGAATGGTTGAGCGTCAAGCACTTTAGGCGGGTAAGCAGGATATGCACCGAGAGTCCCGCATACGAGATCCTCAATCACATAGAATCCCCCAGGACTCACCATGTCCCAGAAAAGCTCAAAGCTCCTGCGCTGGTCGCTCCATGCGTGTGAAGCGTCATCCAGAATGATGAATGCTCCGCCAGTTTTGGCTTTGAGTGTGTCATATGTCTCCTGTGATGTTGCATCGCCGATTACGATATGGACACGGCCTTTCTCGTGTTGCTTTGTCGAGTCGTCAAGGTCAACGCCGTAAATTTCGGCATTTGGGAAGTATTGCTCCCACATTCTGAGAGATTCACCCCTGAAGCAACCGAACTCCACAAGCGAGAATTTTTCCTCCCTGAACGCGCTGAACATAAAATCATAGTGCCTCAAATAGTCATGCGTTATCCTCATCTCATTATCTGTGATGCCCTGCAATGACGCTTTGTCCGTCCCCTGAATGAAGCCTATTCTGTCAAGGTTGCTTCCCTGCTCTGAAAGCATACGCTCGGCCTTCGCTTTCACCTCAGATGACTTCACGTAAAAGCCGTGATACTTCTTGAGCATGTATTTTGCCGCTCTCCTTATACCGAACATGTCAATCACTCCTTAAAGGTTTGCGCAAAAAAAATGCCCCGCCGAATCTCTTTGCGAGAAACAATGCGGGACAAAATTTTTCCGTCTGCGTTATTGTGATTTGTTGCTGGAAATTCAGAAAGGATTGTTACGTGAAGAGACACAAACAGGCACAAGGCACAAGGCACAAGGCACAAGGCAC
>JAFSKY010000072.1 GCA_017448685.1 Synergistaceae bacterium
AGAGCGTTATCCTTTGGGCGTTGCTGTTGGCGCAATGGGAAGAGCCTCAATTGTGCGCAACGTAAGCAGGGAGTGTTTCAGGCCAGTTCCTGAAGTTGACTCGGCTGTAACTGAAATCGTGATTGAGCGTAATTTTGAGCTTGGCGGGGATTCATTGTGGAGTGAGCTGCTGCACCGGGGATTTTCGCACAGGCGTAAGACCCTCGCCAATAACCTCAAGGGGTATGCTGATGCATTAAGCTATGGGGCAATGAGGGCGGAAGATCTTACGTGTGGTGAGTGGCTTGAAATTTTCCGGGCAAAAAAAAATTCCCCCGCAAATGTCCGTCCACATGCGGAGGAATGATTCTCTGACTACAATTTCACGGGGTCAGGGAGTATTTCTATTTCGTCATCATCATCGGGCAACGTGTCAGCCTCCTCAATGACAATTTCCGCTTCACCGTCATCATCAGGCTTGCGTACTTCCGTCAATGACTCGTCAAATCCCGGGTCATCAAAAACTTCATCGTCATCAAGCTCACTAGGCATAAGAAGTTCCGCTGGTTGTTCTTCCCCGCTAATATCCTCAAACCTCATAGCTTCTCCCGTGTCCATTGGGATGCCAGACTCGGAGAATTCATCATCATCATTTTCCGGCGCGATAATGTCAGGCTCATCATGTGTTTCTTCCGTGAGCGTTATCGTTTCAGGTTCTTGCACGTTAGGTTCTTGCGCAATTTCGGGTTCTATTTCCGGCTCAGTTTCTGGTTCTTCCTCAATTACGGGCTGTTCTTCTTCCTGCTGAATATCCTCGTCAAGTTTCTCTTCCATTTCCCTGAATGCCTCGGCTAATTCCGCGTCAGGTACAGTTTCAGGCAAGAGGTCAAACTCTTCAGGGTCTTCAAGCGCGGGCATCTCTTCGGGGATTTCGAGTTCAGCTACGGGTGATTCGGAGTCGTCAGCGTCAAGCTCGGCAATGTTGGATATTTCCGGCTCATTCTCTGCGATTTCCGGCAATGTATCAGGATCAACCGCAAGCACTTCAGGTTCGGGGGATTCTGTGATTTCCGGCAGGGACTCAAAGTTTAACGCGTCAGGCACATCAGCAGGCGATTCAGATTCGGCCATGTCAAGAATTTCAGCCGACTCTGTGATTTCCGGCAACGTCTCAACGTCATTTGCGGATTCGTCAGATTCATTCACGGGTGCTTCCGGCGCAAAGGACTCAACGTTCGCAAAATCCTCATTCACCGCCGAAATCGTAATACCCTCGTCAAACGGCATGTCCTCAAACTCTGCTTTGCTCTGCACAACTGGCACAAACACAGCCACAACCTTTGAGAATTTCCCATTTCCGGCCGCGTCAGTAATTGCCCGCATAACTTCATCATATAGCCTTGAGTGCTTGCCGTCCTTGTTCCTGATTATCTCGACAGCCTCAGCTACAGGTTCAGGCTTTGTTGCGTTCTCGTTGACGGGTGCGAGAGTCATAACTCCGTCAGCAGGGAGATCCTCAAATTCTCCGCCGTCCTGAACTACTGGGACAAACACGGATATTATTTTCGTGTTCTTCCTGTCTTTAGCCGCGTCATTAACGGCCTTCAATACCTCGTTGTACAGCCATGAGTGCCGACCCTCTTTCGGAGGGATGACCTCTATCACGTCGGGGATTGCGTCAAGTTCGGGGGCAATTTCGGGTTCAGGCTCTGGAGTCTCGGCTATTTCCGGCACATTCTCCGTGATTGCGTCAAATTCCGGCGTGGACTCGGATTCCGGGATTACGGCTTCGATTTCCGGCTCTGGGGTTGTGGAGGCTTCCGGCACATTCTCCGTTGTTGCGTCAAATTCCGGCGTGGGTTCGGATTCCGGGATTACGGCTTTAGGTTCAGGCTCATGCTTCGTGGAGTCGTGCTTAACGCCCAAAAATCTGTCAGCGGAAAATCTCCCACTTCCTGAATCTTGACGCGCTGCAATCCTCCTCCTTACGGCCTCCTCAAGACTGACAGACTCGGGGCGTTCTGGCTCTTCACCTTGCTCCCTGCGCCATTCTGCCTCGTGGCGGTCTATCACCGAGTGTATATTCTCAAGCCCTCTAAATATCCTCATCGGACTCTTCCTCTTTCCTGTCTGTCCAGACCTCGTTTATGTCCGTGATTCCGTTCTGGAGGCGGTCAACTGCCTTCATGAGCTTGTCATACAGGCGTTCATAAGGCTGACGAGAACGCGCAATCAATCCTGTTGACCACACTCGCCCGGAAGTTATGTTGTAGGGGATGTGCTTGTGTAATGGCAATTCTTCCGCTACAGGGTAATCGCGCTCCGATATGAGCTGATTCGCTATCTTCGTCATCACTGAGCTGTCATAGCCGACTTTCACGAGTGGCAATTGAGCTTTTTCCTTGCCGAATTTCTTTGCGGTGGAGTAAAGGACTCCGAGATTCGACAGTGAAAAGAAATCTGGCCTCACTGGAACAACAACTATATCAGCGAAATCAACCGCGTATTTCGACTCTTCGTTGAGGGTGGGAGGGCAGTCAATCACTATCCATTCTTCTGGGGCATCAGCGTCTGATTCTTCGAGGGTATTCTTCACACGGAGGGAGCTGCGGAAGTAATTTTTCATGAAGCCGAGAGCGTCAGAGAAATTCCGGGAGGGGTCAAGGTCTATTGCGAGGACTCTGTTATGCCTCACAAGTGCTATTTCCGCCAGTATCACCGCTACGGTTGTCTTCCCGACTCCGCCTTTACGGTTCAGCACTGCCGCTGCAAATTTCGACATGTCGTTTATCACCTATATGTTAGAGATTTATTTTGTCTTCGCCATTATGATAATTGAAATCAGCACAACTGCAACCCCGACAAGGTTAACCGCGCCGATTTGCTCATTATATATCAGCGACCCTATAAGCACCGCCGCAACTGGCTCAATTGACGCGACAACAGGAACTTTGCTCGTGTCATGGATTTTCTTCAGCCCGTTATAATACACCACATATGCAAACGCAGTAGGCACAAGGCCATAAAGGAAGCCTAATCCCATAACGCTTGGACTTTTCACCGCGATGCTAATATCCGGCCTCATGAACACCAGAAGGAACAATGCCGCCGCAAAATAGCTGTACACACTCACGGTGATAGCATCAGCCTTTTCACCCGCGAGCCTCCCTATAACCGCCGCCATTCCGTAGCCGAAGCCAGAGCCTAGTCCCGCAAGAATCCCCATGAGACTCACATTACCGCCGGAAAAATCCCCACCCGTTACAGTCAAGACACACCCGGCAATGTTCACAGCGAGCGCGAATATCTTTGCGGGCGTGAACCTCTCACGGAATATCAGCCATGAACCCAGAGCCGTAAACACTGGGGCTGTGTACATTAACACGCAGGCTATTCCCATTCCGTTTAGGCGTATTGAGGCGGTGTAGGAGATGTTGAACATTCCGTTGCAGATTATTCCGAGAAGGAAGCAATATAGCATGGTCTTTTTGTCGCGGATTATGATTTTACGGCCATGCGTGAAGATTCCAATAACCAGCGCGATAACCAACGCTGACGACATTCGCAGGAAGCTAATCAACGCACCGTCAGCACCAAGAGAGGCAAGCCCCTTCACGAACACTCCTACTGTACCCCAGAGAAGCCCCGCTATGAATACTTGAATCATATTGCGCTGTTCACCTTACGCCAGATTTCTTGAAGCTCTTTATGCCGAGTATGAACTTCATCACTTTCCTGTAATCCTTCATGCGATTAGCCTCAAGCCCGGAACTTGCGTTCAATGCGTAAGGCCGGGGGTCAAGCAACAACGCCTGCTCTATGTTGTCGGGAGTAAGTCCGCCTGACAGGAAGAATTTTCGCCTCACACGCCCAAGCAATGACCAGTCAAACGTTTTGCCATCGCCCGCGTTGCCTCCGTCAAGCATGACATAATCAGCCGTCGAATACATAGCCTTCTCCGCGTCAATCGGCCTGGCTACCTTGTACACTTTCATTATTGGGCAGCGTATGTACTCCCTTAGAGACGCAATGTATTCTGCTGTTTCCTCGCCGTGAAGCTGTACCATGTTGAGTCCAGCTGTTTCAACGCACATGGCCACGCTACGTAATGCCTCATTCGCGAAAACTCCTACAGACTTTATGCCCTGTCGTAATTTCGAGCGCAAATACCCGGCGTGTTCAGGGGCGATAAAATGACGGCTTTTTTTGACGAACACGAAGCCAACAAAATCAGGCACAAGCTCATTCATTATTCCTATTTCCGCCTCGTGGCAGATTCCGCAGATCTTCACTTTAACCATTGTGTTATGTCCTCATGAAAATATTTGTGTGGGGATAAAACAAAAGCAGAGCCGAAAAACTCAAGCCCTGCTCAAATTATATCAGGCTGGGAAGTTATGCCCGCTATTATTCCTTCACGAGCTGTACTTTTGGTTCAGACGGAAGGCGGAACAACGGTATGAACCTGTCAAGCCCCGTAACCGTCAATAGCAACATTGACACCACAGCAATCCACGCCAAATAGTTGTGCAGAATTATATCCATTATGCCAACGCTGCCTTCAGCAACAGGATAAACGGCGTAAACGATTCCCACGAAGAAAGCAAGATACACATGCCACGGGATTAACTGTGAGCCAAACACACCCATTGCATCGGCAAATGTCGCGTTCCTCAGAGCAAGTTTGTACATGGCCTCCGGGCTTCCTTTTACATGGCGGTCTGTGAGGTCTTTGATGATTGGGGACATGGTTACGATTTGCGCCATCTCATCAGCAAGAGCCGCATTACCCACGAGGCATAATAGGCCGTTCGCAAACATCAACTGCTTCACACTGTGTACGCAACTCATGACGAGAGCCGCTATAGCCCCGAAAGCGTCCATCCTCCGCATGATGCCACCAAAAGCACCAATCCACAACATCATGACGATAACCCAGCTTCCAGCGTCAGCAAAACTCGACTGCACCATCTCAATGAACTTCATGAGATCCGTTACAGTCCCTGCGAAATATCCGCAAATCAGTGAGCCGAATATACCCGTGCCGAGACATATTACCGTGTTGATGCCCATTCCAGCAAGCACAAGCACAGCCACAAGCGGAAGAATCATATACCATGACAGCCCGCCAGCCTGAACCTGTTTCAGGAGCGTAACAGCAGCCGGCCTCTTCTCCTCTAATGCCGTCCAAACTGAGTCGGGAATCTGCGAGATTGCATCCCTCGCGCTACCAGCCGTATCAGGAAGCCCCATGTTGACCGCCGCAAAGTAGAACGCGAACACTCCGCACACTAAGCACAGGAATGACCACACTCCCTGATGCCTGACTCTGTCAGTGATTACGACACCTTGAAGGCTTGAGCTTACTACCGTTGTGTCGGAGATGAGTCCGATGTTGTCGCCGAAGCATGACCCTCCAGCAATAGCTGAGACTGTAAGCACGACGCTTCCGCCTACAATGTGATTCAGCCAGAGGAATATTGGTGCGCAGGCCGCGAATGTTCCCCATGAAGTTCCTGTTGCGATTGAGAGTATTGCTGTAACTACGAGTCCGACAGCAGCCACAAGTTTTGCCGTGAGTCCGAGAGACAATGCCATTGTGATTATTTCCGCAGCAACTCCAGTTTCCATGAAGCATGTTGCAACAGCATAGGCGAGCTGTAGAATCAGGAACACTATCAGAATGTGCTTGAGGTTCTCTATAGCCGCGTCCATGAGGTCATTGAAGCTGACATGCGCGAAAATCATTCCGATTAACATAGCGTACACCATTGAGATTGGAGCCGCCATGAGAATATCAAGCCCCAGCCTCATTAACACGCCAAGCACAAGGACAGGGCTTAACTTTATCAGAGCCAACATGATTGTAATTGTGCCTCCTGTGAAAAATTGAATTTGTCGAAAATTTTACCAGATTAACGCATTGACTGTATACTTTGCGGAAAATCTCAGATTTCAACGGGGGCGCGGAATTTTCATGCGAGTGTTATTCGTCAACGAGGTTTGCGGTACAGGCAGCACAGGAAAAATCACATGCGGGCTTGCTGAAAAATACGAACGTGAAGGCCATGAAGTGAGAGTTGCATATGGGAGAAGCTCATTTGTCCCGGAGAAATACAAGCGTTTTGCCGTCAGAATAGGCTCAATGAAGGACGTGTACATTCACGCGATAATGACCCGCCTGACTGACAAACACGGATTCTATTCCGGCCATGCCACGAGGAATTTCATTGCGTGGGCGAATGATTACAATCCCGATATATTGTGGCTCCATAACATTCACGGGTATTACGTCAACATAGAGATGCTGTTTCAGTGGATCAAGTCTCAGCCTCAAATGCGAGTGTATTGGACGCTTCATGACTGCTGGAGCTTCACGGGGCATTGCGCGTATTTCACAATGGCAGGCTGTGAGAAATGGAAGACACATTGCCACGAATGCCCGCAGAGAAATACATACCCTGCAAGCCTCATCGACAACAGCATGAGAAATTATGACGACAAGCGCAGGATTTTCACGGGCGTAAAGGACATGACGATAATCACTCCTTCAGAATGGCTAGCCGGCCTCGTCAAGCAAAGTTTTCTGGGCGAATATCCCGTTGAAGTGAGGCATAACACAATAGACACTGAAATATTCAGGCCGACTCCGTCAGATTTCCGGGAGAAATATAACCTCATGGGGAAAATCATCGTTCTTGGTGTAGCAAGTATATGGGAAAAACGCAAGGGGCTTGAAGATTTCGTGAGGCTATCAGGGATGCTTGACCCTGAGAAATTCGCGGTAATCCTCGTAGGACTTACGCCGGAACTATCGCGACAAACTCGCCAACAAACCGGGAACATCATCACAATTCCGAGAACGAACAGCCCTCAAGACCTCGCCAAAATCTACACTGCCTCAGATGTATTCTTCCTTCCAAGCTACGAGGAGAATTACCCAACTGTATCACTTGAAGCACAAGCCTGCGGGACTCCTGTCATAGCGTATGACAGTGGCGGAAATTCTGAGACGTTAAGCGACTCGCGTTCACGACTCGTTAAAGCTGGTGATGTTGAAGCGGTGAAAGAGATTGTTGAACGTTGGAAGCCATAAAAAAAACGCCCCCCGTGAAGGGAGCGCATATGATTTCGTGTGTGTGCTATGAGCTTGTTTGACCGTAGCCGCCGCCTGAAGCTGTGCCGTTGAGCTGGTTCAATATTGCCGCGATTGAGTTCGCTTGCTGTGAGAGACGTGAAAGACTCGTTTCTGTGCTGGCATATTTGGAGCGCAAACTCTCTTCCATGCGGTCAAGTCTATCTTGGTAGTTTTCGAGGTATTCATTGATGCTGTCAATTTGGCTCTGAATGTTCTCGATTTCACGCGTCAATGTGCCAGATGTCTCACCAGTTGCGGAACTGTTCAACATTGATTTTGTCCACGTATCGAACTCCCCCACAAACTTCAGCATTAACGCTTGAACCTCATCGGGATTATCCTCAAGAGCCGTCATGAACTCGTCCGCGTCAAACTCAAGTTCACCGCTCTTGCCGTAATCCTCAGACGTTGAAGCTATGCCAATCTGGTACAGCCCCTTGTAGGTGTAATTCATCTTTAGGGCGTTCATGGCCGCGCTTCCTGACATTGTGATTTCATCGCTGGACGTGGAATTTATCACGAGCATGTCATTTTCCACGCTGGCTTTAAGGAGTGGACTCTGTAGCTTGTTGCCGTTGTCGTCATAATAGATGTCATTCATTGCCCCGCCGCGTGTGTCATCGTTGATTTTCGCGACAATCGTCTCTAATGTGTCTGTCGGGTCAATCGTAACGTCAACATACTTCGTTCCGATTCTGAGGCGTAATGTTGAGCTTGACTTGAGGCCGTTATGAGCCATTGTGCCGTAAATTTCCTCGGAGCTTTTACGCTGTGTGAATGAGAACGTGAAATTCTGCGATGTCAGATTCCTCATCTGGCTTTTTGTCTGGCGCAATAATGAGCTTCCATGAAGGAGTCCCCATCTCATTCTGAAATCGTCAGAGTCAATTGTCGCGGCTGTGTCTTCATCAACTTGGCTCTCAGTCATACGGGTATTCATCCACGTCATCAAGTCATTGTACGTGTCAACAAATGTCTGAATCGATGTAACAGCTTTTTCCGCGTCATGTGAAATATCGAGTGAGACTTCACCGACTCCCTTTAGCTGAATCGTAACGCCCTTGATTAGCTCGTTGTCGTAATCAGCTCCGATATAGTTCGAGGCACGGTAAACTTTTTCGCCGTCAACCTCTAATTCCGCGTCTTGTGCCTCCGTAACATCATCATTCAGTCCGAGAAGGTCAGCAGCATCACCGCTCAATGTGAATGTGTTTGCGTCATACTCATATTCAACCGTCAATTCATCGCCGTATGAGGGGAGATCGGTTCTTGAAGTCAGCTCTGGAGTCTGCCAGTTGAAATAGAATGAGCCGTTTGAATTTGTCGTAACGTCAACAGCATAGGCTTTTTTGATTGCGGCGCGTCCATCAGTGTTGGCAATGGGTATCTTGTTGCCTTCATCATCAAGCACATACTCGCCATCATCGTCAACCTCATAATCTGGTTCAGTGTCTAACTTGTAGGATAAATCATCGCCATACTGGAATGATATTGAGCCTTTTGCTGTGGTGAGGCCGTAATCGCTCATTCTCAATGTGTCAAGTGAACTCCTGTAGGCTGTGCGTGATGTCGTGTTGCCGTCTGAGTCGGTGTAATTGATGGTGTATGATGAGCCGGGAGCGGGGTAATACCATTCTGTTCCGCCGTCATCGTCAGAAATCCATTCGATTGTGGCGCGTCCGTTGTCATCATCCGTTATGTCGAAGTCTATACCCTCGTAGAATGTCTTTGAGCCTTGTGTGATTGTTGTTGTGCCGTTCTCAAAGTCTGAGGCTGATGGGTAAGCTATTGTGTCAATGGAGAAATTGTAGCTTCCTGCCGTGCGAGTCCCTGTGTATGTGGTAGTCTTGCCGTTTGCGGGTGTAACGTAAATGTCATAGCTAGCTGATTTTGTGTTGTCTTGGGATTGCCAAGCAGAACGCCGCGTTATTTCCATGTTAGTGCCGTCGCTTGTGAGGTCATACATTTTTGTGTAGCCATCCTTCACGACTTTAACGGTATATGTATCTGCATCAAGCGTTGTCCCGTCATCCATCGTGAAGACAGCCTCGCCGTTTGAGCCTGCTGATATGGTATAGCCAGTTATTTCTGTGCCATCTGAGTCAGTTACGGTGATTGATGTTGCATCCTCAAAGTATGTAGCGTAATCAGCCGTGCCGGGTGAAACCGTTATCCAATTTATGACAGCGTTACCGGATCCATCATTGCCGACCGTGAAATCTACTCCCTTGAAGAATGTCTCTGTGCCGTCAGTGATTCGGATTTCCTTTGCTGAGTTGAAATCGGAATAAAGAGCGCGTGTTATGTCAGAGGAGGCCGGGTTGATTGTGTCAGTTGCCGAACGTGTTACGCCGTCAGTGGTTACGACTTCTCCGCCACCTTTACCCCTTCCCGTGTATGTGAGTGTGAAATCCCCGTAAGGTTGATAGCCGTCTTCAAGCCACGTAATCATGAGCTTATGCTCGCCCGTTGTGCTGTCAGTGTCAGTGCCTTGCGTTATGGTGAAGTCTTCGCCGTAAGTGTATGAGTCGCCGTATTCGTCAGTGAGTGTGAAATTTGCCGCGAATTTCTCTGCTATTTCGTCAGCAGTTGATGAGCTTGTGAGGGATAAATCTTTGAGGATCTGCTCATAGCTGAGTTTGTTGCCTGAGATGTTGCCATAGCCAGAATCAACAGTTATTGCGGCTTCCTGCTGTGTAGCTTCATCGTCATATGTGCCTGTTGCTGTGAGAGCGTCAAAGGCTTCGTATATGAGGGTGTAGCTTGTGCCTTTGTCGGGGCGTGTTGGGGTTGGGTCTTCTAAAGGCTTGAACCTTATTGCGCCACCTATAATCGCGAACTCATCATCGCTGAGATTCTCAAGGTCTGAGGCTGACGTTACAGAAGAGTTATACGAGTATTCGACACCATCGCTACCAGTAAGAATAAAATCATCAGCTGTTCTCAGGCCGGAAGCGTATTTTTCCGTGAACATGCTTATGATAGAGGAAAGCTCATCGCTACCCTTTGTTGCGCTCACGGTGTAAGCGAACGTGAAATCATCCCCAGGGTCGTATATCTGTGCGCTGTCGTCAGCGTCATATGTGGGATCTCTGTGTGTGCGGTAATCGCTGATTCTTGCAGAGGAGAAATCTATTATTGCCCTCCCGTTTGTCCCTGACCTTCTTATGACGTAGCTTTGTCCGTATTCGGCCTGCTCATCGTAAAGAGTCATTGAGGCTTTAGCGTCCCCGTAAATGTCGAGGAACTGATATGCCTCTGTCCTGCCTTGCACAGTGTCTGCTCCTATTACGCTCGCGAAATCATCATAACTGTAGCCGTTGAAATTCTGCTCCGAGATAACGTTATAGCCTGAGCTACCGACTGTGCCGGAATATGAAACTATGTTGTAGTCAACAGTGTATGAGGCCGGGCCGCCTTCATTGCTTTTTTCGAGCCAGCTTATGACTCCGTCTTCTGTTATCTCGTAATCAATCCCCTGTGTGTAACCGTCAATGCTCACATTGCTGTAATCACTTGAGCTTACAGTCATTCCCAGAACAGTGGCAAGCGATTTGTCGGTGTCAGTCTTGCTTACGCTGTTTGAGGTTGTCGCCTTGACCTCGTAATCAAAGCCGAATGTGTACTCTGTGCTTTCAGCGGGAGCCGCCTGCCATTCTGACGTGCTTATGTTCTTGTAGGCCGCGTAGGTAGTAACAGCCTTGCTAGCATCTGTGATTGTGTCGCTGTCCTCAACTAGCCAGTCAAACCTGTAGCCCGTTCCTGAGTCATTCACGCGTAGGACGTAATCCCTTCCGTAAACGTAATCATTCCCGCCCGCACTCATCGTGAAAATGTCGGGGTCGTCAGGGTCAACGTATGTGCGTAGGACACCGTCGCCGTCAATGAGTGTTACTGTGCTAAGTTCGGATGTCGTGCCGTGTTTGACCTCGTAGGCTTCGGCGTATTTGGTCTGAAGCTCCGCGAACTGCGCCATTGTTATATCGGTGCTGTCATTTGGGAGAGTCCATACTATTTCGCCGCCTGATATATGGTAGTCAGTACCTTCTGTGTATTCCGTTCCGTCTGACTTGAGGATTACGATTTTGCTGAGGTCTGTGCTACTGTTATTGAGGAGGTTTGTTATTGCGGTCTGGTCTGTGCTGTCTATCGCTGTAGTGTGTAAATAGGACAGAGATCCCGCACTGCCTACAATAATATCGTTCTGCGGGCTTATCTGAACACCATCGGGCATTGTTTTTCCGGCGGCAGCGAGATAATCATCTATTTCTGAAGTGTAAATCGTGTATGGAACAAGGAACATTTCATCCGATGATGCCCCTTTTCTTATGACATAATCCCTGCCGTAAACATAATCAGTTCCATTGATGTTTATCGAAGGTTCGCTGTCATCATCAAACGTAAGATAGGTTTTGCCTGTTGCACTTGTTACGGAGCTTATGCCGTCCAAATTAGTCATTCCGCTGAATGTGGTTAGGCTTCCTGCTGTTACCTTGATATATGAATAGCCGGTATCATGCCGTCCGTAAGTCAGGCTTGTTGATGAAAGAATATCATTTGTGTACTGTACTGAGTATGATGTCGGTGTTGATGTTGCGCTGGTCTTCTCACCTTCAGCACTGTAGCTTTCAGATGTTGTCTTGCTGTAACTCACAGTGTATGAGTCCGGCTCATTCGTTGTAGCTTCTTCCTCTTCAAGCCAAACAACTTTTCCGTCCTTAATCGTGAAATCCTCGCCGTATGTATACTCCACGTTATTCTCGTCAACAATCTTAACGCGCTTACTCAATGTCCCGTTGTCGGTCATGCTGAACCCGGAAATTTCAGCCTCGCTTGTGCCATAAGTCCCGGAAGCCTCGTAGACATCATCCGCCGACATTGTGTATTTCACTTCAGCTGTTCCGCCTAGAGCAACCTCATTCCCGCGGTCATATTGCTTCCAGCGAATCTCATTCCCGTTCACAATCGTGTAATCCTTGTGGATTGTGTATTTGCTCGTACCCTTGTAGATTGATACGTTCTCTACATCATCATCACTGATTGACATTGTCGAGAGCTTGTTGACTCCCGTCATGTTGTAGTTGATTGTCTCAGAGTTTGAGAGAGTGCCTAACCCGGTATTGTCGCTCTTGAGGATTAACTTGTTGTCGACTACTGAAGCTGTTACAGCCATGGGGTTATCGAGGGTCTTCAGCGTGGTATTGATGCGTGATTTCAGGGTCTGTAGGGAGTCTGATGCGTTGACGTTGATTCCGACTTTTTGCCCGCCCATAGTTACATAGAGCATGGAGCTTGATAGGCCGTTAAGCGTGCTACTGAGAGTCGATGAGGTTATCTGCTTTGACCTGTTTGTCTGGGCTGTAGCGAGCTGATTTACTTTCACATCCCAAACGTTGATTTCAGCGTCAGCATTCACCGTAGCTGTGAGGACTCCTTTGTATGAGCCAGTTTTGTCTATGCGCTCAATGTCGATTTCTTTGGCCTTGTAGGTTGAGGGGAGTTTGAGCGTTGACAGGGAGGACTGAAGGCTATTCATTGTAACCTTCATTTCCTCAAGCAGGGATTTTTTGTTGGTCAGGTTAGTTTTCTTGTTGACTTTGGGCTGTGCTGGGGCGGCAGCAGTCTCTATGATGCTGTCAATCATGCTTTCCCAGTCCATGCCGGAAACAACGCCTGACACGCTCATTGATGCCATGAAACTAAACCTCCTGTTCTGTGAAGATAATCTCCTGCGAAATTTATCGGTGTGCTTGCTGGCGGATATTAGACTTCTTCGAGTTCTTCAGGTGTCAGTTCGACCAGTTTTATGATTTCCTCATCACTCAGTCCTTTTTCCCGCATACGCCGAGCGATATTGAGTTTTTCCTGCAAGCGGGCATCCTCGAAACTTTTTCTTCTGGCTTCGGCTCTGATTTCATTCTCGTCCATTACGTTCCTGAGCATATCAAAATAGCTTATATCCGAAAGAAAACGGCCTACAGCGTCCACGAGAACATTACGGAATGCACTCATATTCTTTGACCACTTGACTGCTTCATCGAACCTCACAGCCTCTTCTTCTTCTTGTGTCATTATTTCAGCCTCCTTATCTCGTCAATGGGTAATTCGAGTAACGTGTGAATTTCGTCTTCGTCGTAGCCTCGTGCGATCATGTTTCTTGCAGCTTTGAGCTGTCTGGAATAGTCGCCCTCAGTAAATCCCTCATAACGCACATCTGTCTCTCTGATGCTCGCAATCATATATTCCTGCCTCTATTTCCCGTTATGCTTGGCTAATTCCATGCGCCGATTTAGTTTCTGGATGAATGGATCATCACATTCACGCCCCATGACGAAATCAAGAAACGCTTTCATCTCATTGCTTACTTTGTCCTTGCCGCGAGTGTTCAGAAACATGGTAGTTTTCCCGTCATTAAGTGCAAGATTTTTGTCCTCGCAACAGAATTTCCTGAACGTGTATACATGCCTTCCCAGCTTGAAAGGGTCGAACGTACATATAAATATCACGAAAGCATCAGGAAGCTCAATGTACGATAACCCTTTTTCGAGGAGACTCCCGCCCATAGCAAGATGGTAAGCCCTTGTCCGTTTCATGAGATAAATACTGTTCTCTGCCGGAAGTATTCGCCTCTTCATCTCGCAACATATATCGATGTCCTGCATTACTTTGCCAAGGAGAAAATCATTCGACAGCTTCAGGTTCTCCCACTGCCTATCAGGCGGAAGGTTGAGACTCTTGAACCGCGCCTCTATATCCTCAGCACTCCACATCCTAAATTACTTGACCGCGTATTATGTCCTCCAGCGTCTGACGTTCAGCAACAACCCTCGCTTCACCATTCTCCACAAACACAACAGCAGGTCTCATGAGGCAGTTATAGTTGCTCGACATGCTGAAGGTGTAAGCTCCAGTGTTGTAGAGTGCTATGATGTCCCCAGCTTTTACCCGTTGAATTTCTGCATCATCAATGAGAATATCCCCTGACTCACAGCATTTCCCCACGATTGAGACCTTCCCGCCTGATTCGGGATGCCATATTTCCCCGTCAATGTCATCAGCTTTCACCGCGTTGTATTCAGCCTGATATAGCGCGTAACGAGGGTTGTCAGACATTCCGCCGTTGACGGCAATATACGTAATGCCCGGAAGCTCGCGAACATTCTCGACAGTGTAGAGTGTAATTCCTGCCTCAGAGACAAACCACCGACCCGGCTCAAGAATGACGCGAGGAATCTCAATGCCATATTTCGCGCAACCCTCATGAAGTGCCTTCATCATAGGCTCAGTGTAAAATTCCGACTTCATGGCCGGGATTGCAGGGTTAATGACAGCTCCGAACCCACCGCCCATGTTAAGCTCATGCGTCGTGAAATTGAGGGAGTCTTTCAGGGACTTCATCAACTCGATGATTTTCTCGATGGATTTGGTGTAGTCGTCTGTGTCAAAGAGCTGTGAGCCTACGTGAAAATGCAAGCCCCTCATGCTGACATGCTCACACGTTCTAGCGAATCTGATTGCCTCCGTGAGCATTGAGCCTTCACGCGAATCAGCAGGGACTCCGAATTTGCTATCAGTGCTGCCTGTGGCTATGTATTTGTGGGTGTGTGCGTCAACGCCAGGCGCGACTCGTATCATGATTTTCTGGACTCTCCCAGCTTCCTTCGCGCATGACTCAATGATTCCGATTTCGTCAGGATGGTCAACGATTATGCGCCCAACTCCTGAACGTACAGCGTAATCTATTTCGCGGAGGCTTTTTGCGTTGCCGTTCATTTCGATTCTTTCAGGAGGGAAGCCCGCGCTTAATGCCGTATAGAGTTCTCCCTCTGAGACAACATCGAGTCCGATTCCCTCATCGGCGATAAGTTTTGCCATAGCACGAATCAGGAATGCCTTACCCGCATAACGTACCCTTGTGTTATCCCAGCGATTGAGGAATGTCTCGCGTAATTCTCCGCAACGTGATTTGATTATGCCTGTGTCGAAAACGTATAACGGAGTGCCGAATGTCCCGGCTAATTTGAGGCAGTCAACGCCTCCCCCAGTGAGATGAGAAATTTTAGAGCGCCCCTTTTCGTGTGAGAATAATTTTCCGCCAAAGATTATATAGAAATTTGCTGAAAAGTTTATTGCCCGCAATGTGAAAAGCTCGCCCGTGATATGATTGACGCATTCAAAATTTTACGGAAAAGGTATCACGCCGAATATGATAAACCTTCAGGAATGGGAACGCGATAATTTCACGAACACACCTCATCAGCCAGATATTACTGTAGCTTTTCCCTCAAGGGAGATATATTTTTCGCCTGAGCTTTTGCAGTCTATGCACTTCACGAACGACACATGCCCCAAAACTTTAGATCAATGGTACGAGCTTTGCCACCCAGAAGATCATCCCAAACTCGCCCGCCTCGAAAGCGTAATTTATGGCCGTGAACGCTCAATCACATTCACGCGTAGGCTTTATTGTGGGGATGGACATTACAGAAACTTCCGGCTTGAGGCATTCATTCAGAGGCAGGACGGAAGACCCGTAAAGCTCACAGGTAGCGAGACATTAGCCCTAAGTGCGTGGCTTGCCTCATCACAGGAAGGCGACAGAATCGAATGCACCGACTTCAATGGAAGAAGCCGAGTCCTTGAGGCCGTCATGATACAGGGAGTTATGACTCTCCGGGACGTTAGCGAGGTTGAAGACCTGCAAGAGGAAAATATGCGTTTGAGGCGTGAAATACAGCGCAGAATCTTCAACCCTGACCCTATGCCCGCAGCCATGCCTGAAGATTACACAGCTGGGACTCTGATTCGCAGGAAGCTCGAAGACTGCATAAACTCAGCGTTGAATGTCCTCACAGGTGATAGCAGGCTTAAAGCGTTAAGGCGTTCGCTGAATGAAACATGCCTCATGGCCGGGATAGCTGGACTCACTAGCAGCGGAAAATCCTCATTCATGAATGCCCTTCTCGGTGAAAGACTTATCCCAGAACAGACCAGAGCCACAACAAATATTCCTGTCATATGTCGTGAAGGTGAATCACGTTGCGCCAAAATACTCTATCAGGATGGACGCGCCGAAGAAATACGCGGCTCAAAGCTCACAGCCTCATACATGAAGGATATAGCCTCAGAGAGTCATAATCCCGGCAACAGGTCAGGGATTGCGCGAATCGAAATCACAATGCCAGGAGCGATGATACCCCCGGGAATATGCTTTGTTGACACTCCCGGCTTTGACGCTTTAGCGGGTTCAGGTGGCGCGGCTTTGAGGAGCATTCTCCCGGAGCTTGACATGATAATTTACGTTACGCCAGTGCGTTCAAGGCTGAAAGGGTCTGACTATGAATATTTGCGGCTGCTGATGAACATGAATGACCGCATCATATTTGCGTTGTCTCAAATAGATCTGGAACGTGATGACACGGAAGCAGGAAGGGTTGTTCACTCTGCGCATGACAAAATACTCGCCGACATCAACGCAATACGTAGAGACATGCGGAATTTCTGCGGGCATGACGTGGACGTTATCCCTGTGTCAGCGAAGAATGCTCTTGTCGGATTCTACAGCCGTAACTCACAGGCTTGGGCTGACTCGAACATTGAGGACGCTGTGAGGTGTTTCGCGCCATTCGGGGATAATGCGTTTGCGCGGGCGTTGCTGCTACGTGCTGAGAGAGTGCTGAAAGTGATTGACGGTGCAATATCACGCGGGGAGGCTTCTGGCTCATCACGCTGGCGTTTGCAGGAATGCGCCGGGCGATTGAGGAAGCTGCTTGCGTTCCGTGAGAATTTGCCGGAGATTCCATCGGGCTATTCATTCTCTGAAAGCTCAATACCTGACGGGAAAAACTCTCGTAATCTCCTGTCCTCGCTTATTGCCTCAATGCGTGAGCGTGAGTTCCGTGCGAGATTCTTTGCGCTTGAACCGTTCCACGAAAAGAAGAGGGCTGTTCTTCTTGGTGCTGAGAGGAGTCAGAGTTTGCGACTTTTCGCGAGGCTTGCACATAACCTCATGCTTGAGGCCATGCCTGACGGAGGAGTCATACCGCATGAATGGCTTTGCGCCGGGAATGTTGCGCCGTTTGAGTGCGTGAAGGTCTCTTCAGCCGGGAATGATGCGGAAATCCTCATTGCCCCGTCAAACGCTGACATAACGCAGAATGTTGACTGGCACAAATTATTCCGGGAATATGTCCCTGTAGTGAGTGTTGACCTAGCGAGGGTTGATTCGGGGTTGTCGGATTTGATGCATTCGCCGTATATTACCGGGCTTGCGTTAAGCGGATGGGTTATTGCTTTTGGGAATGCGGGATTGTTTGACACGAGGCAGATTGATTTGGTCTCGCAGGTGCCGAAGAGGGTACGTGAGTTTGTGGAGATTAACGGCTTGATGAGTCCTGAGTGGTTTATATTCGAGAACTACAAGATATTTTAGGGGGAAAAATTTGCGTTCCCCCTCGCGCAGTATGTCTCAATGCGTGGCAAGAAAGCTGTCGATAAGTTTCCTGGCAATGCTGGCTTTGTCGGGTATGTTCATTCCGCGAATCTCATCGGGCGTGAAGAATCCTGCATGTGATATTTCTTCACCATCAGGCCGAATTTCCCCAGACTCATATTCCGCTGTGAATCCAAGCATGAGGCTATTCGGGAATGGCCACGTCTGACTCCCAAAATACTTTATGCCCTTCACGGAAATATTCACTTCCTCGCGTATTTCCCTCTTCACGGCCTCTTCAAGCCTTTCACCCGGCTCAACGAACCCCGCTATGACGCTGTAACGTTCATCATTCCACGCGACATTATGAGCCAGCAATAACCTTCCATCGCGTTCAACCGCCGTGATCACTGCCGGGGAAATTGGAGCATAGAACACAGCCCCGCATGACTCACACTCCCTGCCGTAATCGTTTTCGTGTGGAATGAGCTTACCTCCGCAATGTGAACAGTAACGGGCATTCCTGAACCACGAAGCGAATTGCAATGCCCCTGACGCAAGACTGAATGCCTTATCCCCGGCCATGTGCCACAAATCACGGAGTCCCATAAGTCGCCAGCCTTCACGCAAATCATTCACGCCAGCAACATCAATCCAAGCCGTGAGATTCTTCCATGCTCCCGGCAAATCACAAGAGCGGTTCACGGCCTCAAATGTTGAAATGTAATCGCCATCGTGAAAATCGTATGTGGAATTGTGGACGAGGATTTTATTTCCGCAGAACACAAGCATAAATTATCATCTCCATTTAGATATAATATACCTCAAAAATCACAGGTGATGACAAAATACTATGCTCACGTTAAGCACGGCGGGCAAATCTGGTAATGACGCATTGAAGGTCGTGAAAGATTCCCTAGCCAAAAGCAAAGATGACGAAGTGAGAATACTTATTGACAGCCCAGCGCAGGCCGAGCCACTGAAGAAATATCTTGCCTCGCAGGGATTTGGCGACATAATGCCCGAAGATGATGACGGAGCTTTGTACCTCACAGCCTCAAAGATTCACGAGCATGAAGACTCCGTACCCGCCCCAAAAACTGAAACACGCAATCCCCATCCAGCATACACAGTGCCACCATCAACAACAGGAGTCCTAATCTCATGTCGCAACAAAGAATACAATTCAGCATTCATGAAGAAGTTTCTTGGCTCACTGGTGAAAGCCGAAAAGAAGCCCGATGTTATAGCCCTCCTAGATTCCGCCGTGAAGATTGCCGCATACACTTCACCTCTTTGCGCGTTCCTGAAGAGGCTTGAAGCTGACGGAGTGAGGGTGCTTGTGTCGGAGTCATGTGCTGATAGGCTCGGAATGACTGAGGCCGCTGGAGCTGGGGTTGTTATGGACATGGCCGAAATACTTAACGAGATATTTTCATGCGGTAAAGTCATCAGCGTATAATTTACGCGCCCGAAAAACTTTCAAGGGGGAATCATTCATGCCTTACAGACTTGGTGAAGTGATAATCTCGCGTGAGACAATTGCGAGAAGAGTCAAGGAGATGGCCGCGAAAATTGCGGAGGACAACGGCAGGGACAAAGGGATTACGTTTGTTGGCATTCTTACGGGGGCGGCATTCTTCCTCACAGACCTTGCGCGGGAAATGCCAGAGGATTTAGACGTGAGAGTCGACTTCATGTCAGTAGCCTCATACGGTGATGGCACGAAAAGCAGCGGTGTAGTTCGCATATTCCATGACCTGAAATCAAGCATTGAGGGGAAAAATGTCGTTGTCGTTGAAGACATCGTAGACTCCGGCCTCACATTGTCGCACCTTCTCGGAATCCTTCAGAACAGGAATCCCGCAAGCCTCAAAGTTTGCGTGTTGCTGGACAAATACGAGCGTCGCAAAACTGAAGTCAACGTTGACTACTGCGGATTCAGAATCCCGGACAAGTTCGTTGTGGGTTATGGGCTTGATTGCGCTGGAATGTGGCGACATCTAAAGGACATCAAGTATGTGATTGAGGAATAATGAAGAGGGAAAAAGCCTTCGTGTGAAATTTTGCGCGGAGGCTATTTTTATACCGTAAGGAGCGGATATATCATGTTCAAAAAGTTTCTGGCGTGTATGCTTCTGGTTATGCTCTCAGCTTCAGGGGCATGGGCAGCTCTGAATATCTGGTCAAGCCACCAGTCAATAGCAAGCCTGACTGACGGCCATGCGGATTATTCCGATGCGAGATTCATGGAACTTTGGATCGGACTCGGTGATGGCGACACAATCGCTACGGAATCTGACGTGAACAACCCCGGAACCCTCACGCTTTCGGGCGGGAATTATTCCTACTGGGATCCTGCCGGAATGCACACAAACACAGGGACGGCCAAAACATTCAACCTAATGCCGGTCATGAGTGCGGGCGAGAATCTCGACTACTGGCTCGAAAATGACTACGGCGAAGAGTTCAGCGCGTTCATGGGTTCTGCTGATAACGGTCTTAACGGCGTAACAGCCTCATGGAATTTCCCCGACACATCAAAGAATGGTAGTGCGGTCATTCCTTCTTTCAGGACGACAGCGGAACAGGTGAATACGTTTCTTCCATATTTCGAACTCGTCAGCGATGACACAGGCGTTACGGGCTTGAAGTGGAGAGTCGTAGTTTCGTCTGACACAGGAACGGCAATCTCTCGTGATTTCGATATGGGCTTCCGTGTTGCTGGCGTTTATGACGCGGGAAGGGGTACGCGTTACTCATCAGGTGAGTGGGTTGACATTCCAGCCGGGACTCCTGCATCTGGCGAGGTGTCATTCGGTGAGGCACTAAGCTACGATGACATATGGTCAGTAAGGCTGTATCTTGGTACTGAGGGAAATTGCACATACGAGTGGCATTTCTGCAAGCCGTCTAACCCTTCTACGTGGCTCTGGCAGAATCATCTCAACACTGCTTCATTAACGAACGGCAAATCAGATTACAGCACAGCAAGTTTTGATTCGCTGTATTTTGATGTCCGTGCTGAGGAGCAAATCATAGTCGAGGAAAAACACTTCACTGACGCGGGAAGGCTCACAATTCCAGGCGGAGGCTACTCCCTCATGGACGATGACACGGGCGATGAGCTGGGCGTGAGTGTTCCTTCAGGCCAAGACAGGACATACAAGCTCAGGATGTACAACGGAGTAACGCTTGATGATGATTACGTTGAATACCAGCCTATAAATGACAGCGGAATCAATCTCGCGTTTTCCGGCGGTGCTGAAACGGGGCTTAACGGGAAAACGGTATCATGGACATTCCCGGCAGAACTGAATTTTGACGGTAATGCTACAGTGTACAATTTCAAGTCAACAGCAGAGCAACTCGTTCAGGGAGTGCCTTATGTTGAAGTTGTGAGCGCGGACGGATATATTACGGATGTGATTTACAGGATAGTCAGAGCGTCAGACACAGCAACGGCCATCAATCCCGGGTACAATACTGATTTCCGCCTATACATCAACAAGAAGTCAGGAAACAGCTACCGTACACGCTGGCTCAATGGTGTATCGTCTGGCACATGGCATCTTGACGTTCCCCAGCCCGTAAGCGATATGAGCAGTATACGCGTAAGACTCCGCATTCATGACCCTGCCGCAGATGGAGCTGTGTACCAGTGGAAATTCAAGGTTTCTAGCCCAATCGTGATAACTACAACAAGCCTTCCCAATGCAACAGCCAACTCTGTATACAGCGTAACACTTCAGGCTGATACATCTGGCGTTACATGGGCTGTAGCCTCCGGGGATCTGCCTAACGGACTCACTCTCAACTCATCAACTGGCGTAATCTCCGGGACTCCTACAGCTGACGGCATATCAATATTCATGGTGAGGGCTTCAAGGGCAGGATATGTGAGCGCGGAAAAAGTCTACACGCTAAACGTTCAGAAATCTGCTACTCCCACAACAATCGAAATCACAACAACAACGCTTCCTGATGGCATTATTGGCAATTCCTACAGTGCCTCGCTTGCGTCAAATCCTTCTGGGGCAACGTGGGCAATCACGAGCAGTCTTCCGGCAGGTCTTACGCTCAATGCTGGAACGATAAGCGGCATTCCAACAGCTTCAGGCTCATTCACATTCAGGGTGAGAGCTACATACGGAACTGCTACAGCGTCAAAGGATCTCACTATCGTTATAGCTGACCTCGCAATAACAACATCATCACTTCCAAGCGCGACTGTAGGCGATGCGTACAACCAGACATTAACGGCGAACGGCTCAGGTTTGAGATGGGACGTAAGTGCTGGGAATATTCCTGCGGGACTCTCGCTCAATGAGAGTAGCGGAGTTATTTCCGGGACTCTGACTACGGAAGGGGAGTATACGTTCACGGTAAGTGCAGCTAACTCATACGCGACAGCAACAAAGCAATTTACGGTGAATGTTCAGGCCAATAGCGGCGGTTCAACCCCTAGCAACAGTAGCGGAAGCGGATGCGGGTCATTCTTCAGTGTTGCGGGGCTTGCAGTTCTCGCATTCATCATGAGGAAGCGTTAAGGGCATAAAATCAAATCCCCCCGGCGAAAATGTCAGGGGGATATTTTTTTCACGACATCAAGATAGGCTTTCAAATGCGACAACGCGTAATTTATATCTTCCGGCAATCCTTCAGGCGAGTCCCTCATATATTCCTTCACAGCTTCATCATCAACAACGATTTTCCGCTTCACCCTCACACGCTCATTTCTCCGTCGCTCCTTTGGCCTTGAACGCTCAACCTTCAACGAAAATTCACCGTCAGGAACATATCCCCATAATGACGACAAAGCCCGCAATATATTCCCCTTCATGTTAGGGAGCATCCTAGCTGCGTAATCATTATCCGCGTAAACCGCAATCATGTTCACGCCAAGCACACGAGGCCATGAATGACGCGCAACAGGAATCCCCACAACAGCCCCCCATGACCGTTGAAGCTCCTCAAGAATCTTTACCCGTCTGGCAGCAGCAGGGAACATTCTCTCAGGGTTAATGTTCATTTCGTCCCGCCCCGTTCATTACGCGCAAGAATCACCGAAATCAATTGCACGTCAACAGGAGTAACGCCCGAAATCCTCAAAGCATGGCCGAGCGATTCAGGACGATAACGCTTCAATTTCTGGAGGCTCTCAGAACGCAATCCCTTCACGCTGTCATAATCGAAATCAGCCGGGATTTTCGCGCCGTCAAGATTCTTCATCCTCTCAGCGACTCTCATTTCACGCTCAAGATACCCCGTGTACCGCAATTCCGTCTCAATGTGGGCAATCTCCTCGCGTGTTAGGCTTAAACTTGAAGGCGACAATTTAGCGATAAGGTCATACGTTACCCCTCTGTGCTTGAGGTAATCTGACAGGCTCATAGACTCCTGCAATATCTCAGCTCCATATTCACGGCATAACGTCTCAATTTCAGGTGAAGGAGTTATGCGAGTGTTCTTCAGGCGTGAGATTTCTTCATTCTCATGCGCAAACCTAGCCTCAAGGAATTTCAGCCTCTCACCATCAATCAGCCCTGCCCTTATGCCATAACCCGCAAGCCTGTGTGCAACATTATCCCAACGCAAGAGCAATCTATGCTCGCAACGCCCCGTAAGCATCCTGTAAGGCTCATCCGTGCTTTTCGTGGTCAAATCGTCAACCAGCACACCGAGGTACGCTTCATCACGTCCCAAAATTACAGGTTCATTGCCTTTCACGAACATTGCCGCGTTAATCCCAGCGAGGAGTCCTTGAGCGGCTGCCTCCTCATAGCCTGAAGTCCCGTTGACCTGCCCCGCGAAAAATAGCCCGGGAATGTCTTTGCTCTCAAGAGTGCGCTTCAATTGCTCCGGGATTATGTACGTATATTCGATGCCGTAGCCAGGCTTGATGATTTTGGCGTGTTCACAGCCGGGCAACGAATGCACCATTTCAGCCTGTACATCATAAGGGAGGCTTGTTGAGAAATTCTGCACGTAAACTTCAGGCGTATTCAGTGATACAGGCTCAAACACAATAGGGTGTGTTATGTGGTCAGGGAATCGCAAAAACTTGTCCTCTATTGACGGGCAATAACGCGGGCCATGAGCTTCAACCCCTCCCGTAACCAGCGGAGAACGTTCAATGTTGCGGGCTAATATGTCATACGTTCTCTCAGTCGTTCGCGAAAACCAGCAGGCATATCCCGTATACGTCCTTCCTTCGCCCCAAAGGTCAAAGCATAATGGCTCATCCTCTGACAATTGCGGAGTCATTCCGGCGAAGTCTATAGTGTTTATGTTGAGGCGTGGAGTTGTGTCAGTTCTCATTTTGCCCGTTTGAATCCCTAAATCAGCGAGCGATTTCGGGAGGCACTCGGAATTGTTCTGCCCCATTGGCCCGGAGCTATACGACACATCACCGATAAAGACTCTTCCGGCCATGTAGACACCTCCGCAGATGATTACGGCTTGAGCGTCATACTTTGAGCCGTGGCGTGTCATTACCCCTGAGATTTTCCCGGCGTGAGTCAGAATCCGTAATGCCTCGTCCTGATGGATGTCGAGATTTTGCTGTGAGGCAAGCAATTTCATGTAGTACTCTGCGTAACGAGCTGGATCACATTGCGCCCGTAAAGCTCTGACAGCTGCGCCCTTTGAGGTGTTGAGCCAACGAATCATGAGGGTTGATGCGTCAGCTGCTCTTGCCTGTTCACCGCCTAAAGCTGAAATTTCGCGTACTAGATGACCTTTTGCTGGGCCTCC
>JAFSKY010000073.1 GCA_017448685.1 Synergistaceae bacterium
CGACAAATCCCAGCCGTGTTTTTCCGCGAACATGTTGAGCTTCGTTACGGAATAAGGCTTTGACCTCCAGGGGATAATTGCGCCGTCAAGCACAGAGCGTTCCGGGTCAATGGCGAGTTCCTGCGAAAAATGTTCATGGCTTCCGAGTCCACCGCAATCAGGACATGCCCCGGCAGGGTTGTTGAACGAGAACAACCTCGGCTCAATCTCAGGCATTCCGACTCCGCAATCAGGGCAGGAATAATTCTCCGTCATGGTATATTCCTCGTGGCCTTCTGCGTGAATGAGGACATATCCCCCTGAAAGTTTCAGTGAGGCTTCAACGCTCTCAGCTATTCGGCTGCGTTTATCGGGAGTGATTCTGAGGCGGTCAATCACTATTTCGATGTTGTGGCGTTTGTTTTTGTCGAGGCTAATTTCTTCCTCAAGGTAATATATATTTCCGTCAACCCTTGCGCGCGTGTAGCCTTTTTCCCTTGTCTGTGTCAATAGATTCCTGAACTCGCCTTTTCTGCCTTTAACGAGCGGGGAATATATCTCAGTCCTGAGTCCGTCTTCATGCTCTAATATCCAGGCTAATATCTCATCGAGTGAATGACGCTGAACAGGTTTACCGCATTTCGGGCAATGAGGGATTCCGATTCTCCCGAACAATAGCCGGAAATAGTCATATATCTCCGTTACAGTTCCAACGATTGAGCGAGGGTTATGGCTTGTGCCTTTTTGCTCGATTGAAACGGCAGGTGATAGCCCGGAAATTTCATCAACATCAGGCTTCTTCATGACCCCCAAAAACTGACGTGCATATGCCGACAATGACTCGACATATCTCCGTTGACCCTCGGCGTAAAGGGTATCGAATGCCAGCGATGATTTTCCTGAACCTGAAGGCCCTGTTATGACGATTAATTTTCCGCGTGGTATGTCAATGTCAATATTCTTGAGGTTATGTTCTCTTGCGCCCCTCACTGTAATTTTCCCGTCCATGATGATTGATGCTCCTTTTCTGTTTTTGTGCAATGGGGGTAATTATTCCACAAAAATTTTTCGTGTATACTGTAACAATTCCACACGCAAAAATTCACAGGGGTGTAGACTCATGATCGAAATGATACGCGGCTTCAGGGGCAAAATACCTTCCGGCGAAATCGTTATAGACATGCACATATCCGGCGGGGCAGTGTATGATTTCTCGTGCTTCGGCGTTGATGGGGACAACAAGCTGTCAGATGACCGCTACATGATATTCTACAATCAGCCCGAATCCCCTGACGGTGAAATCACATACGCTCCATATCACAACGGCGCAAGATTCACCGTCAATCTCTCACGCATTCCCGCGAAAATCGCAAAACTCGTATTCACCGCTAGCATTGACGGCAACGGCTCAATGAGTCAAATCACCTCGCACACACTCACGCTTACCCCTGAGAGCGGCGAGGCCATGACGATGGAGCTTGCTGGG
This sequence comes from Synergistaceae bacterium, assembly GCA_017448685.1. Taxonomy (GTDB): domain Bacteria; phylum Synergistota; class Synergistia; order Synergistales; family Aminobacteriaceae; genus JAFUXM01. The sequence goes on from JAFSKY010000073.1 coordinate 1,466, forward strand.
AGTGATTTCCGTGATGAGAGGGCAATAATCAGCGTTGAGATTTACAGGCGTGATGAATGGAGGGTAGCGGCTGTAGCGTCAGGGTTCAACGGAGGGTTAAGCGAACTCTTGAAACATTACGGAGGCGAGGAAATTCAGAGCCTTCCACAAGAGCCCAAGCCCAAGCCTGTAGAGTTGAAGAAAGGCCAAAAAGTTAGCCTCGAAAAGAAATCATCCGCCCCACTCGGTGAAGTCCTAATCAATCTCAATTGGCACAGAGGCAGTGAACGTAAGCGGCTGAGGTCGATTTTCTCGCACAAAGAAGGCGCAATAGATTTAGATTTGGGATGCTTGTATGAGCTTAAGGACGGCAGAAAAGGATCTGTGCAGGCTCTTGGTGGGAATTTCGGCAACTTTGAGTCATTCCCGTATATATCGCTGGACAATGACGACAGAACTGGCGATGTTGAGACGGGCGAGAATTTGCGCGTTAATGGCTCTCAGATTTCGCAGTTCAGGCGCATACTTGTGTACACGTTCATATACGAGGGTATAGCGAATTGGCAGGATGCTGACGGAGTCGCAACGGTGAAATGTCCGGGAAGCCCGGATATTATCGTGAGGCTTGACGAGCATAACACCTCACAGATTATGTGCGCAATAGCTATGCTTGAGAATGTGAATGATGAGACATTCAGCGTGGAGAAGGTCATAAAGTTCTTCAACAGTCATTCGGAGATGGATAATCATTACGGCTGGGGACTCCGCTGGATTCAGAAAAGGAAGTAAATTGGCCATGAAGTATTTGCGTCCTGTCCTTTGTGGATGGGGCGTTTGTTTTTTGTGGCATGAAAAAAGCGTCCCCCATGTGATTATGAGAGACGCTGTTATGTTCTTGAATGGAGGCGGGGAGATTTGAACTCCCGTCCAACGCGGGCCAGTCATGACGGCTCTACAGGCTTATTCTCTGTTCATTGTCGTCAGGTCAAGTACAGGGACAAACTTTGACCGTTCCAGAACTCTTACGGGTCTATCACCATGCCGGAGTTCTCTACATGGTGGGGAGCTGGTTTTCATGACACCTCCGGCGAACCACCAGCATTGTCCGTCCTTCGGCGTGGCAGCAACTAGGCCGCCAGTGCGAAATTATCTTCGACTTTTATTGTTTTGTCCGACAGTTTTACGGGTGATTACAGACTTTCCCCGGCCTGCTCCTTCAGACCCTCCATCACGCTGTCGAAACCTGTCGCCCCCGTTTTAGTGGCTACTGTTCAGTGTGCTGGCTAGTCTTCGTAGTCTCGTCCTTTTCCCCTCACAGCGCGGGCAATATCCCTCTTTGCGTCCCGGTCGGCTATCATGTCGCGTTTGTCGTGAGTCGTGCGTCCTTTTGCGAGACCTAACTCAACCTTTGCGCGTCTTCCACCCTTGATGTATACGCTTAACGGAACGAGGGTTAACCCCTTTTCGCGTACCTTGCTGTTTAGGCGGATTATCTCGTGCCTATGAAGCAATAATTTGCGGTCGCGTTCCGGCTCGTGATTGTAGTACGTGCCTTTGTCGTAGGGCGAAATATGCATACCGTACAACCAAAGCTCGCCATTCTCGATTGAGGCGTATGAATCCTTCAGGTTGAGATTGCCTGCCCTGACGCTTTTTATCTCCGTGCCAGTTAGGACTATTCCGCATTCAAACGAGTCAAGGATGAAATAATCATGTCTTGCCTTACGATTTACGGCTACTTTCTTGTCGTTACTGTGATTTGGACTTGACATAAGGGGAGATTATACACGAATTGTGATTTTATGCAAGCGTTTACCGATGACTGGGGATAAACTCATGCAGGATATGTGGCAGGAAGCATGGCTTATTGTGTAACCATAAAAAAGCAACCCCCTTCACGTTTTCATGAGGGGGGATATCTTCACGTTATTGCTCTTCTTCAATTATTGCTGGTGGATTCGGAATAAGGTCAGGGCTTCTCAGGAGAAATACCCTCTCACCATTCCCGACAAGATTATACTGTTCACGTGCTAAATGTTCGACTCCTTCCTGTGTCTTGTAGAACGCTACTTTTTCTTTGTAGTCTCTCACAGAGTCGCGCTTCTGTTTCAGAACAACCTCGCTTTTCTCTATTTGCACACGTATTTGCGCTATTCTGTCAAGCTCAAACCTGTAATAGCTCCACGCCACAGCAAACCCCAGAATCGCCAGCACAAACAGCAATATCTGCCTTAAAGTAGGCATCTCACATTCTCTCCGGGGCATTAACTCCCAGAAGCCCCAGACATGACGCTATGACGATTTTAGCCGCCCTAACGAGATTTATTCTACCGTCTCTTATTCCTGCGTCAGGCTCATCAATTATCCTGTTAGTGTTGTAGAACGAATGAAACACCCCCGCGAGACTCAATACATATCCCGTCAAAACTTGTGGAGCTAATTCCTCTGAGGCTTCCTTCACAGCTTCAGGCCAGCGCGACAACGAGTCAGCAAGTTCTTTAGCGTCCTTGTTGCCGAAAATTTCTGCTGGAATCTCATCGCTTAACGCCTCAACATTTCCGATTCTGCTGGCACATTCGCGCAATATCCCGGAGATTCTTGCGTGTGCGTATTGGACGTAATACACGGGATTTTCGTTGCCCTGCTTCTTTGCGAGATCCAAATCGAAATCAAGCTGTGAGTCGCTCCTTCTCATGAGGAAGAAGAATCTTGACGCATCGACTCCGGCCTCGTCAAGAACTTCACGCAATGTGATGAACTCGCCAGCCCTTGTGGACATGGTTACGACTTTTCCATCACGCAACAAGTTCACCAGCTGTATCAGGAGGACGATGAAATCATCAGGATTTTTCCCCATAGCTTTAACTGCCGCTTTCATTCGTGCTATATATCCGTGGTGGTCAGCTCCCCAAACATCAATAACGCGTTCAAAGCCACGTGTGATGAATTTATCCCGATGATATGCAATATCTGAGGCGTAATACGTGGGTATACCGTTGGCGCGGATAAGCACTCTGTCTTTGTCATCGCCGATTGTTGACTCCGTGCTGAACCACAAAGCACCGTCCTGCTCATATGCATAGCCTGACGATTTAAGCTCATCCATTGCGGATTTCACGAGGCCGTTTGAGTGCAGGTAACCTTCCGGGAAAAATTTGTCGAATCTCACGCGGAAAAGCTCTAAGTCTTCACGAATCCCGGCCATGATTTTATCGGCGGCATATTTCTTGAAGTAGTCTAAGCTGTCTTCAAGGGACATGCTCAGGAATTTATCGCCCTCAATCGAGATTATTTCCCGTGCTATGTCGTAAAGGTACGTTCCCTTATAGCCGTTCTCCGGGAATGGAATATCCTTGCCGAGAAGCTCAAAGTATCTAGCCTGAGTCGATTTGCCGAGATTGGTTATCTGGAGGCCGGAGTCGTTCACGTAATACTCGCGCTGAACGTCCCATCCTGTGAAGGCAAGTATCCTCGCCACAGAATCACCAACAGCTGCCCCCCGGCCATGTCCAATATGAAGCGGCCCTGTTGGATTCGCGCTCACAAACTCAACCTGAATCCGTCTGTTGTTGCCGAGATTGACTCGACCGTAAGACTCTCCCTGCCTGAGAATGTCTCTTGCCGCGTCAGCATAGAATTTCCCTGACAGAAAAACATTCAGGAATCCCGGCCGGGCAACCTCAGTTTTCGCGACAACGTCAGATTTCAGGGACTCCGCGATTTTCTGAGCTATGTCATACGGATTAGCCCTGAGAGTTTTGGCGAGCCTCATTGCGATATTCGCTGCCCTATCACCGTGGCCTTCATGCTTTGGCCGCTCAAATTCTGCTGTGCTGTCATCAACTCCCAATGCCCTCACAGCATCCCTTAACGCCTCATTCAATTTCACAGCCGCTGTATTTTCGCCTGTCATGATGTCCCTTCTATCTTACTGGAATATGTTTTGTCGAGAATATTCGCCAGTTGTCAAGGCAACGCCTCAGCAATGACATATTTCCCGCGCTTATACTCTGCATGTTCACTTCAAGCCGCGAGTCTGATATGAGCCTGTGCCGCCTGTTTTGGTAGCTGTC
>JAFSKY010000074.1 GCA_017448685.1 Synergistaceae bacterium
GGGGCAGTCGATGTGCGCATAGTGCCTCTTCGGAGTCTGATACTCAACGTGAGCGATGTTGATTGTGATTCCGCGTTCCCTCTCTTCGGGAGCTTTGTCGATCATGTCATACGCTGTGAACTCCGCAAAATTCTCGGTGGCAAGGCATTTCGTGATAGCCGCTGTAAGTGTCGTCTTGCCGTGGTCGATATGTCCAATCGTTCCGATATTCAAGTGAGGCTTGGTGCGCTCAAACTTTTCTTTTGCCATAATTCATTCTCCTTGCTTTGTGATTAAATTCTTCCCTGCAAAATCTTTTCGCTTACTTCTGCCGGAGCTTGTTCGTAATGGTCAAATTCCATTGAATACGTTGCCCGGCCTGAAGTCTTGCTCCTCAAATCAGTTGCGTAACCGAACATGCCCACAAGCGGCACAAATGCTCTAACCTCGCGAGCGTTGGCTTTGACTTCCATACCGTCAATACGTCCGCGCCTCGATGACAAATCCCCGATAACATCACCAAGATATTCCTCCGGCGTTGTTACTTCAGTCTTCATCACTGGCTCCATCAACACAGGATCAGCCTTCTTCATGGCCTCTTTGAATCCCATTGATGCGGCAATCTTGAATGCCATCTCTGAGCTGTCAACCTCATGATATGAGCCGTCAACAAGCGCAACTTTCACGCCTATAACCGGGTATCCTCCGAGAATGCCTGACTGCACAGCTTCTTCGAGTCCCTTCTCAACTGCGGTGATAAATTCTTTCGGGATAACTCCACCAACAATCTTGTCTTCAAACTCGAATTTGCCACCTTCAATAGGCTCAATCTCGAACACAACATGCCCGTATTGACCGCGCCCGCCTGACTGACGAATGTACTTGCCTTCCGCCCTAGCTGGCTTCCTGATTGCCTCACGGTATGAGACCTGCGGATTACCCACTTTGACATCAACGCCAAACTCGCGCTTGAGACGGTCAACGATGATTTCAAGGTGAAGTTCTCCCATGCCGGATATTACTGTTTGCCCGCTCTCCTCATCATTATGGACGCGGAATGTTGGATCCTCATCCGCAAGAGCGTTAAGACCCTTGGCGAGCTTCACTTTGTCCTGCTGGGTTGCTGGCTCTACTGCTAGCGATATTACGGGTTCAGGAAATTCAAGACTCTCAAGCACTATAGGATGCGACTCATCGCAAAGAGTATCGCCCGTTTTGGTTGCCTTCAATGACGGAACAGCTACTATCATTCCGGCTTCCATCGAGTCAATGTCCTCGCGCTTGTTCGAGTGCATACGCATTATGCGCCCAATACGTTCACGCTGCCTTGACGTTGGGTTGTACAAAGCTCCGCCCTTGTCGAGTTTCCCCGAATAAACGCGGAGGAAAAACAGCTTGCCCAAAAACGGATCAACCGCAACTTTGAATGCAAGTGCCGAAAATGGCTCATCCGTATTGCTGTGGCGTTCTTCTATCTTCTCTGGGTCGGAAGGAAGGAATCCTTTGACCGCTGGAAGATCAACAGGGCTGGGCAGATATTCCACAACCGCATCAAGCAACGGCTCTACGCACTTATTCTTGAACGCCGAACCGCACAAAACTGGAACAGCTTTAAGCCCGATAACAGCCTCGCGCATTGTCTTGCGTATAAGCTCCGCGCTGACTGGCTTCCCCTCAAGGTAGAGAGTCATAATGTCGTCGCTGAAGTCTGAAAGTGCCTCGACTATAGCGTCTCTTCCCTCTTTGGCGGACATGGCCAGCTCCGGCGGAATTGTGCCTTCTTTGGGAGGCTGCCCCAATACGCCGGGAAAGTAATACGCTTTCTGCTCTATCAGGTCAACAACGCCCTGAAAATCATCTTCTGCACCTATAGGAAGCTGAATCGGAATCGCGTTTGCTCCGAGCCTTTCACGCATGGCCTTCACTACAGCAGTAAAATCAGCTCCGATCCTGTCCATCTTGTTGACGAACGCTATACGCGGAACATCGTATTTATCCGCCTGCCGCCATACTGTTTCGGACTGAGGCTCAACACCTCCTACCGCGCAAAACACAGCTACGACTCCGTCAAGTACGCGTAACGACCGCTCTACTTCCGCTGTAAAATCCACGTGGCCTGGCGTATCAATTAAGTTGACAGTATAACCCTTCCACGCACATGTAGTGGCCGCTGAGGTTATCGTGATTCCCCTCTCGCGCTCCTGTTCCATCCAGTCCATAACCGCAGTACCTTCATGAACCTCGCCAACCTTGTAGCTGCTCCCTGTGTAGTAGAGAATACGCTCGCTTGTCGTGGTCTTTCCGGCATCGATATGGGCTGCTATTCCTATGTTTCTTACTCTGTTAATGTCCTGCAAAAATTTACACCTGCTCAGGCTTTACCAGCGATAATGAGCGAACGCACGGTTTGCTTCTGCCATCCTATGTGTGTCATCACGGCGTTTTATTGAAGCTCCCTCGTTCTTGTAGGCATCCATTAACTCGCGCATAAGCCTCTCACTCATAGGCATTCCCTTTTTGGCTCTGGCATATGACACAATCCAGCGTATTGAAAGCTGAACTCCGCGCTCAGGCGTAACCTCAACAGGTACCTGATACGTAGCTCCGCCAACCCTGCGCGGCCTAACCTCAATATTAGGGGTAACATTGGCCATTGCTTTTTCAAACACTTCAAAGGGTTCAACGCCTAACTTTTCCGCAGCTCCCTCTAATGCACCGTAAAATATTTTCTCGGCTGTGCTGCGTTTTCCTCCCATCATCAACGCACTGATGAACCTTCCGGCGGCGGGATTGTTGAACCTCACATCCGGCTGTGGCTCACGTTTCTTGATGTGTCCTTTTCTCGGCATAATCAGCAATCCTCCCGTTAATTCGCTTTGGGTCTGCGTGCACCGTATTTCGAGCGGCTTCTCTTGCGGTTTTCGACTCCTCCGCAGTCAAGAGTCCCTCTTATTATATGGTAGCGCACACCGGGCAAGTCCTTTACCCTTCCGCCGCGCACAAGAACTACTGAGTGTTCCTGCAAGTTATGTCCGATTCCGGGTATGTAGGATGTAACCTCGATGCCGTTGGTGAGTCTAACACGGGCGACCTTCCTCAAAGCTGAGTTCGGCTTCTTGGGGGTTATCGTGTAAACACGCGTACAGACTCCCCTTCTGGCCGGATTACCCTGTAACGCCGGAGAATTGCTCTTGCTCTTTTTCTCCTCGCGCCCTAAGCGCACAAGCTGGTTAATTGTCGGCACAAGTCTCTGCTGTCAATCTTACTGCTTGACTCATTGGCAGCAGATGTCCCCTCCTTCCTGAATTATATTGTTGTTCTGGAAAAACAGCCTAGCAATCATAGCAAATACACGCCGTTTGTGTCAACTAGCCACAGGAACACGCTCTAATCTGTCGGCAATAAAATTCAGGTCGCAATAATCAGCCTTGATTCCGTTCGTGTCCATAAGATCAGGCACAGCATATTTCACACGCTCAATTAAGGCATCACATGAGCCGGATTCAAGCACAAGCCCGGGCAGGTCATCACTTGTCGCAACCCAAACAGACGCTTCATTGTCCCACAGGATTTTGACCTTGCAACGCATCATTCCGCCCTTTAACGGTTGTCATATCCCGGCTCATTGTATATCAGCGCAATAAACTCAAGCTCAGAGTCCGAATTGTTCTCCAACGAATGCCACTGCCCCGGCTCAATCACACACACCTGCCCCGCATGAACATGAGTCTTGATACGCTCATTCTCCGTCCTGCCCTCAATGAAATCTCCCTCGCCACGAAGTATGTAGTACGGCTCTGTGTCATGAACATGCTGATGCCAGCCCACAAACGTCCCAGGCATAAGCACCATACGCGCATAAAGCCTCCCATGCCCGTAAAGCTCCTCTTTCGGAACTATCTCATAACGCAGGGCTTTCCCTTTTCCCCCGGCTGGAGCATCAATCTCTACAGCTTTAACATCACGAATCATAAACTCATTGCCTCCCTCAAAATTGAAATGAAAATATTATAATGCCCGCGCAAAATTAAAACGCAAAGAGCCTCCTTCATTCACAAAAATTTTACGCGAAGAAGGCTACCTCATTTGCAGGATTTATAGATTAGGGAGTTTTCCAACGTGTTTTTGATACAATATGTCCGCAGTGCTATGCGGTATTATTATGAGGTATATAGAAAATGACGGGGGATGTACCTGATTTGAATCTCAAGAAAATATTATGCGTGTCAATACTCTTTCTCGCATTCAGCGCGACGGCGGAATCAGCAGTAAGACGAACTGCCCCCGTTCAGAACGCAACACCCACACAAGGACAAGACAACGGAACAATGAGCGCAGAAGAAGAACGCAACCTCATGGACGCAGCAGAAGCTATGAGGCGTTCAGGGCTTGTACAGTTCAACTTCAAGGATATGGATCTCGTAAGGTTCATGCGCTTCATGTCTGAAATATTGCAGGAAAATATCATAGTTCCTCCCAATGTAAACGCAAAAATCACAATAATATCTCCCCGACCTGTAACCATACGCGAATCACGTGAGGTAATGCTTTCAACCCTCCAGATGTATAACTTATCGCTTCAGGACATGGGTAGCTATTCTATCGTGAGGCAGGGAGGCGTGAGTCCATCACCAAATGTTTACAGGAGCAAATCAGGCCCGGGCTACGGTGAAGAAACTGTTACATACATTGTGCCAATAGACTATGTAACTGTTGAGAGCATAATTCCAGGCTTGCAACAGACATTCGGCCCGGCGCTTATCGTCCTTCCTGTAGGCAATGGCAAAGACATTCTCCTTCAGGGACGCTCAACGGACGTTCGCAAGGCTGTCGATTTCATCCGCAAGATGGATACCCCTCAGAGCGCAAGAATCAGCAGAACATTTGAGCTGAAATACGGCGACCCCGCTACAGTCGCTGCCCAATTGAACGCAATAGCCCAGGCTAACGGCCCACTTCAGGGACTCAATGCGATTGCTGACGCGCCAAGCAAGAAAGTTATCGTGATAGGCAACAGGACAGCGGTTGACCGTGCAACAAGCATAGTACGTGATCTCGATGTTGACTCCAAAATAGGCGACTTCCATATATACAAGCTCAAGAACATTGACGCTACAGCAGCATCAGAGCAAGTAGCCAAGGTGCTGGCCTCAACAGGGACAATGTTAGGTGCTGACGCGGCGAAATTCCCCGCAACCGTTGTTCCTGACGTGGCGACAAACAGCCTCATTTTTGCGGCGACTCAGAGGCAGTTTGACTCACTCGTGCCGATTCTTGACGCTATAGACATTCAGCCGAAGCAAATTCTCTTGCGCGGATTCATCGCAGAAATCAACGTAAGCAACCTCGAAAACAACGGTATAGATTGGAACGTTGTCGGAGGCATGATGTTTGATGATTTGTTGATGGGCGGTAATATGTCATTGGGAGAAAGCTCTGTACCCTCAACATTCATGCAGTGGTTCAACGACCTCTCAAAGCGTGAGGAGCTTTTAGACCGCAACGGCTCAACCTACAGCGTAACGAACTATAACCCCATGGCACTCATGTACGCGACAATTGAC
>JAFSKY010000075.1 GCA_017448685.1 Synergistaceae bacterium
AGAACGCTACCTCAAGAGCAGTTCCAGCCGCCGCTGAAAGTATGCCATCTGATTTCGGAGCTTCTGCAACTGGCGCGGGGGCTTCTGCTGATTCGGCCTTGTCAAGCTCAACAGATTTCTTTGCTGACTTTGCCGCTGTTTTCTCTTCCGCCGGCATTCCTGCAAGTGCCGCATATGTCGTTCTCCCGTTGGAATTTGTCGCAACGTACATTCCTATCCACCCGGCTGTCGCTGAGCATAACGCACCGAGTACGAACGCAAATGCAGAACCGAGTCCGAGTCCGGGAGCCGCAATGAGGAGTACAGCAACGACTCCTACGAACGGAGCGAGCCATGAATATTCCTTTTTGAGGAAAGCCATAGCACCTTCATGAATGATTGATGAGAGTTCAGCAACGCTGGGATGACCGATTTTGAACTCATCGAGCTTCTGGTAAACCGTCCAGGCATATAACCCGGCAAGCGCACCAAAGACTAACGTAACAAATACCAAGAACAGCCACATAAAATTTTAGCCTCCCTGTTTTGAGATTGTGAATTGTTCAATTATAGCCTAAAAATTTATCGTTATGTGGAAAATTTACGGCTGACTGCGTTCCGTGAGTCTCAGAATTAAGCGGCCATGTTTGAGTCAAAAGTTTCAAAGCAAAGTGAGTGAGAAATTTTTGACAGGGCGATTATAATTCAGAAACCTTGAAGCAAAACGGGAGGCGGAAAATAAAAAATGTGGTTCGCAAAGAGAGCAACAATTTTCAAGCGCAAAGACAAAATCACGTGGACGAAAATTAAAGACGTGCTTCAGTCCGAAGGATTCAAAAACGTAAAGGCCGGGCATTATTCAGCGGACTCACTCTTTGCTTGCGGGTGCGGATCTAAACTTGACCCGAGGAATTTCGGCGCAAATGGAAAAATTGACCGCGATATATATTTCGTTGACGTTCTCAGCGAGGACTCAGAACGCGCGAAAAGTATTCTTGCCTCGCACGGAATCGAATCAGCCGTTGATGATGATGCTGTCGGCAAATATGGGAGGATTTAATATGCTTGTCGTAATAATTCAGTGTGATGATGTCGTGAAAAGATGTTCGGGCTTCCTCTGTATGAGGGACTTCTACGAACGCGCCGGGAAATTCGAGGGCTATCCTCCTGAGACGCGCTACATGTCAATGACCTGCGGAGGGTGCTGCGGAAATATCACCGTTAAACTTGAGAACCTCGCAATGAGACTCCGCAAAGAGGGAATCAGCAAAGATGACGTTACGTTTCATTTTGCCTCGTGCATATGCTCGGAGAACGCTCACCGTTTGCCCTGCCCATTCATGAATAGGATGAAGGCATTGCTTCAGCACAAAGGCTTCGGGAATATCGTTCTTGGGACTCACATCTCGAAGAAGGCTGAAGCAAAACGTCAGGCAGGAATCTATCGCAAGTGGGAATGAGCCATCATTTCCCGCACACAAGCCCCGCAATAAACTCCCGGAAATCGCTCATTGTCTCACAGTTCAGGGAGTAATATGTGTTTCTGCCCTCCTTGCGCGATTTCAGGAGTCCGCACTCAGTCAGCACCCTCATGTGATGCGTCAATGTCGGCTGAGTTATGCTGAAATGTTCGAGTAGGACACATGTACATTGCTCGCCATGCGTGAGAAGCTCGACAATCTGAAGCCTGTTAGTGTCGCCAAGTGCACGGCATATCAGCGCGACATCAGGAGCGTTCATCGTTATATCCCCATTGCGTTGAAGATGTAGCCAGTGATGATTATCCCGGTCGCGCAGACCATCACAAACACTGCCAGCAGTCCCGGCTTTATGACACGCCGAAGCATTATCATTGACGGCAGACTCAAATCCGTAACGGCCATCATGAAGCTCATCACAGTACCAAGCATAGCCCCCTTAGCGAGTAAGGCTTCAGCAATTGGTATCGTTCCGAAAATATCAGCGTAAACAGGAATCCCCACGAGAGTCGCAATGATTACGCCAAAAGGATTATTGCCGCCGAGTATGGCCGTGATGAATTTTTCCGGCACATAGTTATGTATCACCGCACCAATTCCAACGCCAACGAGTATATACGGTAACACTACACTGAACGTAGCTGCAACCTCACGCGCCGAGTATGCGAGTCTCTGTTTGCGTGTAAAGCTCAAGAACTCAATATCAGCGTCAATCACCCCATGACGTGAATACACAAAGTCCTCAATGTACTTCTCCATGTGCAAAGCCTCAATGAATGTCCCGCCCAAAACAGCAAGTGTGAGCCCGAGAATGACATATGCGACCGCTATTTTTGCCCCGAATATGCTCATCAACAATACGAGGCTCCCGGGGTTAATCATTGGTGAGGATATGAGGAATGAGAATGTCATACCAAGAGGAAGCCCCGCGCTTGTGAAGCCCATAAAGATTGGTATAGATGAACACGAACAAAACGGTGTAACAGCTCCTAGCAATGCCCCGATGATGTTAGCTTTTATGCCACTGAAACGCCCCATGATTCTTTTGCTACGTTCGGGAGGGAAGAAGGTCTGTATGTATGACACGCAGAATATCAGCACACACAGAAGGATTGAGATTTTCACGGTGTCATAGATGAAGAAATGAACGCTCCCAACAGCAGCCGATTTCACATCGAGTCCCATTGCTTCAAGCGCAAGACTCACGGCATCACTAAGCCACTTCATTCCCAAAACTTGAGACTGCACGAAATCCCATAACATTACGCAACACTCCTTGAGATTAATAGACGGCTATCTATTTTTGCGGAATGATACATAACACATAGATTGCTGTCAATGAAAATTTATTCTTGCAATTTGGGGGAAATGCTGTAAACTTTGCGCGATTTTCCGCATTAAGCCGTCAAGCCCAATAGGCAAAAGCATTCCTTCAAACGTTCTGGCGGACACTGCCGGGTATAGTCGGAGAATGTTTCATCACAACACTTTTTACTGGAGGAATGTTGTATTGTGCAAGCGTCCGTCTCTTTTGCTGTCGATTTCTGTACTCCTTGTTAGCGCGTTAATCGTTACATTCGGCGTTGTTGATGTCGAACTCGAATCGGGTTCACACTTCGGACTCGGTCTTCCCGCCCAAGTTCCTCTTCTTTTCGCGGCAATCTTCGCGGCTCTCGTTGGGGCACTGTACCTCAAACGCTCATGGTCTGACCTCGAAAAAGGCATGGCCGGAGCAATTCAGGTCTCAATTCAGGCAATCGTGATACTTGTGCTTGTTGGTTGCCTCGTTGGGTCATGGATTCAGAGCGGAGTCGTTGCCACGATGATATATTACGGCCTCGAAGTCATGACTCCGAGATATTTCTATCTTGCCTCGCTGATAATCTCCGTAGTTGTCGCTATAGCTACAGGTTGCTGCTGGACAACAAGCTCAACAGTAGGTGTTGCGTTAATCGGAATAAGCGCGGGACTCGGATTGCCTCTTCCAATCACAGCAGGGTTCGTGATTTCCGGCGCGTATTTCGGGGATAAGATCTCGCCACTCTCAGACACAACCAACCTTGCCCCGGCTGTAGCAGGAAGTGAGCTTTTCGACCACGTTAAAGCTATGATGTGGTCAACAATCCCTACACTGATTATCACGGCAATAATAGCGTTCATGATGGGAGATTCCGCGCAAGGCTCTGACGGTGGACGTATAGCCCTGATTCAATCGATGATGCGCGCTGAGTTCAACATTTCGCTGTGGGCATTCATTCCGCCAATGGTGATTATCGTGATGGCGTTCATGAAGATACCCGCAATCCCCGGCATCGTCTCAGGAATTGCCGCAAGCATAGTGATTTCACTCGTTCGCGGCTCAACAGCTCATGAAGCACTCGAAGTGTTATTCTCAGGTTACGTGCCTGAACATTTGGGTACGTTTGCGGAGGCTGCAACACCAGAAGCGATTTCGGGTATAGCGTCGACATTCTCGCAGGCATTCACGGCAGGGAGTCCGGCATTGAGCGTTACACCTGACGTTTTCGCGAAAGTGGGCGGGTTACTCACTCAGCTTTTCACACGCGGCGGAATGACATCAATGCTTGAGACTATATGCCTTATCGTAGTTGCGCTTTCACTCGGCGGAATCATGGAGGTATGCGGATTCTTGGACGTGATACTTGACGCGCTCATGAGGCACGTGAAGAGTGTTGCGGGGCTTATAGGCTCGGTGCTTGCGTCTGCGTTCATGGCGAATGTGTTTTTGTCGGAGCAATATCTCTCAATCATCGTCCCTGGCAGAATGTTCAAGCGTGCATTTGATGAGCGTACATGGCCGAATGGGAAGAAACTTGCGCCCGTAATGTTATCGCGTTCACTTGAGGACTCCGGCACAATGACAAGCGTATTAGTCCCTTGGAACACTTGCGGGGTATATGTCAGCTCTGTGCTTGGCGTGGCGACTCTGGATTACCTGCCTTATTGCTTCATGAACTGGCTTAATCCCCTTGTTGCGTTTGCTATGACGGCTTTAGGACTCGGAATTATCTGGAAGAATGAGAAGGCTGAAGAAGGCGTATTCATTCCTGACGCTGAACCTGCTGTAGAATAAGTGAGAAGATAATGGGCGGTTGACGGGGAAATTTCTCGCCAGCCGCTTTTTTTGTGTTTTTTGTGAGTTAAATTTGCCTGTTACGGTAAGTCTCAATCTCCCCGCAATCTTTGAACCCGTAAGCACTGTAGAACGGAACGCCCGTTAATGTTGCCTGAAGCACAATCTTTTTCCCGTGAGACAACCTGCGAATCTCATTCATCATTGCCGCCGCAATACCTTTACGCCTCATCTCAGGAATCACCGCGAAATAGTAGACACCAATAAATCCCGCGTCATCATTCACCGTAAGGAACGCCCCGCAATCATGGCCATTAAGCTCAGCGACATACAGCCCGAAATCCTCACAGCCCGCAAGATTCCCGGCAAACTCGCAGAAATCCTCCGATGGGTTATCGCCGTCATACTCGAAGCCTTGCCACGAACATACAGCCCAGCGCATTGAATCTTCAGGGGAGGTTACAGCCTTGAACGTTACAGAGTCATTGCCGCGAATTTGAGCAGGCGCATCAGAATCGAGAGTCATTGCCCGCAAGGATTCGGATTGAATGAGGCCGCCTATAGTGAGAATATCATTGCCGCCGTCAAAAACTGGCCACACGAAAAACTCATTGCGTTCACGGAAAAATTCAGCAGCAGCTTTCACGGACTCAGCAGCTTTCACGCGTCCGGGATAACATACCCAGTTTTCAGCCTCCGTAATTGTTGAGACACAGAAGCCGTTATCGAGTGTCAGACTTTCATTTGCGGGAATATCCTTCAATCGTTCCATAAAGAACCGCATATTATTCAGCGTGTCATTCATCCTAGAATGCCTCCTCTAATCCACATTTCACCATCAAATCTTTAATCGCCGGGATTAATTCTCCGTTCACCTTTTCACGATAAGCAGAAGCCTCTTCACCTGTATCAGCCATAAACGCCGCTAGTGAGTCCTTCAATGCTGAGATTTCCGCGTTGATTTCGTCATTCGTCATGCTGAGTTTGTCCGATTGAAGCTCAAGGATTTTTGCCCGCGTGTTTTCACGTTCCGCCTTGAGGTCTAAATCTTCCTGCGTAAGCTCACGGAGTCTGCCCTGCAAATCACGCCTCTCATCTGCCGTAAGACATGCCGCAGAATAATCTTCCTCATTCCTGAATCCCAATGCAAGCAGCCTCTTGCTGAAGTTGATTTCATGCCTCTGCAATTCCTCACGCCCTGTTGCCGTCTCTGTCTCTAATGTGTGTACAGCTGTCATAATTCGGTCAAGTGCCTGTGATTTCATGTTCCTATCTTCGCGGCGTTCATTGAGTTGTGCGCGTAATGCTTCGATGTCGGCATTCATACGTGAGGTTTCATCGTCAGGATTCTTTGACGCGAAAAGAATCACCCTTTGTTGTTGCACGCTATCACGATCCGCCTCAACAGCTTTCATCCTTCCAGCAAGCTCATCACGCTTCCCTCTCAGGGCTTCACGGTCTTTCTTGAGGTTGTTCATTTTCGTGTTGGCTAGGGATAATTCGCGTTCAAGTTCATCACGCTTCCTTGAGCCTTCAATCCACTCATTCATTCTGCGTTCAAGAGCCTCGATGACTTCACCCGGATTTCTGTCAGGCAATGCCTTATAGCCGTAAGGGGTAACCTGTGAGATTAATTCTCGCCTAAGACTTACGACAATTTCGGCCTGTGTCTTTGTCTCAGCGTCAAACTGTTCTTCCTCAGCTTTAGCGTTCTGGAATGCGAACAAAGCATCCTGATGAAAGCGAGTAACTTCCCCACGAGTCTCACGGATTTTGTCGAGTTCATCCTCTGCTGCCTTCATTGCACGTTCAGCGGATTCGGCTGTGTCGGCGGCGTTGCGGGCAAGCTGTAATGTGTCGCGAGTTCTCTGGCGTTCGCGGTCAAGCTCCTCAAACGGCGATATTCCTGCGCTGATTTTGAGTCCCAAGATTGAAACCTTCGATGATATTTCCGCGTTAAGCTCGTTGGCCTTCCTTCTGATTTCGGATTCGTCGCGTCCAACAGCTGAAATTTCCTCGCCTAACTTCCCGGCTTTTGTCTGCCTTGTCGCTAACTCATCGCGTAATTCGTCAAGCTCCCTCTGAGTCTCTTCAAGTTGCCTGTGAACCTCCTCGGGGTCAGGGATAACTGCTCCAGATGTGTAAGGATGTGTGATTGACCCGCAAAGGGGGCAGGCTGTACCGTCCTGCAAAAGCTCCCTCACCGCGTCAAGGTCTTCTATTCGGCGTAAAAGGGCGGCGCGTTTTTCGAGGTGTTCGGCTTTCTGCTGTAACTCATGCATCCTCCCAGATTGCTCAACGTCGCGAATATTTAGGCTTCGTGTTTCTTGCTGAATGCGGAGTCGTATATCCTGGAATCCCCGCAAGCGTTCTTCAAGGTCTCTAACCTCTTGGAATTTCTTGTACAGTTCATCAAGTTCAGCCAGCTTTTTCACGCTTGAGTCGCAAATCTCGCGCCATTCAGATATAGTTTTCCCGCGCAAAGTACTCTCATAGAATGCTCTTGCTCGTGCGTAATTCTTCTCGATTACCGCGTAACGGTGATTTACGTCCGAGAACATCGCGCTCCTGTCATTGAGGATGCTTTGAGCCTGTAGCTTACGTTGAATCGCCCGCGACCATGACGCTTTGAGGGAGGTATGCTTTTCATCAGCCTGCACGAACATGGCAAAACATTTCTGAATCCCCGACAAGCCAGTCTGCAACTTTTCGTCAGTGGAGTGTGTCTGCAAGAATTTCCGCGCCTCACGTAATGCAAGCTCTAAACGTTCAAGCCCAGATTGTTCCGACTCAACACGCGCTGAACATTCCCGGTAATTGCGTTCTGACTCTTCGTATTCATTCCTAGCCTGTATTGCTGTGTCTTGGAGGTCAGCTATTTGCACGTCAAGAGCCTTCACCCTTTGCGCGAGATTAGTCAGCTTCGTTTGCTCGGTGAGTCTGTCGCGGTATTCGGCCTCGATTATGGTTAGGGCTTCTTCAGCGTTCTGTAGGGCTGTACGGGCTTCGGCCATGTCATCACGCAATGAGTCCTGACGGATTTTGTTTTTCCCGCGCTGTTCTCGCAAATCCTTTATGGCTTCATATTCCTCGCCAAGCTCTAATGTTTTTCCGCCACGCTCTAACCTCTGTCTTGATGGCACAAAAAGAGCCGTCCTCCTGTCAAGGTCAGCCCGTTTTGCGTCAAGCTCCCTCAAATGTTCCTGTTGCGCTAATTCCTCTGCTTTATGCCGCAATATTAGTTTGAGGGTCTCGCATTGCTCTAATATGTCAATCATTGCAGGTGTCTTTACTCCCCCCGAAATATATTTTC
>JAFSKY010000076.1 GCA_017448685.1 Synergistaceae bacterium
CCCACTGAATCCCGGTAAGCTCATCATAGAGCCTCTGCGCAACATCGCCAATCTTGAAGCCGTTGACGGTGTATTTTTTGCCGTTGTAGAAAAGCTCGCCAATCGGAGAAATTACAGCCGCTGTACCAGTGCCAAAAGCCTCTTCAAGGTCGCCATTCTCAGCAGCACCGATAAGCTCATCAACGCTAAGCAACCTTTCTTCAGCAGGGATGCCCCAATGCCGTAACACTTCGAGGCATGATTTGCGGGTAATGCCTCCGAGAATTGAGCCGTTTTCAAGCGATGGAGTAACTACAGTGCCTTTTATCTTGAACATGACATGCATAGCACCGACTTCCTCAATGTATTTCCTGTGAACGCCGTCAAGCCATAAGACTTGGGAATATCCCTTCTCCATAGCTCTATCACCAGCCCTATTTGAGGCCGCGTAATTCCCTCCGCATTTCGTGTAGCCAGTTCCACCGCGCACAGCTCTGACATCTTCAGTCTCAAGCATGATTTTAACGGGCTTGATACCCTCAGCGAAATAGCTTGCACTCGGTGAAAGTATGACCATGAAAATAGCCTTGTGGATTCCGTGAAGAGCAAGCTCCTCATCCGTAGCGAAGATGAACGGCCTAATGTACAGCGAAGTTCCCTCACTTGATGGCACCCATGACGCGTCAATCTTGACCATTTCGCGCACAGCCTCAAGGAACATATCTTCCGGGACTTGTGGAAGGCCAATGCGTTCGGCTGAAATGTTGATGCGTTTGGCGTTTTCTGTTGGACGGAAGAGATGTATTGAGCCATCCGCCCAGCGATATGCTTTCATGCCCTCAAAGACTGTGTTAGCGTACTGGATTCCATCTCCTGAAGGCATAAGGGGTATGGGGCCGTAAGGGAGGATTCTGGCGTTGTGCCATTTGTCTGCGTCTGTGTAGTCCATTATGAACATGTGGTCGCTGAAGATTTTTCCGAAGCCGAGTTGATTCTCCGGGGGCATTTTCCCGGGATGCGGATTCTTTGTTACAGAAATCTGCATGAATAAATTTATCTCCTTTATTATGGATTTATGCTGAACATTTTAGCAAAACGCAAGTGGTATGTGAATTGCGCCAATCTTGTAAGCGTGGGCAGTTTTACTTCATTTCCTCGATGTAGTGAATGTAATCCAGCGTCCTCAGAGCCTCAATAATATCCTTATGCTTCTTGTATTTCTTGAAGTCGCGCTCACTGATAGTCATTGAGACAGAATACACGCTTAGTCCTGAATTTGTGTAGGCAGGATTTGACTCTATGTCGTCAATTTTGAGTCCGAGCTTGCGTATTGTCGTAACGAAATCTTGAAGGTTATAGCTGTTCTTGAGTTCAAGATGAATCTCGAAATGATTTGACCTGTCTTTGAGTACAGCTTCAGCTTTAGGCAGCAATGATATGCAAATGAGCAATGCGAAGAATGATATTAGCGTTATGGTGTAAAGCCCTCCTCCAGCTGCGAGGCCTATAATCCCGCAAGCCCAGAGTCCTGCCGATGTGGTTATGCCTTTGATCTGGCTTCGTGAGCTGAAGAGGATTGAATTACCGCTGAGGGTAGCGACAGACACAACGGAAGCTGCCGAAATTATCGGGATTCCGCCTGGATGTAAGGCAAGAATGCACCTGTCAAGCATGGCTGAAACGGCGCAGGCCATTGACACAATGATGAACGTCCGCAAGCCTGCCGAATGTCTTTTGCTCGACCGCTCGCAACCTATGAGGGAGGCCAAGACTATCACAAGAAGTATTCTGAATGTTACGGAATAAGCGTTGATTTCGATGGACCATGCGCCGAGTAAGGTAGCTATAGGGTCATCAATGAAGGGGTTATGCATGTGAAAAGCTCATCTCCTGAAAATATATGCTGGAGATAAGATTATATCAGTGTGGAAGCCTGTATTTTGTGCTTGCGCTAAGAGGGGTTAATTCC
>JAFSKY010000077.1 GCA_017448685.1 Synergistaceae bacterium
CCATGAGCTGCACCGTAATTCACGGCCTTTTCGGGGTCGCCTGTCGTCATGAGGCCGTATACCAGTCCTGACGCAAACGAATCTCCTCCGCCGACCCTGTCCATGATTTCGAGGCCGTCATACGCTTTCGACATGTAGATTTCTCCGCCTGCCCAGCATATTGCCTTCCAGTCATTTACGGTTGCTGTGCGAACTGTGCGCAGAGTTGTTGCGACTGCCCGGAAATTCGGATATGTCCTCGCCGCCTCGCCTATCATTTTCTTGTAGCCCTCAATATTGAGTTCCTTCAAGTTTTCGTCGTTGCCCTCAATCTGGAAGCCTAAGCACGCTGTGAAATCTTCCTCATTGCCGATCATTACATCGACATACTGAGCCACTTCCCTGTTCACCTGCTGAGCTTTGGCCTGACCTCCGATAGCACTCCACATTGACGGGCGGTAATTGAGGTCATACGAGACGAGAGTCCCATACTTTTTGGCAACTTTGCAGGCGGCTATGACTGTCTCGCAGGCTTGTTCCGATAATGCCGCGTAGATTCCGCCAGTGTGAAGCCAGCGTACTCCGAGTTTCCCGAAAATGTAATCGAAATCGAAATCCTCCGGGGTTGCCTGAGAGATTGCTGTGTTGGCACGGTCTGAGCATCCTACAGCACCGCGAATCCCGAATCCGCGTTCCGTGAAGTTGATTCCGTTGCGGCAAATGCGGCCAATTCCGTCAGTCTTCTTCCAGTATATTAGGCTCGTGCTGACTCCGCCTTGCTCGATAAAGTCCTTCATGAGCCTTCCTACCTCGTTGTCAGCAAACGCCGTAATCACTGCCGTGTCCATTCCGAAGCACTTATGCAGGCCGCGAATTACGTTATATTCTCCGCCGCCTTCCCACGCCCTGAACGAACGCGCTGTACGTATTCTTCCCTCGCCCGGGTCAAGCCTCAGCATGACTTCTCCAAGGCTTACCGCGTCAAACCTGCATTCACTTTTCGGCCTGAGATTTAGCTCCATAGTTTACTTCCTCACTTCCTTGACGATTTCAGCGGCCTCTTTCACCATTGCCGCAATCTTATCCCATTCGCCAGCCGCTATGAGATCCTTCTTGACCATCCATGAGCCTCCGCAAGCTATAATCTTGTTGTAGGCGAGGTAATCGCGCACGTTTTTGGCATTGATTCCGCCTGTGGGCATGAATTTAAGCTCCGTGTAAGGTGCTGCAACGGCCTTAATCATTGCGAGTCCTCCAGCGGGTTCAGCCGGGAAAAACTTCACGACCTTCAAGCCAAGCTCTAACGCCTGCTCCATCTCGCTGGGTGTCTGTGTGCCGGGTGTTACGGGTATGCTCTTGTCTATGCAGTGCTGCACGACCTTGGGATTCAGTCCAGGACTTACGATGAATTTCGCGCCTGCTGCAATTGCCCGGTCAGCCTGCTCTGTTGTGAGGACTGTCCCAGCTCCTACAAGCATGTCGGGAAATTCGCGGGACATTATGCGGATTGTCTCTTCTGCCGCCGCTGTCCTGAACGTTACCTCAGCGCAGGGGAGTCCGTTCTCGCAAAGAGCCTTCGCGAGGGGAGCCGCGTCTTTGGGGTCATCAAGCACGACTACGGGAATGATTCCTATTTTGCTGAACTGTTCAAATATCATGCAAACTTCAGCTCCTTAATTTTTGTGGATGTAAATATTATAGTGGAGATTGTTAGATTGTTCATGATTTATTGTTCGTATATAGTGGGCGTGTTTCACTTAGGTAGCATGTTCTTTAATCTCGTGGCATAATCCCCATAAGCCTCTCTGCGACTCAGTAAATCTATTTTGCTCTCAGCATTCTTCACAGACGGATGATTTTTCCCCGCCCCAGCAGGAATCAATTTCACGCTCCCTCCGGCCATGTCAGCAAGCAATGAGTCCAATTCCCCCGCGTCATTCACGCCAAGAATCTGTGCCACAAATCCCAATGTTGAAGCCGTGTACCAATGCCCCGCAAAAGTTTTTCTTCGACTCAACGGCATAACGGCGGGCGAGTTCAATTTGTTCGTGAAGTACGCTATGACGAGATTACGCGATGGGTCAACCATGACAAGAGTCCCGGTGAAGCCTTGATGACCGAATGCCCCAGAAGCCGACTGAGTCCCGAAATACCAAGCTCGACCGTAATCGCCCTCACGCCACCAGCCAACGCCCCAAATCCCCGCGCCTTTGTCCTGTGCAGACGTGAACATGTCAATCACATTCCGCGAGAAGAATCTATGACCGCCATAACCCCCCGTAAGCATGGCCGAAAGGAGTTTTGCGACATCCTCAGCGTTTGCGAACAATCCTGCATGGCCTGAAACGCCCGCCATCGAATGAAACGCCTTCTCATCATGTACTTCACCTTTCAGCACGTAATCACGCAATCCGGGAAAATTCACAGCATATCCGCGTGTCGTCATGTTGCCGTGAATCTCTGTTGCTGCGCAATCGTCAGCAGTGAAGCCGCTCTTGAGGGGATTGAACGTTATATGAGTGAGTCCGATAGGCCGCCAGAAATTTGCGGATAAATACGCGTCAAGAGTCATGCCCGTGATTTTCTCGACAGCAAAGCATAGTAGCATGTAATCCACATCAGAATAGGCTGTTTTCGTGCGTGGCTGATACTGTAACGGAGTCTGCATTATTGCCCGGAATGTTCTTGAGCGTGTTTCAGGGCTTGGAGTTATGCCGGAATATAGAGCGTTGTGGGATTTGTCGTTGTGCTTGAACGCTGAGAGGTCATAATTCTTGTCGTAATAGTGAATCTCTGGGGGGTAGCCTGCTCTGTGGCACATTACATCACGCACTGTGATTGACGACTTCCACGCCCGCATAGTTTTTGCGCTTGCTGTGGCGTAAGGAGCTTTGATTGTGCCGTCAAGGAACTCACGCCCGAATATGTCCGCTATTCTCGCGTCAATGTCGAGTTTCCCATCCGTAACGAGCTTTTGCACCGCGTAATTCACCGTCAAAACTTTGCTGACTGATGCCAAATCATAGAGAGTCTCACGCGTAACCTTGGGGCTATTTGGATTGGCAGAGTCAGTTTTTCCCCATGCGTTAGAGTATATGAGTCTGCCATTTCGGATTATGGCGAGCTGTGCGCTTGGGAAGCCGTGTGCAATGTCTGACGATATTATGCCGGAAATCAGCGCGAGTGATTCGGAGGATATGCCTTCATCTTGTGGGCTACCCTCAATGACAACGGGATAAGGCACGTACACTTCAACAGCGTTCTTCACACCATAAGGCTCAATGCGTGAAATATGGAGCGTGTTTATGCCGTCAACTGTTGCGCCGGAAATATCAGCCTCATAGATTCCCCCTGCAAGTGCGTGTGATGTGTCTATGCTTGTGCCGTTAAGGTAGAGCCTGAAACTTTTTGCGCGTGATGAGACACGGAGATATATTTTCCCTTGACCGTGCCAGAACATGAAGCTCATCATATTGTTCATGGCGAGTGTGTCATCAGTTCTTCCGAGCCAATCAGGGAATGAGGCGTGTTTTTGCCATTCGTATTTTGGGAGTGATGTTACGGGCGTGATATTTGCTTCAGATTGTGTGATGAGGAATGTTGATATGAGAAGTGTAGCGAACAATAATACTTTGCGCATGAGAGAATAACCCCTTTGTGTTGTGAATTTCCGGGCTAACTGAGGAGGATTTTTGCGTGTTCTAACGCTTCGGCCATGTCCGGCGACCCTGACAGCATACGAGCAATCTCCCTGACTCTGTCTTCACCGTCAATCCCACGCATTACGCTTTCACCCCCTGAACGCTGAATCAGAATGTGAGAGTCCCCCAATGCCGCAATACTAGCCTCATGTGTAACGAGGATAACCTGACATTTTCGCGATAACTCACGCAGCCGCAATCCTGACAGCACCGCCGCAACTCCACCTAACCCCGCTTCAACCTCATCGAACACAATCACGGGTGGCAGCCATTCTTCCGGCAATGACAGCTGTAACGCAAGCAGCAAACGACTCAGCTCACCTCCTGAAGCTATGCGGTCAACGCGCCCGGATCTTGTGTCGTCAGTGAGTGTGAACTCTACATCATCAGCACCATCACGACGGAGCTTTTGCAGGCCAGTGAAGTTTATCCCGAAAGTTATTCCCGTCATGGCCAGCTCAGGAAGCAGGGTATTGACACGCCCCGCAAGAATTTCGCCAGCCTCATGACGCGCCCGCCGTATTTCCATAGCGAGGGCATTAGCTTTCTTCTTGTCGTCAAGTGAACGCGCTGAAAGTTCTTCAAGCTCAGGGTAACTTTTTTCGAGCCATTCGAGATTGGTATAGATTTCGCCGCAATAAGTCAACAGCTCGTTTTCATCTGGGATATTGCACAGTCGCTTCAATCTCCGCAAAGCCCCTAAACGTGTCTCTGTTTCCTCACGCAAAGCCTCGTCATCTGAAGTTTTGCCGACATTGAGACCCTTCACAGCTCCGTAAAGGACATCAATTGAGCGTCTAACCTCTTCGGCCTCATCATCATTCATGAAGTCATACAGAGCCTCAAAGCATGACTCAGCCCCTCCGATTATGCCGCGTTCAGATAATCCCCCTGTGAGAGCGTCAAGGCTTTCACGAGCTTTTTCGCGCCGTGAGATTCTGTGAGTTATGTCGGATAATTCATTTTCGAGTCGAAGCTCTAAACCTTCTTCGGGCTTGGCTGTTTTGACGAGGCTGAATATTTCGCGGGCGTTGGAGTATTTGCGTTCGATTTCTGCGCGACGTTTCTTCACGGCTCGGAGGTCTCTTGCTGTTGCGCTGGCCTTGTCGTAAATCTCACGGAATGCGGGTATTGTCTCATCGCGTGTTTCAGCAGGAAGGCAGGAGTCTAACATTGCGAGTTGTCGTTCAGGCTCTAACAATTCCATTTGTGCAAACTGACTCTGTATTCTCACTAGGGCATTGACTCTTTCGGCGCATTCATTGAGTCCGATAGCTACACCGTCAATTTTCGCCCGTGAACGTCCTGTGCTGAGAACCTCACGCATTACAGCGCATTCTGTGAAGTCGGCTTCAACGACTCCTTTTGATTCGCCAGCACGTATGAATTTCACGCCTCCTCTTGTGCCTGCAAGAAGCTCAAGCGAACGCACAACGCTGGATTTCCCCGCGCCACTTTCACCCGTAATCACATTGAGGCCGGGAGAAAACTCAAGCTCAGCCGCCTTAATGCCTCCTATGTTGCGTATTATGAGCCGTTCAATCAATCTTGTATGCCTGCCCCCAGCCTAATTTTTCGCGCACTATGTCGAGGAAGTTACGCCCTGGAAGATTCAACGTGCGTATTTTCTTGGTGCGTGAGAGCCTGACTTCTATTTCGTCGCCGGGAAATACCTCATACGCCAATTGCCCATCTTGAGTCAGCATCAAGTCCCGTGATATTCCGCGAGGGATTAGCGTTATTGTGTCATCATCGCCCGCTGTTATTGGCCGTGAGTAGAGCGTGTGTGCGCATAACGGAGCAAGTATCATCGCATTCATGTGAGGGGGAATAATCGGGCCTCCGGCTGAAAGGGCATATGCTGTTGAGCCTGTTGGAGTTGAGACTATTGCGCCGTCAGCAGGAAGGACGCAAAAAAATTTGTCGTTGAAACGTATCTCGATATGTACAAGACGTGCTATAGCGTTTGTAGTGAGGACAATATCATTCAGGGCATAAATTTTGTGGAGCGGTGAGTCGTCATGATACAGTACACAGCGTAAGACTCTGCGTTCTAGAATGGTGAAGTTGTCGTGAATTATGTCGGTGAGGTCTTGCACGTATTCATTTGGGCTTGTTGAGGCGAGGAAGCCTAAATGCCCTAAGTTTATGCCGTGAAGTATTATGTCCGTACCCATGATGTAACGCGCCGCCCGGAGAAATGTACCATCCCCGCCAATTACTACAGCAAGTTTGACGGTCTTCAGCCATTGCTCATCGTCAAGCCCGGCGGTTGTGAGTGCGCTGGCTTCTTGGTGCGGTAAAAGGAAGGGGCAGCCGTTATCTTTTCCCCATTGCAATAATTTTCCGGCCATGTTCAAGGCTTCTGGCTTGCGTAAGTTCACTATCATTCCGAGTTCATTCACGGCATAACACAGCTCCCATCTATGAGCTTACACGGTGATTTCTACTTGGTTACCCTCAATGCCGATAACGCAGCTCTCATAATAGCCATCCCCTGTAGTTCTCGGCCCGCTCTCTATTCTGAAACCGTCAGCTTTGAGCCTCGCTGTGAGCTGGTCAACTCTCTCTTTGCTCCCTACGCTTATAGCAATGTGGATGTAGCCTGTTCTGTCTCTGCCTTTGGGGTCATCAGTCATTCCGGGCTTGGTCATGAGTTCGAGCCTTGAGCCTCCGTCCGTGAACGTCAAGAAGTATGAGCGGAATTGTATTGCGTTCTCGTAGTAATTCTCTGTGGGTTTAGCGTCAAAGTACTTCACGAAGAAATTTTTGGCGGCTTCTAGGTCGTTCACATACATAGCAACATGCTCAATCTTCATTACCCGGTCTCCTGTCTTTATTTTGGATAAGCTATTATAGCCCAAACTCCTTATACAACATGCTAGCCTGAATGCCCGTATTGTTCTGGTACTTGCCTGATGAGTAATTCTCATATGGAGTCGTTATCGTGTGATAATAGATCTGCGCAATCTGGACTCCCGCATAGATTCTCACGGGCTGAACGCAGAATAATTCCAGCGTCCAATATCCCGCAAAGCCAACATCCCCGAATCCCGCTGTAACATGTATACATATTCCGAGCCTCCCTATTGAGGAGCGTCCTTCAAGCATAGGTATATAGCCTTCTGTGCGAGTATATTCGGCTGTGCGTCCGAGATACAATTTTCCCGGCGTTAATGTGAGTCCTTCGTTTGGGATTGTGATTTTGCGTGAGGAGTTATCGTGTTTCATGTCGAGAGTCTCATTCGTGTACACTAAAAGCTCATCATGAAGCGACAAGTTGTAGCTGTTAGGATTGAGTCTCGACTCGTCAAATGGCTCTATGATTATTTCCCGGCCGATGTGCTTCTTAATCTCCAATCCTGAAAGTATCATTGTGATTATTCCCCCTTAGAGCGTGCTATATAATATTACCAACTCAAACACGAAAGGCACAAATTCTCATCTCACAATGGACAGCATTCTCACTATCCGGGAGATAAAGCAGCTCCCCAAAAATTCAGACTTCGAGGCAATGGGTATAGTCTCCAAATTCACACGCCGAGTTGACCGCAACAGCAATGTATTCTGGGACATCACGTTAAGCGACCCAACTGGAGACCTTGACGGCAAAGTCTGGCCTGCTTCATCGTGGCGAAACACACAAGGCGGCGACAACTTCCCTATTGACCCGGACAACTGCGGACTCAGGTTCGAGGGTTCAAGCGTCAGAATCGAGGGACATATAGCCGAGTTCAGAGACTTGTTGCAATACAACTTTGACGAGGTATGGTATCTTGACCAGCAGGATTATCCGCCGCGCGCATTCACAAAACGCTCACCAGTTGAACCGCAATTCCTTGAAGAGACATTCATCAATCTCATAGCTGAAATATCGCACAAGCCTCTGCGTGATTTCGTTGACGCTGTATTCTTCAAACATAACTTGTGGGAAAAATTCAAGTCATGGCCTGCTGCCGTAACTCTTCACCATGCGTACACGGGCGGACTCCTTGAACATTCCGTATCAGTCGCATTAGGTGCAAGGGACATCGCCAAACATTACCGGGATTTCATGATTCCCGTGAATATGGATCTGGTTATTGCTGGGGCATTGCTTCACGACATAGGCAAGCTCGAAGCGTATTCAGTGAGTCCAATGCCGCAAGTTACTGTAGCGGGAACAGCAATCGAACATATAACGCTGGGCTATAACATGCTCATAAGGTATGCAGAAATTGAAGGTCTTGACCATGATTTGACGCTCGCATTGGGGCATATACTCATAAGCCATCACGGCAGGCAAGAATACGGCTCACCCGTTGTGCCTGTAACGCCTGAAGCATTTATCGTGAGTGCTGCTGATGATGTCGACTTCAAGCTGTCATACTGGAAGTCCCAGATTGATGCGCTGAACGGTCAGAGTGATGTTACTGATTACCTCCCTGCAATCGAGCGCCGTTTGTGGCGTGGAATCTTCACGAAATGAGCAGCACACTCAGAATCACGCGTGATGATGACGGCAGGAGGCTTGACCGAATGTTGCGCAGTTCCTTCAAGGCCGTAACACTCGGCGAAATCATGAAGGCCATCCGCAAAGGAGCAATCCGCGTGAACGGAGTCAGAGTCGGTGATGGAAGCGTTCATGTTGCGTCAGGGGATGAAGTTCTCGTGCCGTGGGCAATGAATGAAGAACGCCCAATCAAGCATACTGGCTGGGGAAAAATCCACGTCATATTTCAGGGTGAGAGCGTGTTAATCCTCAGCAAGCCCGCCGGAATGCTCGTACAGCCCGACGAACCCAACGGCGACAGCATAATCTCACGCGTTAGGGGAGTATATGCCTCGAATACCCCTGCACCTGTTCACCGCCTCGACAGAAACACTACAGGAGTTCTTGCGGTTGCCTTGCACGGAGACTCATTGCGAGCTATGGAAGAATTGTTCAAGGCTAGGAGGGTACGCAAGTTCTACATGGCCGTAACTGTTGGACGAATGCCGGACGAAATTACGGTTGACGCTCCATTACTGAAGGATGCCGACAACAACACGGTAAAGGTTTCCCCCGAAGGCTTGAAGGCCGTAACTCATTGCGAGTGCCTAGCTTCAGACGGGGAATATTCGCTAGCAAGGCTTGAGCTTTTCACCGGGAGAACTCATCAAGCTCGTGTTCATACCGCATACATTCATCATCCTATATTAGGTGACAGGAAATACGGCGACTTCACCGCCAACAGAAAAGCCAAAGACATATCTCGCCCGCTCTTACATGCGCATGAATTGTTGTTCCCTGAAGACTTGCCAGAATCATTGAGCGAAATTGCCGGGAAAAAGTTTGTTGCTCCATTGCCTGATGACATGAAAAATTTTATCGCCGTGAGGGGATTCGATTATGACAGCTAAAAGTTTTGCGCTAAGGATTATTGTTGCCGTGCTGATCTCATGGGGATTCTACATGGCCGTTGATTACCTTGCTGTAAGCGGATGGAACAGCTCCGAATCCCTCATAGTCCGCGCAATTTCCGCCGGGCCTGAACACGTAATCCCCTCAGACGGTGAAGATGCGTATGAGACTCTTGAACGTGATAC
>JAFSKY010000078.1 GCA_017448685.1 Synergistaceae bacterium
ATGTTCACGGCCTTGCGTATTTCGTTCCCTATAAGGTCAATGCCATATGCGAGGCTCTCAATCTCGGCGATTTTGTTCCCACCGCCACGGGGCGACACTTCCATAATATATGGCTTATCGTCAGAGCTTACGCGGGCTTCTATGTTGTAGATACCCGTCTTCATGTCAAGTAGCTTCATCAGACGCTGTATTTCACCCGTAAGAGTCTTCTGATGCTCATGCTTCATCGTGGAAGGCCATATAATCATGGCTGGGGCGTAAGGGTTATCGGCTTTAGCGTCAAAAAGCTGGTCTGAATACGGCATGAATACAAGCTCGCCGTCAACGGTGAAAGGGTCTGTGCTGGACTGGAAGCCCTCAAACTCTAAGAACTCCTCAACGATAAACGCCCCACATATTGACGCGGATAACGCCCTCTCAATCGCTCCACCTAACATTTCAGGCGAGTCAACCCGCGTAACTCCCTTGCTGCCCGCTGAATCTACTGGCTTGACTATCACAGGCCAGCGGAAATAGCCAGCATCGTTTTTTGCCGTCCCAATCTCGGAGCGTGTGTAGCGTTTTGCCTTGGGGACATTGAATCCGTTATCGGCGAGAAATTTTCGGAATAACCCTTTGTCCTGCAAGATTCTCACAGACTCATACGACCCCTGAAACGGAAGCCCAAGTTTTTCCGCAACATATGCTGCTGACACTACACCCGGATCACACGCAAAGGATATTATGCCGTCAATCCTGAGCCTTTTCGCCGCCTCAAGCACGGCTTCTTTGTCCACAACGCTGGCGTTGCAATATTCATCAGCGTATTTGTGGGCTTGGTTGTCCGGGAGGTAGTCGCATGTTATAACGTGGAGGCCGAGTTTATGTGCGGCCTTTATGATGGGGATTATGTAGCGCGTCCCTCCTAGTATCATGAGTTTCTTCACAATCTATCATCCTCCGCGAAGATTATACCCGATTGATTTCGAGCAAAAAAAACAGGACGGAGGGAAATTCCGCCCTGCATTGATGGTCATGTTGCCTGTGAGAATGTTACGCCTAGTTGTTGAAGGGGATTACGGGTGTTTCAACGTCGCTTGTCGTGATGATGTCTGCATCCTCAAAGCGTATCACTTCGAGTTCGATTGACTCATACTGCTTCATTCTGTTCACCTCCTCAGTTGTTGCTGTCTGTTGCGCCTACGTAGTCAGGGTAGCTTGCTATGGATGCCTGGTAGGTCGTTGTGGCTGTGTAGTAGTTGCATAGGGCTGTCATAGCGTTCTTCATGGCGTCATCATAGGTGTCGGACTCATTTGCGAGGATAACCTTAGCATATGATAACGCCGACAAAGTTACGGTGAAATCTTGACTGCCCGCCGTGATGGTGATTATATGCTTGTCTGCAAGCTCATGAGCCGCAATGTTTGCGATGTCAAGCACGTAATAGCCTTTGACATCATCGTCAGTTCTTTCAGTTTCCTCAGCTTTTGCGGTTATGGTGTGAGTGTCGCCGTTCGCTAGAGTTGCGGTAATGTCGCCCTCGTAGTCCTCAGCCTTCTTCAGGTAAAGCCTCAGAGTCGTAACGTAATCAAGGAGCAGGGAGAACTTCATCTCAGCTATGTTTGTGTCGTATGCTTCCTTAGTCGAGATTATCGAGTGGGTGTCTAAGAGGTTAGCATCTGATTCAGTAAGCTCACTGCTGCCAGCGTCTATTGCTTCGTGGTCCTCACCGAGCTTCCACCCGTTTTTGCCATTGAGCATGACCTGAACATAGTGGCCGTAATCCATGATTGCCACACCAAGAGCCTGCGCTTCTACAGATTGGGCAGCCTCCTCACCCTTGAGCGCGCTAAGGTATGTTGACGCTTTGTATTTCTGAAGCTCGACACCATCCTTATATGCGTCATTATTGGTGCAAGTCAGCTTTACGGTTATGTCATCTGCCATCTGTATTGAGCTGATGAAGCACTCATAGCCGTAGAACGTATGAGTCCCGTCTGTCAGAGTCTTCTTGCATTCGTTCGTCCAGATGTTATAGCTTTCCGGCTCTGTGGCTCCGCTCATAATGAAAGATATAGTGCTGTTCTCGTGCGTAACAAGGTTATCGCCTGTCGTTTTCCCATCGTCAGGGAAATATACGTAGAACATGACGCTAATCTGCCCGCCGAGAACCATTGAGTGATACGCGACTTCAGGCTTGCCATCACTATTGGGCGTGAACGCTGTTGTGGTTGTGCTTCTCCTCCACCATGTTGCTGTGTACGTGAGGTCTTTGGCTGAGCTTGTAGGGATTTCTACGGTCTCTTGTGCGTTTGTCAGG
>JAFSKY010000079.1 GCA_017448685.1 Synergistaceae bacterium
CATCGGCTGAACCTGAAGACACATTCACGGAGCTCGGCGGGTCATCAATCACGGCCATGAAGCTGGCGGCGTTATTGCGTCCACAAGGCATAAAGGTTACGACATCGCAAATACTGAAGCTGAATGTCCTGCGGAAAATCGCTGATGAAGCTGAGGTTGATTACGCTAAATTGTGGTCAGAGGAAGAATATAACGCGATTATTGACGATTTCGCCTCACGCGGTGAACACATACAGAAGGTGCTTCCCATTACGCCGGAACAAGACGACATGCTTTTTGACTGCATACTTTATCCCGACAGAAACAGCTTCATAGCCGTCTACATGCTTCAGGTTGACAGCGTTATTCAGGAGGAAAATTTGCGCCTCGCACTTGATACAGCGGCGGAAGAAAACGAAGAATTACGCTCGGCAATCGTATTCCATCGTACGCGAGTAATACAGCAGGTGATTACTGACAGGAAGATCCCCGCTCAAATCGTGAAGGCAGAAAATCTTGACGCTGAAAATCTGAGGCAGTTCAGGAATATGCTTTACAGACCTATTGACTTGCAGAGGGATTCACCCATCAGAGTCCTTTGCGTTGAGGATAACGAGAAAAGTTACCTGTACATAATGACGTGCTATGTCAGCTTCAACAAAGCCCAAATGCGGAAATATATTGCTCGTATAATGTCAGTGCTTGAGGAGAAGAATCCCAATGATGGATCTTTACGGGATTGGCGAGAAATCTTTGACGGGACTCTCACAGGAGATTTACCGCGCAAGACGAAAACAGCTCACAAGTCAAAGCTGAGGAAATTTGCGCGTTCAAAGACCGAAATCCCCCCGGAAATCTGCATATACTCGGAGAACAGCGGCCCTCATATGACGTTTGTACACACTGGCAACACAGGTAGCGAGGCATATTACCGACTCGCCAGCAGAATCAGCGAACGAATATCATTCTCCGTGATTGAATCGTTCAACCTCTGGCACATTGCGCAGGCTACTTACGGTATACCCAACATCGCAAAAAGGTATGTGGAGATCCTCAAACGCCATCAACCCGAAGGCCCTTACATTCTTGGCGGATGGTGCTATGGCGGAATTGTGGCTCACGAAATGGCTTGCCAGCTTCAGAACGCGGGCGAGGAAGTCAAATACCTGTTTATGTTGGACTCCCACGCGATAACAGACCCGGCATTAAGGCAAATGGCTCAGAGTATGTTTGACTCATCGGGGCGCGAATATTTCGAGACAAGTCCGCTTTTCGCCGACCTCCGTGAAGCCGGAATGCTCGAAGCTATGATCATCAACTCGGAGCATGTATATTACGACATGGCCAATCATGTGCCGTCATTCTTCAATGGCCCAGTAACTTACTTCAAGCCCGACATGGTTCCCGCTGAGTCGTCTGGGAATGCCCGTAAATATTGGGAGAAAATGATGGAATTACCCGCCGGAAATTACATGAATTACTGCAACAATGACTTATTCCGACTCATTCACACCCCTCACGAGCATGATTTGATGATGGATGACCCATCGCTTGATATTATCGTTCCAGAAATCTACAGAGCATTGGGCATAAAGTGATACGTGTATGGCTGACTCTTCTCGACATTCGCACCATCAAGCCCAAAGCTGAAGAAATACTGTGCGGATTGCCGGAAGAACTTCGGAAAAAGGCATTGCGTTACAGAAAAGAAGATGACCAACTACGCAGCATAGGGTCATCTTTTTTGTTGCTCAAAGCCGCTAAGGGTCATGAGATTCATTACACCTCAGAGGGTAAACCTTTCACAGACTCCGCCAATAACTTCAACATTTCACACAGCGGGGACTATGTTGTGCTGGCTGAATCTGACTCGCCTGTAGGTGTTGACGTTGAGAGAGTCTCGGACTTCGGCATTGATGATGATTTGAGGAATATCGCACTTACTGAGAGGGAAAAACTCTGGGTGAAAGATTCAACGTTGAGATTCTTTGTCGTGTGGACGAGAAAAGAGAGCCTCATTAAATGCGAGGGAAGCGGATTCATTTCAGAGCCGTATCAGATTGAAACGTTTAGTGATGAAAATTTTGACGAGCCTGTGAATTACAGGGGGAAGATTTACCGCATTGAAAGTTTTATGCTTGACTGTTATGTTATATCCGTCTGCACTGTTCACGAGTCTTTAAGTTATTGCTTATCTCGTATTCCCTAATGGCCGTTGTATAAATATTGCGTTTTCAAGATGTTCATGATATTTTTCAGCTCAAATGAGGAGTGAGAATATGCCTGACGCTAAATATTGGATTGTTGTCGTTGATGATGATGTCGCAAATTTAATGATGGCCGGTAATGTCATGAGCAAAAACGGTATGCGAGTAACTGCTTTGAAGTCTGGAAGAGCCTTGCTTGAATACATTGACTCTATTGACGCAAAAGAAATGCCTGACCTTTGTCTGCTTGATATAAAAATGCCTGACATGAGCGGCTTTGAAACTTTGATCGCATTACGTATCAGCAAGAAAGGCAAAGAGCTTCCTGTGATTTTCCTGACAGCTGACGAATCCGAAGAAGCTGAAGCTAAGGGGCTTTCACTTGGTGCAATGGACTTCATCAAGAAGCCTTTTGTGCCGGAAGTGCTTGTACTGCGAGTCAGGCACATCATAGACCTAGTACGACTTCAGAGAAATCTTGCCCATGAAGTTGCAGTCAAAACAGAAGAGAACCGCAAACTTTTCATTCATGTCATATCCGCATTGGTTGCCGCGATTGATGCAAAAGATGTTCACGCAAAAGGACATTCCGAACGTGTAGCCAAATATGCCAGAGAAATAGCTGAACGTTACGGCTATGATGAGCGCAAGAAGGACAATGTTTATCTGGTAGGTCTTCTTCATGATGTCGGGAAAATCGAATCACCAGACTCAGAACATACTGTATTGGGGGCTCGTATTCTTGCGGGGATAAGCGAGATGCCTTCATTAGCGTTAGGGGTAAGATCCCACCATGAAAGATATGATGGAAGCGGCTACCCTAATGGCTTGGCGGGTGAAAAAATCCCTGAGTATGCACGGATAATCGCTGTTGCTGATAGCTACGACAATATGCGCTGTAAGGATGGACTTTCGCGGAATGATATTAGGGCTGAAATCGAAAAAGGCAGGGGGGTGCAGTTTGATCCAAAATTCGCGGATATAATGCTTGAAATGATTAGCGAGGGGGCAACAGACTAGAAATATACCCGGGGGGTCAAGATGATTAATCGCATTCGGGCAGTATGGCGGCTTCTCGGAATTTCAATTTACGATAACGAGGTACGCTGCAAACAGAACTTGAAGACTATTTCCTGCATTGCGATAATTATGGAAATACCGTCGCTATTTGGTGCTGTGGCCTATCTCTTTACACCTTTGTGGGGTTTTGCTCTAAGTTGCGTGGTTTATGCCGCTTTTCAATTCTTGATTTTCTACCTTGCTGCCATCAAAAAAGACCGTAAATTAACTGCAAACGTCAGTACTATTTTCGCGCTCCTAGCCTCCACGAACATAGCTGTGTTTGCGAGGAATGGATTCGCCGCCCACTGGACATTACTTTTCCCGCTTGTCGTTTGCTACCTTTGCGGCGTTCGCTTGGGTATTCTGAGTTCCTGCTACATGACGCTTCTATACATGGTGTTATATTGGACTCCTTTACGGAGCTTCATGGATGGGGTATATACTCCAATGTTCTTGAGCCGCTTTCCATTTCTATATCTCATAGTTTCGCTCAACACGGCTTACATCATGATTGAGTATCACGTGAACATTCTCCATCAGCAACTATACGAGAAACAGCTTGAGGCTGCCAGAGATGAGGCCAGAGCCGCCAACTACGCGAAGAGTGAATTTCTCGCTAGCA
Organism: Synergistaceae bacterium; assembly: GCA_017448685.1. GTDB lineage: Bacteria > Synergistota > Synergistia > Synergistales > Aminobacteriaceae > JAFUXM01. The sequence goes on from JAFSKY010000079.1 coordinate 3,871, forward strand.
TGTCCCATGAGATTCGTACACCGCTGAATGCTGTGCTGGGAATGAACACGATAATTCTGCGCGACTGCCAGCAACTTCGAGACCTCCTACTGGGAAAATCAGAGTACATTGCGATTCTGGACAATATCACTTCGAGCGCAGGAGATATTGAGAATGCCGGAAATAACTTGCTTTCACTCATCAATCAGATACTTGACTTCTCAAAAGTTGAGGCCGGAAAAATCGAACTCGTAGAGACGAATTACAAACTAAGCTCCGTTTTGAATGACGTTAGCAGCATGGTAGCTCTCAGGGCAAAATCTAAAGACCTTGAGTTTTTCGTTGATGTCGATGAAAACCTCCCGGATATTTACTTCGGCGATGAAATGCGTATGAGGCTGATAATACAAAATCTGCTGACAAACGCCGTCAAATACACAGACAAAGGAAGCGTTGATTTTTCGGTCAGCAAGGCAAATCCTGAGAGTGTTCAGCCCGGAGATATTCTCCTACTGAAAATTGTCGTGAAAGATACAGGAATCGGAATCAAGAAGGAAGACCTCGCTAAAATCTTCAAGCGTTTTGAGCGTGTAAATCTTGAACATAACAGCACAATAGAAGGTACTGGCCTAGGATTGGCTATTGTCCAGCTTCTTTGCAACAAGATGGGAGGCCGTATCAACTTAGAGAGCGAATACGGCAAAGGCTCTGTTTTCACGCTGATAATTCCTCAAAAAATTATTTCGTGTGAACCTGTTGGGAATTTCCGCGAAAAGTTCGAGCAAAGTATCATCAACAAAGAGCATTATCATGAGTTATTCAAAGCTCCAACAGCACATATTCTGATAGTGGATGACACACATTTTAACCTTGTTGTAGCTATGGGGCTGCTCAAGAAAACGGAAATCAAGATTGATACAGCTTCAGGGGGCGCGGAAGCTGTTGATTTGGCTGGTGAACGTCCCTATGATTTGATTCTCATGGATCAACGTATGCCGGGTATTGACGGTACAGAGGCACTCCGCCTAATTCGTGAATTTAACCAGACAACGCCCGTAATTTGTCTGACTGCTGATGCCATTTTGGGAGCTAGGGCGCGTTACCTGTCAGAAGGATTTACGGATTACCTCACGAAGCCAATAGACAGCACAGCACTTGAGAAAATGCTCCTGAAATACCTTCCACCCGATAAAGTCATCAAGGTTAGGGAGGAAAAATTGACCGAAGAGAAAACTCAGGAAGATAGCTCTGACGATTTCGCAAAGCTAAAGGGAAGCGGCATTCAAGCTGATGTAGGACTCAGATATTCCCAGAATGACGAGGTATTATACCGCACATTGCTGGGTGAGTATGTTCTCAGCTCCGATGAAAGAATTGACTCAATACAGAAATCCTGCATGGCTGAAGACTGCCAGAATTATGGAATAGTTGTTCACGCCCTCAAGAGTTCATCAAAGATGATAGGAGCAACGGAACTTTCTGAAGTTTGTGCGCAACTCGAAAAGGCTTCGGACAGTGGCGATATTGAAGCGATTCGGAATAGGACTCCTGCTTTGTTGGATCTGTATGGGAAGATTATCAGCGCGATTCGTTCTGCCAATGTTGCCAATACTGAAAGCAAACATGAAGCTGACGATGAAATTTTAGAGTTTTTCCCTGAAACATAAACCTGTTGGCGAAAAGATTAACGCCTCTTACACATCAACATGGTCGAAAACTTCATAGCCATCAAGCGATTTCCCATCCCGTATGAGTGCTTCAAGCTCTTCAACTGTTGGGAGTCGCGCTGTGTTTGTCCCTGTCATGACTGACCCGGTTACAACTGGGTAGCCCTGCGCGTAGTCAACAGTTCTGGCATCGTCCACTTCCTCGAAAATCGGAGTCGCAGCAAGTTTCCCGGCAATCTCACCGAAAAGGTCATCAATCCGCGAGAACATAGAGCCAAGTCCGTTTGTCGGGGTAATCAGTTTCGGCTCTGAGTGTGCATATTCCGGCAAATCGAGAGCCGCTCCCTTAAACTCAACGATTCCGAGAGCAGAGTCGAATTTCCCCTTGCGCTGTGATTCGTCCAAGTCCTTGACCGTAACGCCGCCGCCCAAATCCCCGCCGTCATAGCCCATGATGAACGAGCTGAAATTCTCTCGCATGTCCCGGATTCGAGTCAGTTGCTCCTCTACGCGTTCGACTCCCTTTTTGGCGGTAACACTGCTCATGAGGTTCACTGTGTCAGTACCCTCGATTCTGTCCCTCACTGTCGATAATTCAGAGCCGACAATCCAGTGCGTCATCTTCTCGCCCGTTACCCAGTAGCCGGAAATCTCTTCGCCGATCTCCTCGTCGTATTGTTGTGCGTAGGCTTCTGCAACGTCCCAATCTTCACCGCGCATCAATCTGTCCCTTGCACGTTCCAGCAGCTTGCTACTGTCCGGGCTTGTGTTCGTGAGGTTGGTATATGGCTTGTCCACTTTCTGACCCGAAATCTGTGCGAGGCCCTCGTTCATTTTCGCCGATGCTCCCGCTAATGTCTCCCGAAGTTCCTCGTACTCTATCTGCATGTTTATGCGGTCAAGCTCGGTCAGGTCGGTATTCGAGGCTTTCTTCGTGAGTTCGTGCATTCTCTCAAGGGTAGACTCGACACGTGCCAGCGATTTGCTCATGAGTTCGGCGACACTCTGAACCTGTGAGCTTCCTCCTGTGAGACGGCCTGCCTTGTGTGTCCTGTTCATGCTGATACGTTTCCCCAGCTCAGAGATTGACACCGAGTCTTGAAGGTCATTCGTATTCGGCATTGCTATTGTCGTGTGATGAGTGCGCTGTGAGGGTGATAGCTGTTGTGCGGTGTAACTTGTGAGTCCGTTAATCTGCACGGTGCGTTCCTCCTTTATCTTTTGCCTTTATAGCGCGGGAAAAATCAACGCTTATCACATGTCAACATGGCCGACAACTTCATATCCTGCAACTATTCCGCCAAGCTCCTCGCCGTATTCGACATCTATCGTCCCTGAAGCGTCGACAAGAAATTCCCTGCCGTCGCTGCTTCTGAGTATGTCGCCGGGATTTAGCCGCCAAGAATCCGAGTGAAGCATGTCCCATTGGTCATCGTAGACTGATTTTCTTTCAACGTAGGATTGCGGCTCAGGAGCGAAATAGTATTCCCATTCTCCCCGTGGTATCTCTATCGTGAAGAAGCCCGGCTCTATTCCAGCCATTTCGAGATATTTCACCAGCTTGTCATTGGGGACTTTGTTGCAACAGTCAGGCCCTCCAGATGCCATTATCGACCAGAAACGCGCCGTATCCTCCGAAGCCCCGCTCACCCGCCCCGCAATTCTGTCCGTCTCCAGAACGTCAAGCCCATTGCCGCCCGCAAAAACGTGAATTTTCCCGTGAATATCTGGCGCGCTGTAGTATTTTCCCTGCTCTATAGTGATGTGGTTGTTCACAGCATGAAGCTCCGTTGCTCGGTCAGGAGTAACAGCAGGAAGGGAAGCAACGAATCTCTCATACGCTCCATCAGGCCCGCTCCAGCTCCAGCCCACGCACTTGCTGCTGTTCACCCAATTCACAGCGTCAACCATAGCATTGGCGATTTCACGGTCAGGAATGGTTATCGTGTTGCCATTGCGCGAATATACTCCAGTGAAGCTCAAGCCATCGAAGTCAATCTGAAGGAAGCTGTCATGAAGTCTGCTGTTGAAGATTTCTGCCGGGTTAATGTGCTGATACTTCGCGTTCTGAATCTGGGTGTAGAGGTTCATCAATCCCATGTACCTGTTCGCCTGTATCATTGTATTTCCTCCGTTATTCCTCGCGGGTAATCCTTGAGATAATCCAATAGCATATCAGCCGCCTCTGAAAGTTCGGGGTCATATTCCTTGTACCGTCTCACAACTTCGGGAAGGTAGTAGCTCGTGTAATCGTGAATGCTGTTTTGCCAGAGACCGTCCGCCTGTATAGCTTCGCGTGCCATGTCGATAGCTTCACATGCCTTAAATGCAGCTTTGGGGTCATCACGATAGATGTGTATCCCGCAAGAGCAATCATCTCTTCATAACTTGCGTTTGACGGATTGACTTTGCTGACTTCGACTTTGATTGTTTCAGTGCTATCCAATTCACTGTACGTTGAAGCTACAGTTTTTCGGAGATAGACTACGGGATTATCTTCCGGCGAATTTTCATCATAGAATACTCCGAACTGGTAATCACTATCCGCGCCATCAGTGTAATATACTCCTAACTCGGAACTATATTTTCTCGTGCCTCCGCTGAAAATTATTCCGCCCGCGTTTGTTTGCCTCCAACCTTCGGGCAATTTTCCGTTATGCCAGCCCTGAAGCTCATCATCTGTCAGATTTATGCTCGACATTGCGCCTGTACTCTGTGCTTCCTGTGAAGATAGCCTGCCCATCATTACGGCGGACTTTACCCCGTTGTCTGCGATTGCGCTCCCTGCCATTAACACATTTACCCGCCCCCCAAGATTTACGCTCCGTGAGTCCTGTGAGGCGGGTTGTGTGTCTTCATGTTCGTGTATTGTCGTGATAATGTCCGCGAATGAGTCTGCCCGTGGTGATTGGGGCTTGTGTGATGTTACGGCGTTGAGGGGCGAATATGTTGATGTGGTGTTGCCGATAATCATAATGTTATGCTCCTGTTTATGTGGTTATTATGATTGTCGTACAATTCCCCCCTCGTTTTTATTCGGTCTTATCCCCTCCAGACCTCGCCAGCCTCAACAGCAGCCTTCCAACGTTTATATTTCTTCCTCATGCAACGCCCGCAAGGACGATACCCCGCGGCAATAGCTGTAGCCTCATCCTTGAAGAACACGCGAATTTTTTGGTATGTGCCACGCTTCACCCAGTAATTTGCGGAGGGACAATCAAGCCTGCCATAAATCTTCTCGCGTTTATTCCCGCCTAGCGTCCCTTTCTCATAGCTCAGATATGGCTTCCCGTCTGCCCCCATTAACGTGTATTGCTTCTTCTCCGTCATTATGACAATGTCGCCTCAAATACACGCCTCACATTTTCGCGGCATTCCTCGTACTTTTCGCCCGGATGAGCCTCATACACCTTCACGCCATCAACGAAAAACGTCGGCACTCTGTAGTAGTCGTACTGATTCGAGATTTCCGGGTGTTGATTCTCTTCTACCCATTCGATTTTCACGGACGAATAAGCCTCATTGCCCTCGGATAATTCCTTCACTGCCTCGCGAGCTTGCTTGCAATATGGGCAACCCTCAAGGTAAAACGCCATAACTTTTTTTGCGCTCATAACGCTTTGTCTCCTTCCATCGTTTTTGAATAGTATATAATAACTTACACACGAAATTTTCACAGATTGAGAGGCTGTTCCACCGTGTTCAAGTCCATTAACGCCGAGTCATCATTCATGCTCATGATTGACATTCAGGAGCGTTTGATTCCGGCTATCAGCAATAAAGATGAAATCCTCGCAAATTCCGTAAAGCTCCTCACTGCCGCAAGAGAACTTTCAATCCCCGTCATGACCTCAGAGCAATACCCCAAAGGAATCGGACATACAGTTTCACAGCTACAGGCACTAATCCCGGAAGGCTCGCCAGCAATCGAGAAGACAGAGTTCTCATGTTGCGACAATCCCGGATTCGGTGATGCGTTCCTCAATTTGAGGTTCAATTCCGGCTCAAAGGACACGGCAATAATTTTCGGCGTTGAGACTCATATCTGTGTGCTTGGGACGGCAATCGGGCTTCAGGAGAAATACAACCTGAATGTAGTTGTCGCAGCTGACTCATGTGGAAGTCGCTCGCCTGAACATCACAGACTCGCTCTTGATGCAATGAGGGATTCGGGCTGTCTTGTCGTGCCTTCTGAGACTGTCATATATCACATGTTAGAGAAGGCCGGAACGCCACAATTCAAGGCTCTTCTGCCTCTCTTCAAGCAGTAAATCAATGCGCCTGAAGCCCGCAGTCCTGTTCGGGTTTATTCTGGTATACCTTTATTTCAGGGGAATAGGGGATCATGGACTAATTGACCCTGTGGAAGGCATTTACGCCTCAATAGCCGCTCACATGGCCGGGGGCGGGAATTATTTTGTCCCCAAAATCGGCGAGGCTCTAGCATCAGGCAGCTCTATGGGGTCATGGTGGCTTTCAGTGATAGGGCTGAAGATGTTTGCTTGGGGCGAATTTGCCGTGAGATTCTTTTCTGCCCTGTCAGGACTCGGAATGATATGGGCTTCCGCTAAGGCTGCTCGCGTTTACCCTGAAGAGCGTCCTCGAAAATCATGGCTTGCTGCTTGTGTCTGCGCTGGAATGACTCTCTGCTTCACCGTCTCTCACATTGCCTCACCTCACGCTGTGTATTCATGCATGATGGGATTCGCTATGTCAGGGATTGCGCGTTCAATCTACAACAAACGCACCCTCACACGTGCACACATGGCGATAACGTTTGCTTTCATGGCATATGGCTTTGAGGGGATATTGCTTCCGTTCTTGGCGGTCATAGTGTATTACGTGGTGAGTGATGACCGTGAAATGTTGCGTGATTTCTTCACATGGCCGGGCGGAATCATAATCACAATAGCAGTATCAGGGCTGTATTTCGTGATGCTCATGATAGCGAACCCGGAAATCATACACTTCATGCGTTGCCGTAATTACGTGTACACATTCGGGGGGCTTGCTGGGATTGCGACGTTTGTGTTCGTGGGATTTGTGCCTTTTCACGGGTTCATATTCCGGGCATTGTACGAGGGTTTTTCCGTCATCAACGAATCTAACGATGAGAGATCCCCTGAGCTTTTCATGTCCGTGTGGGGGGCAGTGTTCTTCCTCGCTGGGCTGATTTCCGGCGATATATTGTCGCTTGGTGCATGTGTCCCGGCACTGTCGGCACTTTTGGGGCGCAAGTTGGATTCGTGGTTGTCTCAGAGGAGTTTTGAGTCCATGCGTTACGCCGTCATGATAAACACTCTGGTATTGATTCCCGTGCTGTATATGATTCTTCCTTTTGCGGCGCATAATTTCCCGGCAGTGGAGGCTTCTATGATGTCGCTGATTCCTTGGTGGCTTGCTGAAGGATTGTTCCTTTTCGCGTCATGGTACTACACTAAGACGAGGCAGCCTGTGAAATGGGCGCGTAATGTCTCTGCTGCCGCTCTGATATGCCTGATGCCGCTTGCAGGGGTATTCAACCTCATAGCCGGGTCATATTCGGCACATACAGTAGGAATGGGTCTGCGTGAAGTCGTGAAGGGCAATGACATTGTGATTCAATACGGAGTCAATTATCCGTCAATGTATTTCTACAGTCTGAGGAACTCACGAATCATAAACGCTGGACTAACTCCCGGAGTCGCTGAGAGGAAATTTGCAGCACCTGAGAGCGCAATAAATACGTTATGGGGCGGAAAAGGGCGTGTGTTTCTGCTCATGCCGGATGATATGAAATCTGATACCCCCCTCCCGAAGAATATATTTCACATTGCGGGCGGGGAAGGGTTGTTATTACTGAGTAACCAATAGAGAGAGGGTATGTACTATGCGCAAGTTTTTCACTGCTTTAATCGTTGTCGCGCTGTTATGCGGGGTCTGCGTGTCAGCTGAGGTTGTCCCGGATTCTGATGCACACAGCGTAATCGGCGGTCTGTATTCGCTTGTCGCCTCACTGGCCATGAAGGGAGACTCCTCGCCTAACGTGAACGATATTCGCGGGTACTTCGCCAATGTCCCGCAAGACTGGAAGAATCTCGTGCGTTTTGAGCGCGTCAACAATGAGATATGGGTGGGCGTTTCTGTCGGGAAATACTCACAGGCTCGGCATTACCTCCGCTCACATGCTGAGGAACTCGGAATTACGGACTCTCCCGGCGGAAATGCGTGGATGGGTGAAGATTTCGCGTGGATTAAGGCGGGTGATGTCGTCAAAGGGAAATTCAAGCCGACAACTCTCAAAGCAGCTCAAGGTTCCGGGAGCGATTCGGGAGTGATATTCCTCAATGCGCCCGGCCATGATTCATGGTGGCAGGCTAGTCCGTCATTCACACGCAAGGCAGCTCAAAGCCTCCTCAAAGCATATGGCGTTAAGCAACCGGGACTCCACAAACCAGTTGTGCAACCAGTACAGGCCGTGAGCATATATGAGTCCGTAAAGCCGTCAGAAGTCAGGAAGCCTGATGACATTCACACGTCAAGGAAGCGTAATTTCATGGAAAGTTTCGATATGGATATGGGCGATGTGATATTCAGACCCATACCCAACACAAGCCGAATAAGGTAGGGGGATATATTCATGTCAGTATTGATTTGCGGGGGAGCGGGCTATATAGGCTCGCATAACGTGAGGGCGTTTAAGGCTCATGGTGAGGATGTAATTGTTGCGGACAACCTCGAAACAGGACACCGGGCATCAGTCTCGGCGGATGTGAAATTCTATGAGGGCGATATACGCGACTCATCATTCTTGGATAAAGTTTTCACGGAGAACAAAATCGAGGCCGTAATACATTTCTGCGCATATTCGCTTGTTGGTGAAAGCATGGAAGATCCGCTGAAGTATTTTGACAACAACGTGGGCGGAATGATTACCCTTCTTGAGGCCATGAAACGCCATGACGTGAAGCGGATAATATTCTCGTCAACAGCAGCCACATATGGCGAACCTAAACGCGTCCCAATCCTCGAAACAGACCCAACAGAGCCGACAAACCCTTACGGTGAAAGCAAGCGCATCATGGAGAAAATGATGAACTGGGTAAGCATGAGGCATGATATACGCTACGTGTCATTGAGGTATTTCAACGTTGCTGGGGCGTGGCATGATGGCACAATCGGCGAAGATCACCGCCACGAGACTCACCTGATACCGCTGATTCTCCAAGTTCCTCTGGGCAAAAGGGAGCATATTACGGTTTACGGCGATGATTACCCCACAAAGGATGGCACATGCATACGCGATTACATTCACGTTGAGGATCTCGCAAAGGCTCATATTCTCGCGCTTGAATATCTGCGTTCAGGAGGCAAGAGCGACATATTCAATCTCGGCAGCGGTGATGGGTATTCGGTGATGGAGATGATTACGGCGGCGAGAAAAGTTACAGGCCACCCTATTCCGGCGGAAATTGGCGCAAGGAGACCGGGCGACCCCGCAAGACTCATAGCTGACAGCGCAAAGGCTCATGAGATTCTTCACTGGAAGCCCGAAATTACCCGCATGGAGGATATTATCGCAACGGCGTGGAAGTGGCATAAGTCCCACCCAAATGGTTACGCGGATTAGGCCATGAGCGTTTGGAGTGGAGTCCTTGACAGCTGTCCGGGACTCCTTTGCTGTATCGTCAACACAAGGGGTAAACTGCTTTACGCTACACACGGCTACAAGGCTGTTGCGTCGAGGTTATTCGGCCACAAATGCGACGAAGGCAGGAATTATCCCCCAATGATTACGGAGCTTGACAGGGGGATTCATGAGGCCATGACGGCAGCTTGTCTCGGCACTACTGACGCTATAGAGATCTCAGAGAACGGAAAAATCTGGGAGCTTACTGCCGCGCCCCTCAAAATTGATGACGGCGGAATCTCAGGTGTTGTCCTCCGAATTTCCTCAGAGTCTCCCCCATCAACATCACAAGCCCTTCCCCCTGTAGTGATGAGCAATCCCGAAATCCTGAACTCAGTCCCATTCCGAGCAGGCATAACTGACTCACACGGGACATTTCTCGCGGTGAACAGATTTCTCGCGTCATGCGTGAGAGCGGAGCTTGTCGGGCGAAATATCATTGAGCTTGTCTCGCCTGAAGACTGTCCCGGACTCATCCACATAATCACAAAGCGTGCTGGCTCTGTTGAATGCACGATGCCGGATATTTCTGCTGGCGAAAACTTTTACCCGTTTGATGTCGTTACATACCTTGACGATGAATTGAACGAACTCCCCAAAGATGCGGAAATCGACAGCTTGAGGCGCGTTGTGCTTCATGCGACTCCGGCGGAATGGAACGGGACTCAGGCGGTAATGATGACGTTTGAGGACGTTACGGAATTTCGCAGGACTCATGACCAACTGAGGAGGCTACTCACTGTTGACACTCACACAGGGATATTGAACCGCTCCGGGATTGAGCATGTAATACGCAGGCGACTCACTGAGACCGTGAACGATGGCGGGCATATGAGCCTGATTGCGATTCGCGTCGAGAATTTCAGATACCTCAACGAGACACGCGGATATGCACCTGCTGACAGGATAATGCGTTCATTTGTCCGTGCGATGAAGAAATATCTTGAGGGCAGGCCGGGCAGTGTGTTGGGACGTTGGAGCGAAGATGAGTTTGTCGTTGTCGCGCAATGTTCAGGGGCGGCGGCTGTCGTCATGGCAAATGAGATTCGCGCTAATACTAGGGATGTCATATTCAGTGCTGGCGTTGCTGATTTGACTGACGGAGGGTATATGAGTGCGTCTGAGTTCATCGGGGCTGCCTATGATGCTATGTGCGGGGCTGTGAAATCCGGCGGGAACGCTACAGCTCTTGCGAGAAATTCATGAAGGCGTTAAAGCGTTACGGGCAAAATTTCCTCGTTGACAGGAACATACTTGCCTGCATGATAAAGCGGGCTGATTTGTCGCATGATGATGTAATACTCGAAATCGGCCCAGGACATGGCGTTTTGACACGCGCAATAATCGCCGAAAATGTGAAATGCGTTCATGCTGTGGAGATTGACGTGAGAATGATGCATGAGCTTGAAGCACTCGCTGAAATTTCGCCCACACTCAAACTTCATTGGGGGGATGCTGTCAAATACGATTATTCCTCCCTCAATCCTTTTCCGAACAAAATTATATCGAATATCCCCTACAACATAACGACTCCGCTAATATGGGAGCTGTTGAGATTCGCGGGTCATGGCCTGACGTATCACTTGTACATGCTCCAGAAAGAAGCAGCGTTGAGACTCATTGCTCCTCATGACACGAAAGAGCGTTATCCTTTGGGCGTTGCTGTTGGCGCAATGGGAAGAGCCTCAATTGTGCGAAATGTCAGCAGGGAATGTTTCAGGCCGATTCCTGAAGTTGACTCGGCAGTAACCGAAATCGTGATTGAGCGTAATTTTGAGCTTAGCGGGGATTCATTGTGGAGTGAGCTGTTGCACCGGGGATTCTCTCATAGGCGCAAGACCCTAGCCAACAACCTCAAGGGGTATGCCGACGCTTTAAGCTATGGTGCGATGAGGGCGGAAGATCTTACGTGTGGTGAGTGGCTTGAAGTTTTCCGGGCAAAAAAAAATTCCCCCGCAAATGTCCGTCCACATGCGGAGGAATAATTCTCTGCCTACAATTTC
>JAFSKY010000080.1 GCA_017448685.1 Synergistaceae bacterium
CCCATCGACACCGCTCCGAATTGGCACACACTTACGCACGTTCCAAGCCCTATGCAACCGAATGGACACGAATTAGGCGAGCCACCCGGAATTACAGCCGCGCTCTTGCAGTCTTTGATGCCGTCATATATCAGCTGGCGGGGAGAAGCCTCACACGTTCCCTTGCATTTCAGGAATGCCCGCATAGGTACGGAAGCTCCAGCCTCGACTCCCATTATTGACGCGATAATCTCTGCTACCTTTGAGCCGCCAACGCTACACTTGTTGACCGCAGCACCGTCATTCACCACGCCTGAAGCATAGCCATCACAGCCAGGGTAACCGCAACCGCCGCAATTCGCACCGGGCAATGCAGCACGAATGAGTCCGATTCTCTCGTCCTGATGAACGCGGAATACTATTGACGCTACAGCGAGAAGCGCACCGAATATCCCGCCCATTATCCCCATAAGCGCAAGGGGTGTTACTGCTGAATGCATTATATCCATCTCTCACGCCTCCTTACTTTATGATTCCAGTGAAGCCCATAAAGGCTATTGACATGAGTCCAGCCGTTATGAGTGCCATAGGAAGACCCTGCAAGCTGTCCGGGATTCCTTCATTGCCCTCGATGCGTTCACGTATTCCGGCCATGAGTGATATTGCCAGCAAGAAGCCCAATGACGAGCCGAGAGCATTCACCAATGAGGCCGCAAGCCCGTAGCCCTCATTCATATTCAGCACAGCCACGCCGAGAACAGCGCAGTTTGTCGTGATTAACGGCAGGAAGATTCCCAATGACTTATACAGCGTTGGATTCAGCTTCTTCAACGCAAGCTCCACAAACTGAATAAGTGCCGCTATAACAAGTATGAATGACAGCGTGTAAAGGTATTCAAGATGTAACGGCACAAGCAAGTAGTTGTACGTCAGCCATGTCATGCACGAGGCAAGAACTATGACGAACACGACAGCCGCGCCCATTCCTTGAGCCGTTTTGAGCTTTGAGCTGACTCCCATGAAAGGACAGCATCCCAAGAATCTCGACAGCAGTATGTTATGCACAAATATTGAGCTGACAAACAGCAGGAATAATTCCGTTATCGTCATGGCCTATTTCGCCTCCTCACAGTCTGAAGCATCCTTGTTGCAGAATTTCGCCATTATGCATGACCCGCAACCCATCGGCCTAGCCTCAGCGGGAGTCGCTCCGAGTCCCTTCATACGTGCTGCCCTTGCCTGTAACGCCCTGAAAGCACCCATGAAGCAGCCGAGTACGATAAATCCTCCCGGCGCAAGTACGATAAGCATTGCAGGCTCAAAGCTGGCAACAGGATTCCCGAACCACGTTCCAGCACCGAAAATCTCACGGAATGACCCCAAGAACATCAATGCTATTGTGAAGCCGAAGCCCATTCCGATACCGTCAAGCGCGGACTCAAATACACCATTCTTTGACGCAAAAGCCTCTGCACGTGCGAGAATGATACAGTTGACCACGATTAGCGGAATGAATATGCCTAATGACTTGTTCAGCTCAGGAGCAAATCCCTTCATGAGGAACTCAATCACCGTAACGAATCCGGCAATGACCACGATAAATATAGGTATACGCACCTCGTCAGGCACGATTTTGCGGAGAATGGATATGACTATGTTTGAGGCAACAAGCACGAACGTAGCCGCTATTCCCATTCCGAGACCGTTGGCTACACTCGTTGTAACCGCTAACGTAGGGCAAAGTCCTATGCACTGTACAAACGTGGGATTCTCAGCAAGTATGCCGTTGGTTATGATTCTGAATTTTCCCTGGCTCAATTCTATTCAGCCCCCTTCAGATTTGCGTTCCAGTAGTCATAGGCGGCATTGACTCCGCTAACTACTGCATTTGATGTTATTGTCGCTCCTGATATGGCGGCTATTTCGTCAGGGTTTGACGCTCCGCCCTTCACGACTTTGAGCGGCATTGCTGATTTGTCCGCGAATTGTCCGTAAAACTCAGGCTCTGTTGATTTCGCACCGAGTCCGGGTGTTTCTGAGTGGCTCAAAATGTTTATGGCCTTAACGACTCCGTCCTTCGTTATTCCGACAACAAAGCCCAACATACCGCCGTAACCCTTTGACTCAACCGATATGCACCAGCCTACAACACCTGAATCACCTTCAGCCTTGACGACTCCGCGCACAAAATCATCAGGCTTTGCGGATTCTTCCGTGAAGTTTTTCCCGTCAGGCAACACAAGACGATATGCCTCATTGCGGGCGGCTATTTCCGCCTGAAGTATTGCCTTGCTGGTAATGTTCTCAACGAGTCCGAGTAGGAGTCCTGTTACGGCTGTTACGGCAAATAACGTTCCTCCGAGATGAAGTGCCTTCTTCAATGCATCGCTGAATGATACGCTGTCATTCTTCATTTCTTCTGACATAATTATTTGCCCCCCATCCTCTTGAAGAAATTGCTTTTTGGCGCGCCCAATGTCTTGGGTTCTGTGTACATGTCGATTAACGGTACAGCTACGTTCATGATGAGGATTGAGAATGATACGCCTTCAGGATAGCCGCCCCATGTGCGAATTAACGCAGTAAGGAGTCCGCATCCAGCCGCGTAAATGAACTGCCCTTCCTCCGTCATTGGCGATGTCGTGTAATCGGTGGCCATGAAGATAGCTCCAAGCAGAAGACCTCCCGTAAGCATCTCATGAATCGGGAACATTCCTCCACCATGATTGAAGAGTGCTGAAAGTATTGCTGTGGTGAGAATGTACGTTAATGGGATGCGAGCTGAGATTACGCCCTCCCAAACGAGATATGCCCCGCCGAGTATGAGAAGTATTGCGCTGGTCTCACCTATACAACCTCCCATGTTGCCCGTAAGCATGTCCCAGAGTGATACGTTACCGGGCATTCCTGCCTTCATTGCCGCGAGGGGGGTCGCGCCTGACATGCCGTTTATCGTCCATGTCGTCATAGCTGTAGGCCATGAGATGAGCATCATTGCGCGGGCGGCTAATGCAGGGTTGACGATGTTGCAACCTATTCCGCCGTAAAACTGCTTGACGATTATCACCGCGAAAACTGAACCGCATATTGCCATCCAAATTGGAATCGTTGGAGGAAGGTTGTACGCAAGAAGGAGTCCAGTAACGACAGCTGAAAGATCCCGAGTTGTGTCTTTGCGGTGCATGACGTATTTCTGCCATACCCATTCGCTTAAAGCGCAGGCTGCTACACACGCGATTATGACGAGCAATGAGCGAAGGCCGAGAAAATACACTCCCATGATTCCGGCGGGAATGAGGGAGTATATAACCATGCCCATAATTTTCTGTGTGCTGAACTCGGAATGCACATGAGGTGATGAAGATACTACAAGTTTTGCTGACATGGCTACTTCGCCTCCTGTTTCTGTTTGGCCTGTGCTGCTGCTTTACGCCTCGCCGCATTAACTGCCGCTTTACCTTCCTTGCATGTCTGAGTGAGGAATCTTGAGGCCGGGCAAATGTATGAGCAGCATCCACACTCTATGCAGTTCATCCCGTTGAAGGCTTCAAATGTCGCGTAATCGCGTTTTCTCACAGCGTGGTCGAGGAATGTAGGGTTGAGGTGCATGGGGCAGGCTTCAACGCATTTCCCGCAACGTATGCAGGCTGATTCCTCAGCAAGGTACGCGAGATTCTTCGTGAGTGCGAGTATGCCGGAAGTACCCTTCACGACAGGGACATCAATCGAACGCATAGAGATTCCCATCATCGGGCCGCCGGAGATTATCTTCACAGGCTCATCCTTGAATCCTCCGCAGAAGTTAATCAGTTCACGCATTGAAAGACCTAACGGAACTTGCACATTCTTGGGGTCGGCTATAGCATCGCCCGTTACCGTAACAACGCGTTCAAGAACGGGGCGACCATTCTCGATTGCGTCCCATATCTGCCAAACTGTGCGGGTATTGAGGACTATGCAACCTACATCAGCAGGGAGGGCAGGCACTAAAGGTACTTCCTTGCCTGTTACGGATAATATGAGCATCTTCTCCGCGCCTTGTGGGTATTTGACCTTGACGGGCATAACACGTATCCGGGGATTCTTGCAGTGTTCCGTCATTGTTGCGATGGCTTCAGGCTTGTTGCTCTCAATCGCTATTACCCCTTCAGCCTCAGTGAAAACCTCAAGCACAAACTCAAGTCCCCGTATGATTTCGTCAGGGCATTCAAGCATAAGCCTGTTGTCGCAATTCAAGAACGGTTCACATTCGGCGGCGTTGATTATGATGTGATTGATGGTTTTGTCTTTTGGCGGTGAAAGTTTGACGTGTGTCGGGAAACATGCTCCCCCTAAACCGACAAGCCCAGACTCGCGTATCATCTTCACATATTCTGATGGTTGCGGCTTATGTCCGAGTATGTCATGTAGTGTTGGTGCAGGGGTATATTGTCCGTCGCTCTCAATGACTATGCTCGGCTCCATTGCACCAGTGAAGGCCATTCGTGGCTCAATTGCCTTGACCGTTCCTGATACAGCTGAATATTTCGGAGCTGAGACGAATGCGTCAGTGTCGGCGATTTTCTGCCCCGCAAGAACAGTATCCCCCTTCTTGACGATCGGTGAACACGGTGCGCCTATGTGAAGGGCTAAAGGATAGACGAACTCACGCGAATCTTCAGGCCGTAATATTTCTATGGCCTTATTCTCCGTGAGAGCTTTGCCTTCAGGAGGATGGACTCCTCCCAAAAACGTAGGCAGGTTCATAGAGATAAACACTCCCCTCAAAATTTTTTGTGGAATGACTGTATTATAGCGTAACTGACGCTGAATTTTTGGGACATACTCATATAATACACTGTTATATTCATTGAAAGGGGTATGTGCCTATATCACTAGGAGCTGTCGTAAATCTAATTGAGAATGCTACGATGCTTGTGGTTAATCTTGGAATAGGATCGAGTATTGCGTTTTCAAAAACACTTATAGGGCTTATTCAAGTCTCCTTCACTGAGGACATAAGAACCGCGCTGAAGAAAGACATCGCTGACTCCGAGCTTGAGACAGCAAAAAACGTTCTGGCTTCCATTCATCTCGAAACCGATTAAAACATGCCAAACGGAGTGAACAGAGCTATCGCGCATTTGGAATCAGCCTTCAATCTTTACATTAAGGAAGGTGAATTTGAATCTTCATATGTGTGTGCCTTGTATATTTCCCTGATGCACAAAGCAATAGGCAATACGAATGAGGAACTCCACAAAAGAATATGGCTCAGAGTACCGTTGACTTTAAGGGAGGCTATAAATTTTGGCGATTATGGCCAGTATGTGAAGCATCTGTTTTCTGAGGGAATGTATGATGCTGTTATACGTGAAAGAAGCGAAGAGGCTCATACAGGGCGGGCAGAAATATAGCGATTCTGAAAGATTGCATTACCTTTACTGGGAATAATATACCCCCGTCATGCTATAATTTTTTCCTTCAATCATAACAACAGGAGGCACATCATTATGTTCAACGGCGAGGACTTCATCACCGCAAAAGGCGTAACCCTCTCCCGCGAATTTTCCGGCGAAAATAATTTGTGGGTACGTCTCTTCCTCCAGGGTGAAGGGGTCGTGAGTCTCTCGTCAAAAAACTTCAGGGGCGACTCTGAACCGTTCGTCTGGGCAATATATTCCTTCCGCAAAAAATCTAGGAGCGCAAAATATTTCGTGAGTGATATTGAAGTGAAAGATGATATGCTCGCATTAAGACGAAGCCGCGAAACTATATTAACCGCTTCAAAATGGTCAAAACTCCTCGCAAAATATATGCCTCATGAACAGCCCGATGATGAACTTCTTGCTGTACTCTACTGGAACATGAAACTGCTTGCGACTCCCTCGGTGCCGTACCACGTCCCTGACTGGCGGTTTCTGTGGCAATGGATTGAACTATGGGGACTCGCTCCTGATATTGTGGGATTTCACAAGGCAAACAGCTTTAGCGACAATGAAATACGACTCTTAGTCCAGATAATAAGCCTTAGTGCAAAGGGAGTAATCAGACTTTTCGCGAGACCTATAGACACAACAATACGCGAAAACATTTTTATAGTAGCAGCAAAACTAGCCGCAAAATTTCTCTGCCAAATATGAACCGCATAACCCTAATCACCCCTCCTGACGCTTTAGCCATGAAAGAAGCTCAAGACATTCAGGACTCACTCGTGAAGCCTGCCGGGAGTCTCGGTGAACTTGAACGAATCACAACACAAATCGCGGGCATAACAGGAAATCCACGCCCACAAATCACACGCAAAGCAATATGCCTTTTCGGGTCAGACCACAATATATATGAGGAAGGAGTCTGCTCATCCCCGCAAGATTTCACACGCAGATTGATGGAGGTTTACGCGGTGAGTCAGAACGGGGCAATAAACGTTCTTGCGCGTCAGGCAGGAGCTGAATTGAGGCTCTACGATTTGGGCGTAAAAGGACTCATACCTCATCCGAATATCATCACCCGCAAATTTCTCCCCAATGGAACAGCAAACTTCCTTCATGGCCGGGCAATGTCCCCTGAAACAGTGAGGGAGGTTATAGCATTCGGGATTGACATTGTCAGGGATATGCGTTCTGAGGGATTCGGCATCATAGGCACTGGCGAAGCTGGAATGGCAAACACTTCACCCGCTTGCGCCTGCATAATGGCCGGGCTGAAATCGCATGACCCTTCATTTGTCGGGAGGGGAGCCGGGCTTGATGATGAGTCATTTTCCCGCAAGAAGAGAGTCATTCTTGACGCAC
>JAFSKY010000081.1 GCA_017448685.1 Synergistaceae bacterium
ATTTTTACGTTATGGAAATTCACGCGGACTGATAAAATTTTTGCCATCGATATATTCACACACAAATTAATATAAAGGAGTGATTTTTCTCATGAGGTCATTACGTATCTCACTCATTGCGATTCTCGTCGCGTCATTGCTCGTTGGCTGTGCTTCTGCTGACACCGACAAAACAGGCTGGCCCGGTCAGCTCCGTTTCATGGCAGGCCCTCCCGGCGGTAACTGGTTCGCTCTCGGAACTGCCCTCTCCGAAATGTGGACAGGCGCGGGGCTTCCTCAGACCACAAGCTCATCCGGCGGTGGTGTCTCCAACATCCTCAACGCTCACACAAGGCGCGGGGATCTAGGCTTCTCCGTAACGTCATTGCTTGGCGCGGCTCTCAAAGGTGAGGCGGACTTCAAGGGCAGAGTCGTTGACAACGCTGTAATCATGACCAACCTTTAAACGCAGTACACATACTTCATCATGCGTAAGGATTTCGCCGAGAAGAACGGCATCAAATCTGTGGAGGACATAATCAGCAAGAAGCTGGCCATGAGATTCGCGACTCTCAAGCCCGGCACAAGCTCTGAGTTTGTCGTCAATGCGTTATTCGATAAGGGTTACGGCTTCGACTACAAAAAGACGTTCAAGGAATGGGGCGGCAGTGTTGAGTATGCTTCCTATGAGGGTGGAGCTGATTTGCTCGCGGACAATCACCTTGACTGTTTCGCGTTCTCTGTAGGCAAAATCGCTTCCGTTGTCATGAACATTGAGAGCCAGCTTGACATTGTGCTTCTTCCTGTTGGGCAGGAGGCTTTAGACAAGCTGTCGGATGCATATGGAACTGTAACGCTCACGATTGACCCTGGTATCTACAAGTCAGTTCCTGAAGGTGCAGAGCCTGTGAAAGCTGTCGGCGATTACACATGCATAGTGATACGCAAAGACCTTCCCGAATCGCTGGTGTACGAACTCAACAAAGCCATATGGGAACATAAAGACTCCCTCATTGCGGCAGTTAGGGACATGGCCGAGCTTGAGCCGTCAATAGCACTTCCCGACAAAGTCCCGGCGCATGAAGGCAGCGTTAAATTCTGGAGTGGGCTGAAATAGGACATGCGTAAACTTTCAGGGACATCAAAAACGCTTGTATACCTTTATGTTCTCGCAATGGGAGTGTTTCATCTCTTCACGGCCAGCGCGGGAAATTATGAGGCATATCTTCAGCGTTCAATACATCTTGCGTTTGTCCTGCCGTTAGCGTTCGTGTTGTTCCCAATGACGAAGGGCGCGCCAAAAGACAGAGTCCCGTTCTATGACTGGATACTTGCGGCATTGGCGGCGGCACCTGGGCTGTACTCGATGGTGAATTACACGGCGATAACGGAGCGTATACAGCAGATTGACCCACTCACTACAGCGCAATTAGTGCTAGGCTCATTGCTGGTTATCCTGTTGCTTGAAGGTACTCGGCGTATTGTCGGCTTGCCATTGTCATTGATTGCGGCATTGTTCGCGGTGTACATGCTTTACGGGTATAAGCTGCCGGGATTGCTTCAGGGATTCCCGTTCTCATATCCTGAAGTCATCGAGCAACTATATCTTACGGATGAGGGAATATTCGCATCTCCTTTAGGGGTATCAGCCACATACGTGATGATATTCCTGATATTTGGTGCATTCCTCGAAAAGTCTGGGGCTGGCGATTGGTTCATGAGTGTAGCACAGGCTTTCACGGGAACGACTCCCGGTGGCCCGGCACAAATCGCTGTGCTGTCATCGTGCCTTTTCGGGTCAATATCTGGGTCAGCTGTGGCGAATGTTTACGGTACAGGGACATTCACGATTCCGCTGATGATGAAAATCGGGTATGAGCCATTCTTCGCGGGGGCAGTTGAGGCGGTTGCGAGTTCGGGCGGTCAGATTATGCCTCCGATTATGGGAGCTGGAGCGTTCCTCATGGCTTCGTTCTTGGGATTGCAATACCGTGAAATCATGATAGCCGCGATTTTCCCGGCGTTACTCTATTACGGGGCATTGTTCCTCATGGTGAGATTGCGTGCGTTGAAGACTGGCTTGCGTGGGCTTGACCCTTCCGAGCTTCCATCAAAACGCTACGTGTTGAGTCGCTTCTACATGATTGCGCCTATTCTGGGATTGAACGTGTTCCTGCTGATAGGGTATACGCCAATGAGGGCGGCACTTCTTGGAATCGGGCTTGCGTGGTTG
>JAFSKY010000082.1 GCA_017448685.1 Synergistaceae bacterium
AAAGGAATTAAGTCCGGGAAATTGCTCGTGGCTTCTTGCGACTGATGGAACTCAGAAGAGCATGATTTATCCCGAATGCGCTGAGAGAATGAGCTATCACTTCCTCAGGCCGTCCCATGACCAGCAAGAGCGTGTTCAGTTATGCGTTAGGAAGGTCAAAGCTGGCGACATGAAAGCGGCGGGCGAAATCATGAATGAGGTTGTCCGTGAGTTGTGGCGTGAACGTGATGTGCCTGTAACTATGGGCTGCACAGAATTACCGCTGGCGTATGAGGCTTCTGGGTTGCCGGGTGAAAAGCAGGTTTCAAGCCTAAAAGCATTGAGTGATGCGTGTATCAGAGTGCTTTACGGGGCGCAATGATATAATCAGCCGAAAATTTCACATGTAGAAGGAGATTTGATTCAATGCCGTATGACAATGACTTTGAACAGGAAGATGAACTTACCCTGCTTGACGTGTTCAATATCTTGTGGAGCAGAAAGCTGATGATAATCGGCACAACATTTGTATTCGCGGTTGTCTCCACAATATATGCGTTCACATTGCCGTTCATATACAGGGCGGAATGCAGGATACTTCCTCCGCAGAGAAGCAACACTATCGGAGGGCTTGCGGCACAGCTTGGAGGGCTTGCGGATTTCGTTGGACTTCCGAGTGCTACAACAAGCGGGCGTTTGATGCTGGGGATCCTTCAGGGCGATTCTGTTGTTGACGCGATAATAGACAGGTTCAACCTCATGGAAGAAATGTCGCAGGATATACGCCTGAGAGCTAGAGCTAGCGTACTGGGCAAACTTGATGCTGAAGAGGACGCGAGAAGCGGAATCGTTACTATTGCATGTACGGACAAAGACCCACAGAGAGCTGCTGATTTGGCAAATGCGTTTGTTGACGAATTGCAGAAGAAGATGCGCGAGATCGCTTTGAATGAGACGCTTGAGAAAAAAGCATTCTTTGACACACAGTTCAAGCAGGCACAGCAGGAACTACAAGAGGCTGAAGAAGCGATGATAAACTACCAGCAGTCGAGCGGATTAATTGCGCTTGAGGCTCAGACACAATCACTAATAGCGTCAATATCAAGCCTCAGAAATCAAATAGCCGCGAAGAACGTTGAAATCTCCACATTGAGTAGCTACACGCGCAAGGACAATCCCCGTTTGAGGGTTGCGCAGACACAGCTTGATGCTATGAACAAGGAGTTGCGTCGATTGGAGGAGGAGCAGAGGCGTTCAGACAGCAGAAGAAGCGTTTTGTCGGGGGATGTGTTCGCGTCATTGGGGCAACTTCCTGAGATGGGACTCGAATATCAGCGCAAGGTGAGAGATTTAAGATTCGCGACGGCAAAATATGAGCTTATGTTCAAGCAACTGGAGAATACGAAGCTCAGTGAAGAGGGAGGATTTTCATCGCTCTCAATCGTGGACATTGCGACCCCGCCGGATTGGAAGTACAGACCTAGACGCGCTCTAATTATGATAATTGGTACTGCGGCAGGAGGCTTTCTGAGTGTGTTCCTTGCGTTCTTGCTGGAACATATACGCGCTGTGAAAGAGGCTCGCGGGGAATATTAGGTTTCAGGGATTATGTTTGCGGCCAATGGGTGAAAAGCTCATCAGCCGCAATTTTTTTGTGTCATTTTCCGTAGCTTTGGCGGTAAATCATTGCTTCCATGAGATGAGGCTTGCCGATATTCTCCTCACCAGAAAGATCCGCTATAGTTCTTGCGACCTTAAGCACACGGCTCAATCCACGCCCCGACAAATTCAGCTTCATAGCCATTGACGCGAGGAACGAACGCAAATCATCATCAAGCACCAAGAATTTCTGCACGATTTTTTCGGGTAATTCGGCGTTGCACACAAACCCGTGATCCTTCCACCGCTCAACCTGTATTTTTCGCGCACGTATGACCCTCTCACGTATTGACGCACTCGACTCAGGAGGCTTCCCACTCGACTCAAACTTCAACAGCTCTTCAGGCTTCAGTCTGGGTACGGTGATTTGAAGGTCTATCCTGTCCATTATTGGCCCGGACAATTTCCGGCGATAACGCTCAATGTCTGAGGCTGAACACTTGCACGGCACAACGGGGTCTCCAAGATAACCGCAGGCACATGGATTCGCAGCAAGCACAAGCAATACACGCGCAGGGTATTTCACTGTCCCGGTGGCACGGCTAACTGTGATTTCTCCGTCCTCAATTGGTGCTCTCAAGCTCTCGGTCAAGTCGCGCTTGAACTCTGTGTACTCATCGAGGAACAATACACCCCTATGCGCTAATGACACTTCACCCGGCCTGAGATTAGCCCCTCCCCCGCAAACTGACACCGTGCTTGCTGTGAAATGCACAACCCTGAAAGGACGTTCGCGCCCAGCTTTTGTCTCAAGTCCCAATGTGCTACGGACTAACAGAGTCTCTACAAGCTCATCATCCGTTAGAGGCGGCAATATCCCGGCCATAGCTCTGGCTATCATGGTTTTACCGCTTCCGGGTGAGCCGACAAGCAGCAAGTTGTGATGACCCGCCGCGGCAATTTCGGCTGCCCTTTTCGCCTGAATCTGCCCTTTGATGTCCGCAAAATCTGGTTCGGCGGTTATAGGCATATCAGGAACATACGCGGGAGGAAGTTTTCTCGGAGCTGATTGGCCTGTGAGCATCATAACGAGTTCTGAGAGATTATCCGCGCAATATGCCTCAGTGCCTTTCACGAGTGCAACCTCCTCGGCGTTTTCGGCTGGAACGTAAAGCGGAATATTCATCTGACGCGCAAGAAACGCTGCCGGAACTGCTCCCCTTACACGGCGTAAACGTCCATCAAGAGCAAGCTCCCCCATGTAAAGCGCACGAGGGAAATCCTTTATCGCCCCCATAGCTTTCATCATGCAGAGTGCTATAGGCAGGTCAAGCAATGCTCCTTCTTTGGGGATGTCAGCGGGAGCAAGGTTGACTGATATACGTCCTTTGAGGTTGAGTCCCAATGAACGCAGAGCAGCCCTCACACGCTCGCGGGATTCTCGTATTGCCAAATCTGCCATACCTACAATTTGAATCCCAAAAAGCCCCCCCGTGATTTCAACCTCAACTTCAACGGGAAGGGCTTCCATTCCTCTCAGCGTTACGCCTAGGATTCCGCTCATGGTTTCTTTTTCCGCCTCATAACGAGAATGTATCCTCCAGCAATCACGACAGCAACAGCCACACATGCCAGCGTTATCACATGCAGGTATTCTTTCAGCAGATTCTGATGCTCACCAAGCAAATACCCCGCGAACGTCAGCACCATTACCCACGCCCCCGCGCCTATTGTCGTGAAAAGCGTGAACGTTCCAAGATTCATGCGGGCAATTCCGGCAGGAAGTGAGATATATTGACGTATTACGGGCAATAACCTTCCTACGAGTGTGCTGATATGGCCATGCTTGGAGAAGAAATCATCAGCCTTGTTGATGCTTTCAGGAGAGACGAAAAAATATTTTCCATAACGCAACAAAAACGGTCTGCCCAGCTTAACGGCTATCCAGTAATTGAACAGCGCACCCAGAATGCTGCCGGCAATCCCTGCGAGAATGACGAGGGGCAATGACATTTCGCCCTTCCACGCGAGATAACCCGCCGGGGGCATTACGACTTCACTCGGAAAAGGGAAAAACGATGATTCGAGGAACATTAGCGATATTATGCCGGTGTAGCCCATCTGCCCGATTGTGTTCACGAGCCATTCAGTGAGCGCGCTTATGATGTGCATTACAGGCCAAGCTCCTCTTTTACTGTTGGATCATAGGCGATATTTCCGCCCATTTCTTCAAGTTTCTTCTGGGAATGTGTTGCGGATATGAATCTTATTGTGCCGGAGCTGCTTCTCATGCAGAGTGAGTTTGTCTCAATATGCGCCCCATGATAGTGGACACCTCTCAACAAATCGCCGTCAGAACCTCCAGCTGCCGCGAAAAATACATTGTCGCTCTTCACAAGGTCATCAATCGTCAAAACTGTGCTTGCTGTCAATCCACGCTCTTTTGCTCTGGCTTCGTCATCCTCATTCCTGAAATACGGCTGACATTGCATGTTAGCGTCAAGGCACTTCATCGCGCAAGCCGTGATTACAGCCTCAGGAGATCCGCCGATGCCCAAAAGTAAATCTGCTGACTCATGGCCGGGCAGACTCGTCATCAATGCGCCAGCAACATCTCCATCACCTATGAGCCTGATACGCGCTCCCATAGCACGAACTCGCTTGAGGATTTCGGCGTTGCGTGGGCGGTCAAGCATTACGACTGTGGTCTCCTCAATCTTTTTGCCCTTTGCTTTTGCGACAATGCGGACGTTGAACTCAACCGGGGCTTGTATGTCGATATATCCGGCGGCTTCCGGGCCAGTAACGATTTTGTTCAGGTAGAACAGGTTATCCGGGCTGAACATTGAGCCTCTTGGGGCTGCTGCAATTACGCTTATTGCTCCGTCCTGACCTTGTGCCATGAGGCGAGTCCCGTCTATAGGGTCAACAGCAATGTCGACTTCAGGCCCTTCACCCGTTCCGACTTCCTCGCCGTTGAAGAGCATTGGAGCTTCGTCCTTTTCGCCCTCACCGATAACGACAACGCCCTTCATCGCGACTCCGTGCAACACATAGCGCATGGCTTCGACTGCGGCGCGGTCAACCTCGTTTTTGTCGCCAAGCCCGAACCAACGCCCAGAGGCCATGACGGCGGCTTCAGCTGAGCGCACGAGTTCCATAGCAAGATTCTTGTCCTGCGCAAATAATGCCATGACAAAGTTACCTCCCATGAGAAATTTTTTGTGTGAGTGTGTGAATTTGTGATGGTGAGATTATATACTAGATTCCATGTTTTGAGGCGTGTTATGCGCTTGTTCCCTGAACCAACTATCACGCATGAGGGGAGCTGGGCTGCATGGACCTTCCGTGAAAATACACCCTTCACCGCCCCGCGCAAGGTCTGCTGACAATTCCGCAAAACGTTCTGCCGCTGTCTTGGGATTCCATTCCCCCGCTACTGTCATATATGCCTCGCGCCCAAGCCTTGATGACAATTCAGAGTCATTCAGCAGGCTCTCAGTTATCCGCGAGAGTCCGTCAATGTCTTTCTCCCTAAATATTATCCCGTTATGCCCATGTTGTATGAGGTAAGGTACTGCCCCGATTTTTTCCCCAGCGATGACCGCGCAACCGCTATTCATGGCCTCATTCAGCACACATCCCCAACCTTCATGGCTATCTGACGTGAACAGGAATATTTGCGAGCTTTCCATTTCTTTGCGCACAGAATCAGGCGGCATTGACCCAGCAAGCTCAACATATCCTCCAAGATTCATAGCGTCAATCATTCCGCGCAATGTGTCAAGCATTTCACCTGAGCCGATAATCTTCATGTTGAAGTTTGCGCCTTTGTCCCTGAGATTCGCGGCAACCCTCACGGCGTATTCAGGGTGCTTCCAGCTGATGCATCTTCCTGCCCAGAGAATGCTGGCGGGATTTTTCCGGGCGATAAGGGCTTCAATGCTGTCATAATTCTTCATGGCGGGGAAATAGCCCCATCTGTATGCGCTTCCATTGAACAGCCCCATGAGCCTGAAATCATGAGCAACGAACGCCCCGGAACATAGCAGGAAGAATTTTCGTGAAGAGCCTGCAAGCCTCCGCATCAATGACTCATTGCGACGTGGCATGAATCTTGCATAGGCTATGCGCTTGATTTTCCTCACAGCTTCAAGAACTGGCCTGTCCCTGAATACTGGCTTAAGTGGCCTCTCACTGTACAGGAAGGTTATTTTTCCCTTCTCCGCCCTTCTTTGAACCATGCCAGCATCAACGGGAATACCGCATATTATGAGGCATTCGGACTCTTCAGCTTCCTTCATGGCCTGCGCGTGTATCTCTGTGCTTTCATATGTCCTCATCACAAAAGGCTTCTGGTTGAGATCCTTCACGCCGTAATCGATCATTTCTTGGTGAAAAGGCTCTGTTGCGATAAAAAGATAGCCATTGCCGTAAATCCTGATGAACTCTTCAGACAATGAGAGCTGATAATGGCTTAATATGTTAGTGAGGAAAACTAGCTTTCTGCTCAATATGAATCAGTCCTTTGTGGATAATTGCGGAGATTATATCAGCGCAAAAAAATTCCCCCGATGCTTTCACACCGGGGGAGCGTCATTCTCCGCTATTCTAATCCGTATTGCTTCAGCAACTGCCTGTAACGCTGTTCAACCTCGCTGATTTGAGGCTCCTGCCTTTTTGGGGCGGGCGTTGAAGGACGAGGAACTGCCGCCTGTGTTGCTGGGGCTGTAACCTGCTGTGGAGCTGAGGCTTCTTCCTGCTGTGAGGATTTCTTCTTCCCTCCGCCAGATGATTCGGAACGGTCATACCTCCTAGCCAGATACGTATCATCCTGTTCAACGAGGAATAAGCGCGGGCCTCTTGGGTCATTGTCTGCGGCACGGTAGCTTCCTCCGTGAACTGGGCATGATGCAGTGGGGCTTCTACCTTTTGGGAAATACAGCGGGACGGCCTGACATCCTCCCCTAGCCCTGTAACCTGTTGCCCGGCATATAGATACTTTGTCGACTTCAACCCATTCCGGCGGGTTCTCGAAATTCGCGGGAGTTTTCAGTTCTTGGGCGGCGTATGTCATAAACTTTTTCCACACTGGAGCGGCCATAGTTCCGCCAAAAGCACGCTTACCCATTGTCTTGTGGTCATCACGTCCAACATAAACCGCTGTAGTGAGTCCGGGAATGCCTCCGCAAAACCATGCGTCAATGAAATCGTTTGACGTTCCTGTTTTGCCGAATGTGTTGATCTTCGCGACTGCCGCGGGCTTTCCTGTACCAGCTCTCACAGCATCCTGCAACATTGAGCGTATTGCGTAAGCTGTTTCCGGCCTCATAGCTTGAGATTCTGCCGTTTGCCTTTTCTCTATGACGTTGCCATCACGGTCTTTTATCTCGCGAATCATGAGGGGGACTATTCTTTTTCCGCCATTGTTGAAGCAATTGAACGCTACAGCCATTTCAAGCGGAGTCAAACTCGCAGAGCCAAGAGCTATTGACAGGTCGTTGGGAAGGTACTTTGTCTCAATTCCCATGTTACGCGCCATCTTCACGATTGAGTCAGTACCAATATACGCCGCAACTCTCACTGCTACAGTGTTGTATGAACTCGTCAATGCCCTCTGTAACGTAACCTCACCAGCATAGCCACCGCCTGAATTATGTGGCGACCATCCTTTACCCCTGCTACCTTTCTGCTTGAATGTTATGGGAGCGTCGAGAAAATGATCGCTGGGCATTACGTCTTCTTCCATTGCAGCCGCGTAAACTATTGGCTTGAAGCTGGAGCCTGGTTGCCTTACTGCCTGAGTCGCACGGTTGAATTTGCTCTCCTTGAAGTCTTTACCGCCAACGAGCGCAAGAACCTCGCCAGTTTGAGCCTCAATGCACACAAGCGCACCCATTACAGTTTTGTTGAGTCCCTGTATGCATTCCCGCGCCTTGTCCTGAAGATTCACGTCTAGTGTTGTGTAAATCTCCATGCCTCCGCTGTAAACCTCATCTTTTCCGTATTTGGGCAGAAGGTCATTAAACAGGAGGTGTGAGACAAAGTAAGGTGCTCTGTTGAACTCCTCTATTTTGTTGGCTCTGCTCCTGAACTGTAACTCTTCGTTATAGGCGGCCTGCCTTTGTTCCGGCGTAATCCATCCAAGAGTCTCCATTCGTCCGAGAACGTAATTCTGCCTAGCTTTTGCGTTGCTTATGCTGGATTGAGGGTTATAGCGTCCAGGGTTGGCGATGAGTCCGGCGAGTATTGAGGCTTGCGCAAGATTCAAATCACGCGCTGACTTGTCGAAGTATGTATGTGCTGCTGTTTCGACACCCCAAGCACCATGACCGAAATTTATCGTGTTGAGATAAAGCTCTAATATTTTGTCTTTCGGGAAAAGTTTTTCCAGCCTCATCGCGATAATAATCTCTTTGGCTTTGCGGGTAATGCTCTTTTCGTGCGTCAAAAATAAATTCCTCGCAAGCTGCTGGGTTATAGTGCTAGCTCCTTGAACCTTGCCACCCTCTACAACGTCTGTCCACAATGCACGGAATATTGAGCCGAGACGTATTCCGCCGTGCTGGTAAAACGCTGAGTCTTCCGCCGCAAGAACTGCCCTTACGATATTGGGCGACATCTCATGAAGCTCAAGCGGTGTCCTGTTCTCGATGAAGAGTCGCGCTATGACTTCCCCGTTACGGTCATACATGATTGAAGGGAGGCTGCTTTTTGGATTGGCAAGCTCGACCATGCTCGGAAGATCCTCAGAGAGCTTCACGACATACCACGCTACCCCTGCGCTTAATGCCCCTGTTGCCAGCAATACAACAAGCAGAAGTGTCATCAGTATTATCTTCATGATTGAGACATGCTTTTTCTTGCGTGGCCTTGTGGGTTTTTGTGGGCGTGGGCGTTCGTTGGGCTGATTCTGAAGTGTAGTGCGCCTTCTCTGCTGGAATTGTCGGTACATATCATCAATATCAATGCGGTAATCTGTATTGTTGACTCCGCGTGAATGCCGCGGGCCGTTTCTTTCGTTCATGCGAAAATTACCCCTTTGTCTGTAATTGCGCAAATCATATCACAATCAATGTTCAATTATCCGTATCATTCCGCCCCTGCGTTCATATCCAGTGTCATGCATAAGCCTCAAGCTGAACCATTGATATTCGCCGTAAGTTACTGTTAGGACTCTGACATCATCGCCGGATTCCTCATAGCCTGCGAGGTTGAACCAATGCCACTGGAAATCATCAAGCGAAGGATTCTTGTGGTGAAGCATGAGAAAAGGCACGGGCAAATTATGGTCAAGCTGACTCGTTATTGCCTCCGCGAGAACGTCATAGCTCACGCTCCCTGAGAGTCCTTCAAGGGTCAAGCGTTCATTGCCGACGCGTTTCATGTAGTCATAGAAGCCGCAGATGTATGTTTCGAGGAAGTCGATTCCGTGGTAGCGGGGTGAGAGATACGGTTTCATAATTGCCGCGAACCTGACGAAATCCATACGGGATAATTTCTCCGGGTTGAAGGGGTAAAGCTGTCGGTATTCGTCCCTGCGTGAGAGGAATATGCATGTGTCGCAGGCTGTAACGGCGGCGCAACCTCCCATGTTCATATCCCATTCGGGGAGCCAGTCTTGATTTCCTCCGGGGGCATCGTCAATCATGAAGTAGCCGAGAATTTTTCTGCGTGTCAATGTGTCAATCACCTTCTGTGAAAATTTTTCGGCAGATATTCTACAGCGTCAGGGGAAAAATAATCCCCCTCCCGTGATTTGTGAGAGGAGGATTTTGTGCGTTTACTTCAGGCGTTCGAGGGCTGATTTTGCGTCTTCATCTCCCTGCTCGGCTGCCTTCTGATACCATTTGCGGGCTTCGTTGAGGTCTTTCGGGACTCCTTTGCCGTTTTCGTACTTCAAGCCCAGATTGTATTGTGCCTCAGCGAGTCCCTGTTCAGCGGCCATGCGATACCATTTCACAGCCTCCGAGTAATCCTGCTTCACTCCGTAGCCGTTCCGATACATGAAGCCCAGATTGTTTTGTGCCGCAGCATCCCCCTGTTCAGCGGATTTACGATACCACTTCAGAGCTTCCGCGTAATCCTGCTTCACTCCGTAGCCGTTCTGATACATCCAGCCCAGATTGTTTTGTGCCTCAGCGAGTCCCTGTTCTGCGGCCATACGTAACCATTTCACGGCCTCCGAGTAATCCTGCTTCACCCCGTAGCCGTTCCGATACATGAAGCC
>JAFSKY010000083.1 GCA_017448685.1 Synergistaceae bacterium
CACTTGACACAAGCACTCTATGCTATAATTATTGACGGTAAAAAGCAGAGGAGCGGTCAACCAATGTATTGACCGTGCATTTTATTATAGACAGAATTATTTTAGCACAACTCCTTTGCTTTTTCATTTTCGCAACATTTGTTCACATAGCTTCTCACCCACAAAAAAAAAACAGCCCCCGGAATCAAATCCCGGAGGCCGCAAATAAATTTTCGCAATTAACGTTTTCCGCGCCTTTTCTCCTCGTCAGGGAACAATCCAAATTTCGACAATCCCGCAATCCCCTGTTCAAGCCTCGACACAGCAAGCGGCATAAGCTCCACAATTACATGATTATCCTTCAGGCGTATAGCTCCCACTTCACTGCGCTCAACCTTCAATGCCCGGCACATTGCGTTCAATACATGGCCGACATCTTGAGACTGGCTGCTCCTGAAACGCTTGAAGGCTCCCTTGGGCTTTGACGTTCCTGGCTTGGGTTGCGTTTTCGGACGCTGTGAGGGCTTCTTCATGCGGCGTTCCTGTTCTCGCTGCAATTCCCGGTCAAGAGCGTAACCCTTGTTGCGTGAGCTTAGGACGGCTAATAGCTTGGCGATGATGATTTTAGGCTCTGCACGTGTCATCAAATCCCCTGCCCATTTCACGCACTCCCCGAAAAATTCATCAACTGGCGCGGCAAATATATCTTGCTCGGCTGAATCCCTCCATGCATTTCTGATTTTGTCGAGGCCGGGTATGTCCTGCCAATCTGTTTTGATGTTCGTCCCTCTAAGCATTTCCCTGAAACGCCCGATTTCAGGAGGCGCAAGCAATACGATGTTCACACCCTCATGGCCAGCTCTGCCAGTTCTGCCGCTTCTGTGTATAAACGTCTCGCGGTCATCAGGCAATCCGAGCTGAATCACATGGCTGACTCCCTCAATATCAAGTCCCCTTGCCGCTACGTTTGTTGCAACCAAGCACGGAACTGACCCCGATTTGAACGAGGCAAGTACGGCGTTGCGTTCGCCTTGAGTCATATCACCCTGCAATGCCGCCGCGCTGAATCCGTGATCCTGAAGCCTTTGCGCAATCTCAATCGATTCCATTTTTGTGTGGCAGAATACTAGACTCCTTGAAGGATGCTCCCATAACAGAACGTCAACGAGTCCCTCAAATCGTTTCTGCGATGGAATCCTGTATACCCTGTGCGTAATGTCGCCGTGTTGGTCGCTTTCGTCATCAACTGAGAGCATAACGGGGTCATCGAGATATTTCCCGGCTAGGTCGCGAACCTCAAGGGGCATTGTCGCGGAGAATAGCCATCTCCGGCCATGTGGCATTGCGTCAAGTATGGCTTCAAGCTCCTCACGGAATCCCATGTCAAGCATCAAATCGCCCTCATCAAGAACAACGCTATGAATGTCATCAGTGATGAGAGTCCCGCGCTGAATGTGGTCGCGAACTCTTCCGGGAGTCCCTGCGACTATGGCTGCCCCGCGCTTTAGGGCTTTGAGCTGCGGAACTATGTCCATTCCTCCAACGAGTGAAGCACATGATACTTTGAGGAATCTTCCGAGAAATTCTGCCTCGTCTGCTGTTTGCTGTGCAAGTTCGCGTGTAGGTGCGAGGATGAGTATTTGAGGGTTGCGCTCGCCTATTTTCATTTCCTGTAATAGTGGGAGAAGAAATGCTAGAGTTTTTCCTGAGCCTGTTTTAGCCCGGACGATCAAATCGCTGTTCCAGTCCTCAGAGAGTACGCTGTCTTGAACGTCCATAGGGGAATCAAATCCGTGTTCCTTGAGGGCGGATAACAGTTCCTTTCTGAGGCCGTATGAGTTGAAATCCAAGATGTATAATTCCTCCAAAAATTTTGTCGCTTTAACGGTGTATTATCGCATATTATTTCGGTTAAGCTCTTGGATTTTCCGGCAGGCTTGAAGATTCATGTCGATAAATTCTTCGGGGGTCATTATGGATTTGAAGAAGGCGTTATACATTTGGGAAGTGTTGCATATCATTGGGCGAGATTCATAGATTGTGCAGAGATTATCATGAAGGTGAACGCAGACTCCGTTGCCGTTGTCGAGGTGTTGCAGTGCGGGAATGCCTCCAATCATACGACAGCATAGCCCGCACTTTTCGCAGGGAAAGTTCATGCAGGAAGGGCAGCCCTCACAGAGTTTGCAGCGTTGAGTGATTCGGGAGTGAGTTTGCCGTCCTCTGTGAGTATTGGCGTGTCGAGTATGGTCTTCACGGCTTTTGCAAGTGAGGCAGCAGCACCGACAGCTTTCTTCTCATCGGGGGTGAAGGTTCTGTAGTCCGTGCCATGATTCGCGATTGCCTGGCGCATTTCGTTGTTGGCGTTGAAGAGTAGACCGTCAAGACGTATCAGCAGCCTCTCAAACATGTATGTACGTCGCCGAACAGCATTGCAGACTTCAGCACCGGCTTTTGCCTCCCTGTAGAATCTTTTTGCTTTAGCCATATTGCTTCTGGCTCTGCTGAGATTTTTGCTCGCGCTCGAACCCATGAACAGCCCCAATACAGCCAATGCCGGAGCAGCTACGAGTCCTCCAAGAACCATTGCGCCCCCGGCAATACCGAGTCCCCCGGCAGCAAGACTCCCGCCACCGAGAAACGCTAGAGTCGCATTTGTCGCTGCAGCCCCTGAAAGTGTAGCTATTGCTGTCCCGGTTGATGCAGTGCCGAAAGCCATTGCACCGCTGTACGCTCCGAGCACCGTCAATGCTCCCGTAACTGTACCTGACAATATCCCTGTTGACACTGAAGACGCAAGATCGCTCATATCGCGCAATCCCTTGAAATCGTGCTGTTCAAGTTTGAGATATGCCACTTCATTCACTCCTACACTTTCAGTAAACTCTACATCTTTGAGCTGCCCGAATATGTCAATGAAGTCTTTTATCTCGTGTTCAAGAACATAAACCTTCCTGTAGCCCAGAATGTTCAACGCTTCTCCGGCTGCTTCACGACTCCATTGAATGACATTCCTCGCGTAATCCACAAAGCAATCGGCCTCAATGTCGATTTCTTCGGCTTCATTATTGTCTGACACTGAGCTTGCAACCATCCCTGCACCTAACAGTCCTGCTCCGCCCAGCAGTATGGGTATTAATGGCAGCGGCATAATTGCTTCCTCCTTTAACCTCTTTTGATTAGTGTCTCAATCGCTTTGTCAAGACTCCTCTTCAGCTCGTCCCTGAACTCTTGAGGCAAGCCCCCAGCTCCATCCTGATACAGTGCTTTGTAGTTCTCGGCTATGTCCTTCATCTCATAGTAGATAGACTCATCGATTTTCCAGTCGCGCCTGTACCTGTCAACTACGCGCCTGTTCTCGTCATTATCCCTACCGTAGAAATGCAGCATCAAGCAGAGTAACCACAGAGAATAGCGATGACCTTCTTCACGTGTATGCTCTTCATCATCTTCATTCCAGTAGCTGTCGTTGTCCCATATCTCGCGCTGAAGGGCATATCCCGCATCATTGAATGAAATAGTTTCATACCCGCTTGTTATTTCACTCGGTGTAGACATACTGCCTTTAGGAGTATTCGCTATAAGTTCCGATATTTTGACATTCATAATGTTCACCTCATCTCTTAAAGCACAAACGCTTCATCACTCATCATGAGAGCATCAAATTCCCTCATGTTTCTGAACTGAACATGACCGCCTAATTTCTCTGTTATCATGTTCGCTCCCGCTATAAAGCCGTCAATGTCTCCTACACCTAACGCCTCCTTCATCGTATCAAATGCCTCATGGAACGCCGTGATGTACTCTATGAAGTAGCCAGAAATTAAAGCCTCAAGCCTTGCGCGGAACTCCTGAATAGCCCTTATAGCTTCTCTGCATTCTCGCTCTATTCTCCGTTCCTCTTCACGCGCTAGCTTTTCAGCCATCAAAGATTCCTTCAAGCCCCCGTAAAACGTACTGGCCAGCATATACCCCACCATTGACCCCACAACGCCCCCGACAATCGGAATCGGAATAAGTGCCTGCCCCGCAACAAATCCATAACTGCCAGCAGCGAGTCCCGCTCCTTTGTCGCCAAGCTCAACGATAAAATCCTCCGTGTTAATCTCGCCTGACGCGTAACGGCCTAACGTGCTTCCGAACGTCATAACAGCCGTAACGATTTGTCCGGGCATATTCGACTTCATGAGGGACTGTATCACCGGCGAGGAAGTTTTTGACAGCCCTTGTGATAACGTCGCGAGTCCTCCGCTCATCACGTAACCTGTAGCAATTCCAGCCCCACCAGCCTTCACCGTGTCAGCAATCGCCTCGCCGGGAGATTTCTCGCCTTTCACCACAGCAACGGCATTCATTATTCCCGACATTGTGAGGGCGGTTAATCCCGACTGTTTTGCGCCTGCAAGCCCGGCATTATGGAAGGTTGTTGCGGCATTTTTGGCCGTCCTTATGCGTAGCTCCCTGTCAATTTGAGCCTTTGCTTTTTTCCCGCGACTTACTGCTTCACGTTCTGACTCGGCTGAAAGTTTCACGCCCCTGCTTTCACGGTATTCACGCTCGCCAATGAACTCTTCATTTGTCCGGGAGCGTTTTGCGTTGTTGAATGACCGCGAATTTACCTCGATATTATCCGGGCTGTTTGCGACCTCGCGTATGTCGTCATTCGTGAGAAATGGGTTATCCTTGTGGTCTTGGTAGGTTTGTTCGAGCGGGTGAATATGATCGGACTCGGCTAAATGTTGTTGCCATTCCGCGCCGAAACGCTGTTTTGCCTCAGCTTTTGTGAGTGTGAGAATTTCCCCCGTGTAAGGGTCTCTGACTTCTCCCGGCTGGCTGAACAGTTCCATTTTTGCCTGACGTTTTGCCGGGCCACTGTCATAAAGAGTCCTATTGCCTGTGTAGGTGTCAGGCTTTGCGAATATTTCTGCGGCAATGTCTGCTGAGGCTCTTGCGGATTGAGTTGCGGCTAATCCTTCAGCTATGGTTAATCCTGTATCGTTGCCATTCTTCTTTTTGGAGTCCGGCATGATTCCACCCCTTTTTATGCATGGCCTTAACGCAAAATTTTACGTAACGCCCCCCCCCCATTTGTCAATAGCGAAATTACGTATTAATTTAGCGGTAAGATATGAAAGGTTGCGCCCTGTCAGCGAATATCTTTGCAGACCTGCTGTGTTTCATGCCGGAATAATATCAAAGCAAACGGATAACTTAGCGTAGTTTTGCTATTCTGCGTAAATCATTCTTGAGACTTTTCCGCCCTCAAGCATGAATCTTACCCGCGAACGTTCAAGCCTGTACACCCATTCAGACTCATCCATAGAATCAGGCTCGCCAAGAATCCCGCGTATTTTCCCGGACTCATCGCCTATGTTCACATCACCGAATGAGCAGCCTTCACGCCACGCCTCAACACGAACGAGTCCCCCGGCACTGTCATATTTCCTGCTTACCTGCGGACCTTCGTAGTAGTCTGACTCTTCCGTGAGGCCGTAATTCATCATTATGCTGAACACGAATTTGCATAGCTCTGACTGCTGGCTTGTCTCGCTGAACATTGGACGTATGTATTTCCCGAAAACGAACGCTGAGTCTTGTCCGTGAGGGTCGCCAATCTCGTACCATATATCGCCGTCCGTAACTGTTTGGCTGAACACTATGACTCTTTCGGGGGCATTGAGCCTTCCGCGTATTTCGCCGTCTGTGTCAGGGTTATCCCTGTAACGCACGTATGTACCTGTGCAGACTCCTATTGCGGGGAATGACATGAAGCGTTCTGATGACATGGCCGGGGATGATATGCCGAGAATAGTCGCGATTACAGCTGCGAGAATTTTGCGCATGATGTGTTAATCCTCCTCGATGAATTTGGCTAATGTCCTGTAATTTTCCCGTATTGATTTTATGCTGGCAAGCTGGCCTTTGCGGATTACGTGCCACACGTCAAAGCCGTTCACGCGTTTTGCCCTGAGTCCTTTTGCCCTAGCCGCGCAAGTATGAATGTCGAGAATTTCGCCGTTATACGATAATTTTCCGTCAGGCAACAATTCAGCGCATGGCCTGCCGTCTTGGAGCATGAATTTTTCCCCCACGTGAAAGAATCCCGCCGCAATCATTTCCGGCATTGTTACGCGAATGGGCTTAACGTCAAAATCCGCCCTTGCAACGTCAGAGTCCTCAAAGCTGACAGCCTCAAGCCTTTTTGCACCGCAAGCACAATACGTTTCATCGCGCTCAATCATGATGTATTTCCGGCCTAATTTCTTTGCTGCTACTCCTGTCGTCATTGTCCCGGCGAATGGGTCAAGCACAATGTCGCCTATACGTGATGATATTGCTATTACGCGCTCAAGGAGTTTCAGAGGTTTCTGGGTTGTGTGAATCTTCCTGCCCTCAGAATCTTTGAGGCGTTCATTCCCCGCGCACACAGGAAAACGCCATACCGAACCCATTTGCTTGCCGGGATTGTCAGTGTTGAGGGCTTTGGCTGTCTTGTAGTTGAACGTAAACTTTGAGCGTTTATCTTTTGCCACCCAGATTAGAGTCTCGTGGCTGTTGTTGAGGCGAGTACCCATGAAGTTAGGCGTGGGGTTAGTCTTGTGCCATATTATGTCGTTGATGAGCCAATAGCCGAGTCTCTGCATTATCGCGCCGATTGTGTAAACGCATTGCATTGAGCCTATGACCCATAACGACCCGGAAGGTTTGAGCAGTCGTTTGCATTCGCTGAGCCATTGAAGAGTGAATGATTCGTATTCTTCGAGGGAGGTGAATTTGTCCCATGAGTCATTGCAGCCGTGAAACTCTGTGCCTTCAGTGCGGAGGAGTTTTCCTTCAGTGCGCATCCAGTAAGGTGGGTCAGCGAATATGAGGTCGATTGATTCGGGGAAGAGTTTTGGCATCTCTGAGAGTGAGTCGCCGTTTATGATTGTGTCTTGCATGTTGTGTGAAAGCCTCCTTTGCGGAGATATTATCACGCAAGCTATGAGAGAATGATTCCTGGGGTTTAATGGAGGGGGTATTGTGGCATAAAAAAAAATCCCCCCTGCGCTTCACACAGGAGGGACTCAAATATTCTTCGCTAAACTCTACGCAATCACCATCAACACATCGCCAGTGTTCACGCTGTCTCCTGACTTCACGCGAATCTCAGCGACCTTCCCTGATGCCGTCGCAAACACTTCATTTTCCATCTTCATGGCCTCAAGCAGAAGCACTAAGTCTCCTTCTTTGACCGAGTCGCCTGCATTCACTTTCAGGCTGAGAATCTGTCCGGGCATGGGTGCTGTTACGGTGTTAGCTCCTTCCGCAACGGGTGCGGGTGCCGCGGGTGCTTCGGGTGCTGCCGGGGCTGAAGGGGCTGCTGCCGGGGCGGGGGCTGGTGCTGCTGGCGCAACGGGGGCTGCGGGCATGGCTGCTCCTGCTCCGAGAAGCTCAACCTCTACTGTGTAGGCTGTTCCGTCAACTGTTACTCTGTATTTGTTGCTCACGATTGAATATTCTCCTTTCAACTGTGCTTAATGCCATTTGCGGTTAAGCCTGTTAGCGTTCAAAGCCAACATACCCGCAGTTTTCCATCTTGATGTCCAGAAATCGCCGGGGACTCCCTGCCCTTCAGCCTGTACTGAGAGTATTCTGAAGTCCGAAGTCCCACTGAACTCCACTATTGCCGCAGTTATCGCCGCTATGATTTTGGCTTTATCGGCACTTTGCGCTGAGGCTTGGACGGGTTTTGATGGCGCGGGTGATGAGGGCTTTGCGCTTACATCATTTTTTTTTTCGTCCCCTGAGCCGGCAAACAGTTTCATTCCGTAAATTACTCCTGTCAGCACCAGCAACACGCCGAATACTATCGAGAACGCTACTATGCTGACGTTCACAGCACCTGCAAGTCCTTCAAAGTGCATTGTCCCAATATCCTCCTTCTATATGTATTCTAGTGAGGGATTACCCCATGCTTTTTGGCTGGTCTGGATTCGCGCTTGCTCTCAATCACTCCAAGAGCCTGGCACAAAGCCTTGCGAGTTTCTTCCGGCATAATTACGCGGTCAACATAGCCACGCTCAGCAGCCTTATATGGGTTGGCAAATTCCGCTCTGTATTCGTCAATCTTCTCTAGGCGTTTTGCTGAAGGATCATCAGCCGCTTCAATCTCCTTCTTGAACACTACGCTTGCTGCCCCTTCCGCGCCCATTACGGCAATTTCAGCCTGAGGCCAAGCGAGTACGAAATCTGCGCCGAGCGATTTGCTTGACATGGCCAGATATGCACCGCCGTAAGCCTTCCTCATGATGACGCTGATTAATGGTACGCTGGCTTCGCTGTAGGCATAAAGCAATTTCGCGCCCTTGCGTATGATTCCGCCGTATTCCTGATCCTTGCCGGGCAAATATCCGGGTACGTCAACGAACGTAACTATAGGCAGGTTGAACGCATCGCAATGTCTGACGAATCTCGAAGCCTTATCGGAGGCGTTAATGTCCAAGCATCCGGCCATGACATCAGCATTGTTGGCTACGATTCCGACAGAACGACCGCCGATTCTCCCATAGCCGATTACGATATTTTTCGCGAATCCCGCCTGAACCTCTGTAAATTCCCCGTCATCAAGTACGAGCTTCAACACCTCGTGAACGTCATAGCCCTTATTGGGATTTACAGGGACGATTTCACGTAATGTTATGTCAGCGCGTTCAGGGCTGTCATTCGTGGGCTTGAAGGGGGCATCATCAAGGTTGTTCAGCGGCAAATATGACAGCACTTTGCGAATCTGTGCGAAGCATTCAGCCTCATCTTTTGCGCAGAAATGTGCATCGCCCGTGATTGTGTTGTGTGTCTCAGCTCCGCCAAGCTCCTCGCTCGTAACTGCCTCGCCAGTAACAGCACGTATAACTTCAGGCCCGGTTATGTGCATTATGCTCTCGCCGTCAACCATGAAGATATAATCCGTCAATGCCGGGCTATAGACCGCTCCGCCAGCTGTGGGGCCCATTATCACGCTGAACTGAGGAATGACTCCGCTTGCCATTGTGTTACGACGGAAGATTTTCCCGTAACCGTTGAGAGCGTCTGTGCCTTCCTGGATTCTTGCGCCGCCTGAGTCGTTGATGCCTATCACAGGGCAGCCCGTCTGCATGGCCATATCCATAACCTTGCAGATTTTATCCGCGTGCTTTTCGCCCAATGACCCGCCGAACACCGTAAAGTCTTGGCTGTATACGAACACCTTGCGGCCGTCAATCATTCCCCATCCGGCAACAACTCCATCACCCAAGGGCTTCCTGTCCTCAAGGCCGAAATTGTCGCAACGATGAGTCACGAACTCGTCAAGCTCAACGAATGTCCCGGGGTCAAGAAGCTGGGCTATGCGTTCGCGGGCTGTTCCTTTGCCTTTGGACTTCTGTTTGGCGATTGACTCTTCGCCTCCGCCCGCAAGAGCTGAAGCGCGTTTTTCGTCAAGCTCGGCGCAAAGCTCCTCGATAGTACGAAATCCCATATCCGAAAAGCTCCTCCTTTTTGTGATTATGTGATATTAATTTATGGATTCAAGTGTGAAGTTAGAATATCATACAAACAATTTCATTGCAAAGATTCGCGCTCTCATACACGGAAGACAATCAGTCGCTATGTTAGACTCCTCGCTCAGGCACATTCCCGCATCCTCAGGCACAAATTCCCACAATGCTATAATATTTCCCAGAGGAAGCCCCAGAGAGGTGCAGGGACTCTTCAAGTCCACGGGGATCATTCCTGCAGATCGGCGGTGAAGTCGATGGCTCACAAAAAAGGCCGGAAGCACACCAGCAAGAAGCAGCGAGGTGATCGCCTGCCGAGGTTGTATCACGTACTCGCTGCTCTTTATTGGCTTGTAAGGCTAGCCCTTTTGTTATGGGATAGATTCTGCGGCTAAAACTGGTGGAGCTACAATGGCTTAGTTCGGGGGTAAAGCTAGCTTCCTCTGCTCCCCCCATTACGCGAGAATTATATCACACCCCCAATTCCGGCAATCCCCCCAAAATTCTCACAGTCTCAACACTCACTGTTATTACACGCCGAATCAATCTCAGCACGTAATCCCCTTCACCCCATGCGTTACAGTCATTCCGAAGACCGCTCGCCTTATCCACATCATCACGATAACGCTCCACAATCCATTCAAGCGCGCTCCGGCCATTAACGCGATATTCCCACGCCTCACGAGGAATCCCGCGCAACGTTATTCCAGCGTTATACCGTATC
This sequence comes from Synergistaceae bacterium, assembly GCA_017448685.1. Taxonomy (GTDB): domain Bacteria; phylum Synergistota; class Synergistia; order Synergistales; family Aminobacteriaceae; genus JAFUXM01. The sequence continues at coordinate 10,219 of JAFSKY010000083.1, forward strand.
ACCTTCTCGCCAGACTCCTCGGCAATCTTCATCTTACTCACACGCAAATCTGAAGCATCTCCGCAAACGTCAACGGTATATTCAGGTGCGGACTCGTAATTCACGTGCAACGCTCCCAATTTACGCCCGGCCTCTAAAAACTCACGGAATCTATCAGCGTCCTTCACCAACGGAACACGCGCAAGCATCTTCTTTGTGTTGCTCCCGAAACGCTCGGCATACTCACGCGACGACAAGACCCCGTAAATATAATAGAACAAATCCTCGTGCGCTATTGATTCATCGTCAATGTCTAAGCCGAAATGAACACGTGTAAATCTTACCATGTTCCTGCTTATCCCGTTCCGCCTCTCAGGACTTGACCCTAATAACGAGCTTCCGGCTTCCTCGTACCAGTAAAGGGGGAAACACTGAGTCTTTGTCAGCGTGTCTAACATTGGAAGACAATCGGTCATGAGGACGCTGAAATCTTTATTGCTTCCAATACCAGAGACACATATCACCAGATTTTTTGTGTCATGCTTGGGGAAAATTGAAAGCATCTGATACACTCTCTCGTTCAGATCACGGCTCAAGTACACATACTCTTTCACATACGGCCTGTACAGTGATACCCGTATCATTCTGTCCTCAAATTCTAGATGCTCGTTCCCTTCTGCCATTCTGTAAAGGCGATGAGTCCACGAGATTTTGCGAGGATCATTCGTAACGCAATCCTCAATCCTGCCGCCAGCCTTGGAATCTGTGTGCCACCTTTCACGCTCAGAGTTGTACACGCTGATCATCACGGCCATGTTCACGCACAATGTCTCACGCGAAAAGTTACAGCACCACGCATCACGAGCAGTACACAACCCAAGCGAATATCTTTTGCTGAAAATTGCAGGTCTCTCTTCCCTCTTGTTGCCTAGACTCCAGAAGAACCAATAGCTGTCCATCCTCTGATTTATCCAGTCGCCTTCTTTATTGGGGGCAATCAGAGTCATTTTCTCCTCATCAATCATCCTCCCAAAATCACCAAGCCTCACAAC
>JAFSKY010000084.1 GCA_017448685.1 Synergistaceae bacterium
ATACTTTGCTTCGGCGATAATATTCTCAGCTTCGACATACATATCAACTTCAGCAAATTTCGCGTTTCTGTAATCTGATTTGCCATTGATGAGGCTAGCTTGTGAATCGTGAGGCCGCCATAAGTAGACATTCGGTGTCAGCTTGTTGTCGAAGAAGTACCAGTGGTAAGTCTTGCTACTAATGCCATCGCCAGTGGTGAACCAAATCTCAGCCGTCCATATATCTGACTCCTCGACAGATTCATCAAAAAACACAGTGCCTTCTACCGTGTCTCTTGGGTCAAAAGCATACCAGCTACCGGGCTTGTTTTCCTCTCTGGTAAACCTAAGCCAGTTCCAGTTTGCTCCCCATACGTTGAAAAACACATTTGTAAAATCTTCAGCTTGGAGTGCGGTATCAGTGTCTGAAGTTTTGACTAACCTATATTTCAGCCCAGTTACTTTTGAACCATCGCGAATATACTCGATGTAGGGGGCATACTCATTCAGCTGTTCCTGAGTCGTGCGGAAAGTTCCAAGATTGACAGTCCCATCAAACGAAGGCATTGCCGGGAAATGGCACGAAACATTCACATTGTTTAAGCCTGTCTCATCCTCAGGGATGAAATACACAATATTGCCGTTGTTATCCAGCACCTCGAAATAAAGTGAACCATCTGTGCTGGTAACCTCTACAAACTGGAATGTCATGGGAGTGCCTGATACTTTCTGCATTTCGCGCCCATTCCAGAATGAATATCTGCCTCCTGAAATTGTGAGGCTTCCTGAGAGTTTCGCAATCTCCTCAGTTACAGGCACTTCGGAGTCTTGAAGTTCAATGGCGAACCTGAAAAACCTTGCATTAGAATAATCCTATTTTCCGTCCACTATGTCAGCAATTGAAGCAGGAGCACCGAATAAATTCCAAGTCGCTGAAGCCTCAGGCACACACAACGGGAACATCACAAGAACACATGCCGATAAAACCAAGCACGCCAAAAACCTTTTGAACATGGTATATCATGTCTCCGTCTGTTAGAATTTGGGAAAAATTTTAGAGATTACATCACACACCCATTGCCAGCAGCGCGCATCCTCTTGCAGCTTCCTCCTTGTATTTAGGGACTCTCACATCAAGCCCGAATATCTCGCCCGCAATCCTCCTCATGATTTCGTTGCGCCTCATCCCGTTACCAGCTCCAACGATAACCCCCGCAGACCTCCCCGCAATATTCCTCATGGCCTCGTACATTCCGTGCAATTCCTCAATGATCCCGCGAATCACTCCAACAGTGAACGCACCGGGCGTGAAATTATCGGCTGTGATTCCAGTTACGCCCCCGGTGATATTCGGATTGGAGCGAGTACCCTGAAATCGTGTGTCAACTTTCCATGCCTGATTGAGGCCGTGAGTCCGTAAGAACTCCTCAGCATGTCGACTCATCATCTCATAGCACGAACTCCCGCAAATTTCCCGGTAAAACCCCTCAAGCATGGCATAAGCTCTTCCACCGCACAGAGCAGACCCCGCAAGCAAATATTTATCCCCGTAAGGCCGAAGCTCTATATCCCCGTGAATGTCAGCAAATTCACTCGCCATGAATGAGACCTGAGACCCTGTACCTACATTGAGCAGGAGCGTATTCTCTTCATCCTCAGCTGCTCCCATGAAGCTGGCCTGATTATCTCCCATTGAACACAGGACAGGTACTCCCGATTCTGTGTTGCCTATGACGCTGTAGCCTCTCAACGTTTCAGGAAGGAATGAGACGTTTACCCCAGCAATTTCGAGTCGGTCATACATGAACTCCCTGCGCTGAACGTCAAACCCTCCAAGCCCCGCGGCCATGTCAGATGAAAGAACTGGCTCATTTTTTGCGCATAACTTCATCGCTATCCAGTCGCTTATTGTTGTGATTTTGACGGCGGTTGATGGGATTTTCCCGGCTCTCTGCAAATAGAAGTGAGTCCCTATTCCGTAGCCTGAAGGAATGCTGAAGCCATGTTCGCGGAGAATTTCGAGGGAGGATTTTCCGTTGACGGGAATATTTGCGCTTGGGTCTTCCCACGTGTAGAGGGGGCTGACGGGTTCGCCGAGCGCGTCAATGTACATTATTCCGTGCATCTGCCCTGTGAAGCCTATTGCGGAGGGCTGGCCGTGTTCCTGCGTAATTGCTTCGAGTCCGGCCATGACAGCTGAGAGAATCCGGGCGGGATTCTGGACTCTTGATTCGGGAAATTCGCCGGGGATAAACGCTTCATGGTTGATTGTCCTGCTGGCTATGAGTTCGTGAGACTCGTTTATGGCGGCTAGGCTTACGGATGTTGTGCCTGTGTCAATGCCGAGTGTGTATTTCATTGTGTGAAGACCTCCTGTTTGTTGGGAATGTAAATAGTATAATCGCTGTACCATGAAACGCTGTACCATGAAAACATTTTGCTTCAAGCTGTATCATTTTATATTTCCGTTTCTGGAAAAATCTTAAGCGCAGACAAAAGGCATCCCCTCCCAAATTCCGCAAAGTGAAAAAATATAGGTCTTTCACGCTAAAACAGTACAGCTGGTCTCTTGATGAGGCGAACGGAAAAATACGAATAGGGCAGAAATGGTACAGGTACTTCAAATCCCGGAATATAGAAGGTAAGGTGAAAACTGTAACCGTCAAGTGCGATTTGCTTGGAGATATATACGTGTATTTGTGCTGTGATATTCAGTGCGAGGCAGTCAAATTCAGATCGGGTAAGAGCGTCGGATTGGACTTTGGGCTGAAAAAGTTTCTCACGGCTTCAGATGGCAACGATATAGAGTCTCCTGATTTTTTCGCGCTAAATGCAAAATATATCAGCACAGCGCACCGCAAAATATCACGAAAGAAAATAGGGTCTGGCAACTTTGAACGAGCAAGGCTTGAATTATCCCGCGCATATAAGAAACTGACTAACCAGCGCAAAGATTTTCACTTCAAACTCGCTCACATTCTATGCAGTGAATATGCTGTAATTTGCCTTGAGGATCTTAACGTCAAAGCAATGTTGAAACGCTGGGGCAGGAAGATTCAGAGTCTCGGCTTCTCATATTTCGTGAAGATTCTGCTTTATGAGGCGGAAAAATTCGGCACAAGGATTATATTCATTGACAGATTTTATCCCTCAAGCCAGACTTGTAGCGAGTGCGGATATAAGAATAAGGCCGTAAAGAATCTCAATGTGCGTGAATGGGACTGTCCTAAATGCAAGGCTCATCATGATAGGGATAGGAACGCGGCGAAAAATATTTTACGAGTCGGGATGGCGACTCTTTTGCAGGAGAACCAGTGCCTCATGGCGCGCCTTGCGACAAGACACCAGTAACATCGGCGCAGGTTTGTTGACAGCACAATCCCCTAGCCATAACACAATAGCTAGCGTACGCAGAAAGTGAAAATTGGATTAAGTAACTTTGTAGGCTACAAGTTGTAAATATTGACTGTGAAGCGGGACTCCATCAAATGACCCTGAATAATCCAAACTCGAAAATTTTTATCCGCGCAAGAAATGAATTAACGCCTCTCAATATCATCTGCAAAATTATCCTCCGCGCTGTATAATTATTACATCCATATTTTTTTATTGTGTACAAATTTATTCATACAGGAGGAGTCTTCTTAATCATGAAGAAACTTTTTGTGTTGTTCCTCGCAGTGTGTCTCATCGTCAGTTCTGTGTGTATTGCAAGCGCACAGGGAAAAAAGTTCGGTGCTACATTTATGACCATGAATAACCCATTTTTCGGAGTCATGAATGATGCAATCAAGGCTGCTGTCGAAGCAAACGGTGATACCCTCATCACGCTTGACCCGGCACTTGACCCAGTGAAGCAGATCAGCCAGATTGAGGACATGGTCGCGCAGGGAGTCGATGCGATATTCCTCAACCCTGTAGACTGGCAGGCAGTCGCCCCCGGACTCATGGCCGCCCATGAAGCCGGAATCCCAATCATCAATGTTGACGCGGCAGTCTATGATGAGGACTACGTAGCCTGCATAGTTGCCTCCGACAACCTCGCAGCAGGACTCGTTTGCGCCGAAGACATGCTCAAGCGTCTTCCCAACGGCGGAAAAGCCATCATTCTCGGCCACCCCACAACAAAAACAGGCATTGACCGTATAGCCAACTTCAAGAAGACAATCGAGGCTCACCCAGAGTTTCAGATTGTTGCGGAAGACAGCTCAGAAGGTCAGCTTGAAATCGCCATGCCCAAAATGGAGAACATAATCCAGGCTCACCCGGATATGAACGTTGTTATGTGCGTCAATGACCCAACAGCACGCGGTGTCATTCAGGCACTCAAGGCCGCGAACATGAAGGGCGTATTGATTTACGGCGTTGACGGTTCACCCGATGCGAAGAAAGCCATCAAGGAAGGCGACATGACCGGAACAGCGGCGCAATCCCCCATCAACATCGGGAAAATCGGCGTTGAGATGGCGTATAAGATTCTTGCGGGCGAAAAGGTCGAAAAACATGTGCCAGTTCCCGTTACGCTCATAACGGCGGAAAACGTTGACCAGTTCGGAGTGGATAACTGGCAGTAAGTCATGAATGACGGAGGCAGGAGCATTTAGCGGTGTTCCTGCCTTTGTGTTTTATGGAGGTGAAATAGCGTAATGGCAGAAGAAAATGTTTTGCTCCAAATGAAGCACATTCACAAGAAATTCCCAGGCGTTTACGCGCTGAAGGACGTGAATTTTGAGCTGAGAGCCGGAGAAGTCCACGCGCTTTTGGGCGAAAACGGAGCGGGAAAATCTACCCTCATCAAATGTCTTGCAGGCATCTACATTCCCGAAGAAGGAGAAGTTATCGTAAAGGGCGAGTCCCACATTATGAAGGGAGTCGCTGATTCGCAGGCTCATGGGATAAGCGTTATCCATCAGGAATTGTGCCTCGTGCCGTATTTGTCGATTGCCGAGAACATGTTTTTGGGGCGTGAAAGGAACGTTGCCGGAATCATCAAGCGTGGCCAAGAGAATGAAGAAGCCCGCAAAATGTTAAAGCGTCTCGGACTCGACTTTGACCCCAACACGCTCATTAAGGATTTGAGCATAGCACAGCAGCAGATGGTCGAAATCGCAAAGGCTTTATCCGTCAAGGCAGATATTCTCGTCATGGATGAGCCAACAGCCTCATTAACCGACAAAGAGACGGAAGTATTGTTTGACACAATGAGGCAGCTCAAAGCTGAGGGCATCGGGATAATATACATCTCCCACAGAATGAGCGAGCTTTTTGCGATAACCGACCGTGTAACGATAATGCGTGATGGCCAGTATGTTGGGACTGTCAACACACGCGAGACGACAAATGACCAGCTTATAGCCATGATGGTTGGGCGTGAATTGACGCAGCTATACTTCAAGGATACAGTTGCGCCTGGAAAAGTTGTTATAGAGGTGAAAGACCTCGTGAGTCCTCCATTCGTCAACGGCGTATCATTCGCTGTGCGTGAGGGCGAAATTGTCGGAATGTCCGGGCTTGTCGGTGCTGGAAGGTCTGAAACGGCTCACTGCATTTTCGGACTTGATGACAGGTATACGGGCGAGATTCTGATTGACGGGAAGCCGGTTCACATTCGCTCAGTCCGTCAGGCAATGCAGAACGGAATCGCAATGGTTCCAGAAAATCGCAAAGAAGAAGGACTCGTTCTCATCAACTCAGTCGGCTATAACCTGACTCTCACAGTCCTTCACGAAATCTTCAAGGGCAGGCCGCTAGGAAACGCCGCAAAAGAGACCGAGACTATCACGCATTACATCAAGGAACTTGCGATAAAGACCCCGACTTCGGAGCAGCTTGCCGAGAATCTGTCGGGCGGTAACCAGCAGAAAATAGTAATAGCGAAATGGCTTGCTACAGGGCCGAAGCTCTTGATACTCGATGAGCCGACAAGAGGTGTTGACGTTGGGGCAAGAGCCGAGATTTACGGACTGATGAACGAGCTTGCGAAAAAAGGAGTCGCAATTCTCATGATAAGCTCGGATCTTCCGGAAGTCATCAACATGTCGGACAGAGTGCTAGTTATGCACGAAGGCAGAGTAA
>JAFSKY010000085.1 GCA_017448685.1 Synergistaceae bacterium
CGGGCGATGACGGAGAAATTGGCGAGGGCAATCTGGACAATTTCGGGAAGGCAAAAACTAGCCTCAAACTTGACTCAGACTGGGAAGCCCCTGCTGTGATTGACCTCTCATTGCGCGTTGAGGTTGAAGAAGATGGTGGGCGTTGGGTCAACTCGTCTGTAGTGAGGCCGTATTACGTTGCGCCGTGGATTTTGGGAATTGCGCCAAAGTCTGACAAATTCGCCGTGAGGAATGATTGTACGTTCAGCGTTGCGGGCATCACTCCCGAAGAAGAACCCGCTAATCCCGGAGTCCTTCATGCGGAAATGAGCCGAGTCGTTTGGACGTATAACGTTGTCGAGATTGACGGCAGAAAACGCTGGCAGGGTACAGAGGAATTGCAGACTGTAACGGAAAAAACATTGTCCCTCAGAAACGGAATAGGTGAGGTGTCATTCCGTCCTGAGAGTTACGGCATATACCAAGTAACAATCTCTGATGCTGACGACAAAGCACGAGCCGTTTACAGATTCTATGCGTCAGACCCAGAATACGCCGGATCAGGTTCACAGCTCATTGACAGAATCGAAATGTCAGCGGAAAAAGAGTATTACAGACTCGGCGACAAAGCGAAAATCAACATCAAAGCTCCGTTTGAGGGACTCATGATGATTACAGTTGAGGGGGCAAAACTAATCTCGCGCAACATTCGCATCGTTGAGAACGCTGAATTTACGTATGAGATCCCCGTAACGCAGGACATGAGGCCAAATGTTTGGGTCTCAGCATGGCTTATACGCCCGGTTGAGGACTCCGACGCAAAGCAATGGGCATCACATAGGGCTGTGGGACTCTTGCGGCTCAAAACGGACATGAGCGATTGCCGTATTGACGTGGGAATAAGCGCGCCCAAAAAGGCAGAACCCGCAACAAAACTCCCTGTAACATTGACACTCAAAGGAAATAGCGCAAACGTAACGAAGAATGCCGATGTCGCAATAGCACTCGTTGATGACGGCGTATTAGGACTCACAAAATACAAAGTGCCGGATTTGCTGAGTCATTTCTGGGGGCTGAAGAAGCTCAACTCTGAAGGCTACGACATATACGACCAACTTATGCCAGTTGAGGACAGAGCAACGGAGCAACTTCATCCCGGCGGTGATGAGGGAATTGACATGTTCGCGCTTGACGGGAACGTTCAGAGGTTCAAGATTCTGACGCTGTTTGACGGAGTGTTATACCCTGATGAGCGCGGAATGATTCAGACTGAGCTTGAGTTGCCGGAATTTAGCGGAAGAGGAAGACTGTTTGCTGTTGCGGCTTCAGGAAGGAGCTTCGGTTCTGGCGAAATGACGGTTGAAATTGCTCGCGACATCGTAACGGAAGCAGGATTACCGAGATTCGCAGCTCCGGGAGACTCGTTCACCATTCCTGTATCAGTCTTCAACACCTCCAACACGAATAAGGACGTGAAAATCAGACTTGAGCCTGAAGGATTGATGCTCGACAGCTCATTTGCTGACCTCAAAATTTCGGCAGGGTCAAAATCATCATTCACGACAACCGCAAAAGCCCTCGGAGGCGCGGACAAAGCTACCCTCAAGGTGATAACGTCATGGAATGAGTCAGGCGCGGAAAAATCCTTCACTCAGGAAATCGAATTGCCCGTAAGAGCTGCTTGGCCTGTCGTAACAGTTGGCGGTTCAGGGACATTCACGCCCGGAAAAACGCAGCTTGACATTCCGCTTGACGATTTCACCGGGAAAATCTCCGGCGCATTAACCCTCGCTGACACGCCAGCAGTGAACGTAACGCAGGCAGTGAACTTCCTCAACAGTTATCCGTATGGATGCCTTGAGCAGACAATTTCGGGAGCATGGCCGTTCATGATATTACCTGACGCAATACACGAGCTTGACCCGGAAATAGTGAATGACGCTCAGACACGCGAGAAAGCTGACAGCGCGATTACCCGCATACAGTCAATGCAGCTCTATGATGGCTCATTCGCAATGTGGCCGGGACAGAATCAGACTTACGCATGGGGAAGCGTTTACGCAGCACATTTCCTCCTCACAGCAAGGAACGCAGGAATCAATTTCCCGGAAGAGATGTTGACGGGGGCGTTGAACTGGTTGCGCGAATACCTCGCCTCAATGCCGGAATACTCATACCCAGGCCAGGAACGCGACGACATGACCACAAAAGCATACGGTGTATACGTTCTTGCGCTCAATGGTGAGAGGCCACTCGGATGGATTGAGTACCTCCGCGAAAATGAGTCGAGCCTCCTTCCGTCAGGGCATATATATTTGGCTGGAGCTCAGTCAATCATTGACGGCAAAGCGGACGCATTACGCGGTTTGAACGCTGGCAGGGCTTCGGGCTGGTCAGGAATGACCCTCGAATCTGACGCGAGAAATACAGCATTGCTCCTCACGATGTGGCTTGACGTTGAGCCGCAATCACCAGAAGCTACAGAGCTTGCGCAGAAACTCACGGGCATAAGATGGTTCAGCACTCAGGATAACGCCGCGGCACTCGTTGCGCTTGCACGTTACAACGTTGAATCCGCTGGGGCAAAGAGCGACATTACAGCCCATGTGAACACTGAGACGAGCGACAAGCCCATAATCGCGTTCAAGAGCGGGGAAGGTGCATCAGGCATGAAGATTGACGGCCTCCCTAAAGGCGCAAACATCCTCATTGAGGCTGAAGGTTCCGGGCAAGGTTGCTATTCATGGAGCATAACAGGCACTCCAAAATCACAGCCAAAGCCTGAACGCCGTAACGTGAACATTGAATGCCTATATTACGATGAGGCAGGGAACGCCGTAGATCTCTCACAGCCAGTTGAACACGGGAAAATCATTCAGGTCGTTTTAGGTGTGAAGCCATCAATGACAGTGAACAACCTCGCATTGAGCTACCTTCTTCCGGCGGGATTTGAGCTTGAGAATCCGAGGCTTGATGACGGCATGAATGATGAGGGGAATAATGCGGGCGTGGTGAATGACATTCGGGATGACAGGCTAGTACTGTTCTTCGGCAGGCTTACGGGTGAAAGGTCATACGGC
>JAFSKY010000005.1 GCA_017448685.1 Synergistaceae bacterium
CTTTTGTGATTTACCAGAGTGTTTTTACTCCGTCATATTGAGTTATATTGCTGTCATTCGTCAAGAGTGTCAAGCCTTCTTCGATTGCCGTTGCAGTTATGATTCTGTCGAAAGGGTCTCGGTGTATCAATGGCATTTTCTGTATGCGCTCGAAGTATTCCATTTTGAGCGGGAGAATCTCAATCTCACTGGCTATACATAGTTTCTCAAGTTCAAAGCTGTCTTGGGGTAAATCAAGTTTGCCTGTTGTTTTCTTGATAGCAATCTCCCAGAACGTAGCCAGACTCACATACACATCATCATAGCCGCTAAGAACGTTCAACACTAAAGGTGATATTCTGCTGTCCTTTTGAACCATCCATATAAATGCACAAGAATCAAGCAAATACATTAGACAGCAGCCTCCTGTTCTTTAGGTTTATTTGGTTCTGTTTTCTTCTGTGAACGCATAGCTTCAAGCACGCGCATTTCTTCAGGTGATACAAAGTCCATAGGGTCATTAAAATCGTCCGACATCCAGACTTGACCCTCAAGCGCACCCCAAAGACGCGGCTTTTCACGTTTTTTGCCGGAGCTGATTTTTTGCCTGTGTTCCTCAGTCAGTGAACGCGCAAAATCCATAACCTCATGCCATTTTCCCGCAGGAACTTCCTCAAGAACCTTCAAATCTTCCTCACGCAGTATCATCATCATTCCCCCCTTATTTTAATTTCAATGTAATTCAGATTACTGCCTCCTGTGTTACAGGCTTGTTATGTTCTGCTGCTTCTCTCAGCTTTTGAAGCTCACTTGCAAACACAAGCTCCATAGGCTCATCGAAATCATCAGCAACCCATATTTTGTCCTTCAGTATTCCGTATAAATCTCGTGGCCTTCCTCTTGGTTTATCAGGCTGACCCAGACTCACAGGGCATTCACTAAGAAAGCGCATGTAGTGTATCAGTTCCGACAGCTTGAAATCCGGAACACTCTCAAGCGCAATCATAGCTTCCTCTCTCAGCGTCATAATCATTCCTCCTTTCACACAGATTTAAGGCAGCGGATAATGATCCCAAATCGGAACCCCCAAGAAAAATCCCGTCTTCAGTTCCTCAGAACCGTACATTATCGCCATCTTCATGTCAATGATGTTATTCGGGAAATTCACCGCAAGCCCTACTTCCCACGGAGCTGCTATCTTGCTCCATTCCTTATCCATAGCATATCCCCAGCTCGCAAACAATTCACCCGCAAGAACTCCCACAGCAGTACGGTTGATTATCTTCCTTATAGCGAGGTTAGCCCAGAACATTCTCTCAGCCTCAATGGGTCTCGCCGCAACCGAATACAATTCCTCAGCCGCTCCCAAATATACAGCATGGCTTCTCTTGTTCATGTCGCCTTCAGCAAACCCAAGACGCAAATACGTCCTCCATATTCTCGAAACGTCAAGCGGCTTAAAGTATGTCAGCCTGTAATTTATCTCGTCAAAATCAGGCCACCACGCATTAATCTTCCACGCATAACCCCTTGTAGGGTCGGAAGGCATATCCAGTGTGTCATATTCCGCAAAGAATGTTATTCCGCCCGCTTCGGTGTCATCTTTCTTTGATATTGGATCGCCGTCAACATGTTCATACGCATAGCCCAAACCCATATTCACATCGCCGAACGTGAAGAGCCTCGCTACACCTGCTGCGTACCTGTCCCAATCCCTTAGATTATCATCTCCGGCAGGCTTCCAGTTCTGGGCTGAAAGCGTAAACTGCCATGCGTCCATAGGCTGAGGGGCTGTCTGATACGTCAAATCTAATCCCCATTGTTCGCCGATTTTCGCAACCCCGACTAATGAGTCATATTCCGACAATATTCCGTTCATTTCGCCCTTGAGGTAAAGCCATCTGTTTGGGTGAAGGTTCGTTGTGTAACCTGAGATTCCCACTTTGAGTTCAGGAGCTTTCCTCACGTCAATACGCACAAGAATATCACCTGATGCTGTCCGCCCTAACTGGTAATCAGCCATTTCAACGCCGACAGATTCCCCAAGCCTGTCTAAACCTTCGTTGATTTTTTTCTCGTCAACAGGCTTCCCAATCCAGCGCAAAACTCTCTTCCTTACAAGCTCGGCCATTTTAGGCGGGAGTCCGTGAACCTCAATATCACCTACAATGTTGCTTAAGTGCCTTTCTTCCTCTTGAAGCGAGAATAGCGCAGGCCCTCTCTCTGAAAGCTCTTTTATCTCCTCAATATGTCTCATGGCCTCTTCAACCCCAAGCTCAACCACAGTCTCAGGGTCTATGTTATCGAGAGTCCCAAGACCCGAAACATCAGGTTTCAACAGTATATCCGCCGCTAATGCTTCCTCATCTGTAGTCTTCCTCATTAGAATCGTTAATGACTGGTTC
>JAFSKY010000086.1 GCA_017448685.1 Synergistaceae bacterium
GGCTTACGATTATACCCTTTGAGATTCCGCGCGAAGGGGCATTCCCGAATCCTATCACGTGAATAGAGTCAGGGTAATGCGAGTCTCGCTCGGCTACTATCATCGTTATCTTCGTAGTCCCCATGCTTAACCCCACAAGGAGGTTATTACTTTTTCCCGGCATTTGTCTTTACGTTCCCTTCTTTATGCTCTAAGTTTGCCGCTCCATTTCTGAAGCATTGTAATTATAAGTTGCGCAGATTGATTTTTCCCTCATATGTAGCGTCAATGATATGATTTCCGCCCTCATTTATCAGTCTCGAATACAGCTCGTCAATCTCTGCTCCAATGTCCTGCCCTGAATATTTCTCGCGCTGTAGGTAGAGCGTGAATTTCTGCCTCCCGTGAGTTATGTTCAGCGTGAACAAGTCCATTCCTGCGCGACGTTCCCATGTGATTTCGTTTGCGTCCCCAAACCACTGACATCCCCGGAAATCCTCAAGGAATGAGGCTATTACCTCCGTAGAGATTGGCGACTTGAATACCCCGCTCATAGGTGCCTGCAATGATATACCTTCTTGGGAGTTCCCCGTGTCAGGTATCCTCCATATGAGTCGACCTGCGCTTTCTTCGTTAGGTCGTCCCAGTCCCGAGAGCCACATTCGACCGTCATGCGAAATACACCACACTTGACCGCGCCACCTGATTTTCACCCACGCCCCGAGCCAGTCAATTTTTGTCGTGAAGCGTCCGATTCCGTCCATGTGAGTATCAACAGTTACGGGCATATCGCGTTCAAGATACTCTTTCATGCCGTCAGAATCACTCAGCATATACGGCCAAAATGACAGACATCGTTGCGGAAAAACCTCCCATAATCGCCGCTCAAGCTCTTGGGACTGCGCTATGACAGTGTAGCCACTCAAGGAAAACCAGCACTTGTAATCCCGCATATACATAACCGCTCCCGCAATAATCGCGAACAGGAATATTCTTGAGGAACGGAAACGCAAAGCAGCTCACTTCACGCTGAAGCAGGGCATGAAGGGCTTAATTTCCCGCTCCAGCCTGATGCCAGTACGCTCAAAGACCCTCTCCGCGCATAACTCTATAAGCTCTTCGATGTCTGAGCTTGAAGCACTGCCTCGGTTGATGATGAAATTAGCGTGCTTATCCGAAACAACAGCTTCCCCGCAAAACATTCCCTTGCAGCCACAATCGTCAAGGAGCTTCCCCGCCGAATGTCCTTCAGGATTCTTGAACGTACAGCCTGCATTGCGTGAGTCAAGTGGCTGTGATTTCCTTTTCGCCGCAAAATTCGAGGCTTCATCCTCATTCCATGACGCGCCAACGGGGAATGACATAGCAACAGATGTGATAATCGCGCCGGATATGTCGCATTTACGGTAACCGTACTCAAATTCACCGCGCTTCAATGTAATCATATCGCCGGAAGAATCCACAGCCTTCACAGAGTCAACGAACATGCAAACGCCTTTTCCGCCCGCACCCGCATTGCCTGAGACAGCTCCGCCCAATGTGCCGGGGATGCCGACAGCAAATTCTAGTCCGCCTATGTTCCTTTCACGGAGGTTTTTCACCAGAAGGGGAAGAGGGTAGCCCGCGCCGATTTCAGCGGAATAGTCATTGAGCCATTTAATTTTGGTGAGTTTGCGCGATGATATTACGAGGCCGGGGATTCTGCCGTCAGGTATGAGGATGTTGCTTCCACCCCCGATGACGTAAACGGGGCATTCTTTGAGGGAGCGTATGATTCCGCAAAGCTCCTCAGCGTTTGAGGGAGATGCAAAAACCTCAGCTACCCCGCCCGCGCCTAATGTTGTGAGGGGGGATAAACTGACATTCTCTGTGAATTTAGCGGAATATGTATTGTTCAACGGCATCACGCATTCTTCATAAA
>JAFSKY010000006.1 GCA_017448685.1 Synergistaceae bacterium
CGTGCTGCGGCCTTCATGAGGAGTTTGCGGTTCATTCCGAGAATTGAGCCTGTAATCAGCGCGGCAATGTAGAAATCCAAGAATGCCCCGGCAGGCTTGAAGAACGTATCAATATTCTTCATCAGCGTGGCCGTGAATGCTCCTTTGCCGATTAAGCCCGACATTACGTCAAACACGCCAAAGAAGTTCATGTAGCGGAGAAATCCCATGCCGAAAATTATCACGACAGGGCCGCCGCCCAAAAATGTGTTCACGATTGGGAGGTTGTCGCCGATTTCCTGAAGTATTGCCCCGCACACAATCATGAACGCAAAGCACCCAGCCATGCCAGCCGGAAGAACTCCCAGCATTGTCGACAGCAACACAATAACAGCGAACAGCGCAAAGTATTTCGGAGGGAGCGCGAAAATCTTGAAGCCCTTGTAGTCGTCCATGTCTATAACCTCGCCACGCCTGATGCCCTTGCAGCCTCAGCTACAGCTTTTGACACCGCCGGGCCGACTCTGGGGTCAAACGCCGCCGGAATGATGTAATCCGGGCCGAGCTTGTCAGGTTCAACAAGATCCGCAAGCGCATGTGAGGCAGCAACCTTCATCGCCTCGTTTATGTCGGAAGCGCGAACGTCAAATGTCCCTCTGAATATTCCGGGGACCGCAAGCACATTGTTGATTTGGTTGGGGAAATCGCTACGCCCTGTTGAGATTACTGCTGCTCCGGCTGCTTTTGCGTCATCCGGGAAAATTTCGGGCGTTGGGTTTGCGCAGGCGAATATTATCGGGTCTTTGGCCATTGTGCGAACCATGTCTTGAGTTACGCTGTTGGGGGCTGATACTCCTATGAACACGTCAGCACCTTTCATCGCGTCAGCAAGTCCACCTCTGAGTCCTTCAGGGTTGGTGATTTCGGCCATTTCGGATTTTATCCAGTTCATGCCCTTTTCGCGACCCTTGTAGACTATCCCGGTTCTGTCGCAGAGTGTTACATTCTTGAGGCCGGCTGATATGAGGAGCTTCGTTATTGCGATTGCGGCGGCTCCTGCACCGTTTACGGCAACTTTGATGTTCCCGATGTCTTTTCCGACAACCTTAAGCGCGTTGATGAGTCCAGCGAGCGTGATTACGGCTGTTCCGTGCTGGTCGTCATGGAATATCGGAATGTCGCAACGTTCTTTGAGTTTGCGCTCAATCTCAAAGCATCTCGGCGCGGCTATGTCCTCAAGGTTTATTCCGCCGAATGACCCCGAAATGTTGTAGACGGTCTCAACGAATGCGTCGACGTCCTTCGTTTTCACGCACAGGGGGAAAGCGTCAACGCCCCCGAACGCCTTGAAGAGAACGCATTTCCCCTCCATTACGGGCATACCAGCTTCCGGGCCGATGTCGCCGAGTCCGAGAACCGCGCTTCCGTCAGTTACGACGAGGCACAAATTATGACGGCGGGTAAGGTCATAGCTCTTGCCGATGTCCTTTTGAATCGCGAGGCAGGGTTCAGCGACTCCGGGTGTGTAGGCGAGTGAGAGATCTTCCTTTGTTTTGACGGGAACTGTGGCGATTACCTCGATTTTTCCGCGCCACTGCTCATGAAGACGTAATGACTCCTTTGCGTAATCCATGAAGAATTTATCCTCCTCAATATGTATTAACCACGGCTATATTTACGCCGTTGATTCCCTTATGGAGTATGAAATGTAATGTGAAAATTTTTTGCGATGACGTAATTATATCAGTTATAGCTACACTTTGGCCATGTCCATTATTGCCTTCACGAATCCTGCCATGCTTACGCCTTTTGCCCTCGCCGCTTTGGGAACGAGACTCGTTGCCGTCATACCCGGTGCTGTGTTCACCTCAAGGATATATGCCTCGCCATCTGGAGAAAGCCTGAAATCCGCCCGGCTATAACCTCTGCAACCTAACGCTTCATGAGCCTTCACAGCATAACCGCCAACCTTCGAGGCAATGTCATCAGGAATTTCAGCAGGCACAATATATTCTGTTGCGCCCTTAGTGTATTTGTTCGCGTAATCGTAATACCCTTCATGCGGTCTAATCTCTATCACGGGCAATGCCTCAACGACTCCGCCATTCTCCCACACTGCACAGGTCAGCTCACGCCCTGGGATGTATGTCTCAGCTATGACTTCCCCGGCGTAACTCTCACGCGCAAGATTCAATGCGTCATTGAGATTTTGCGGCGTAAGTTCGTGGATTATCGACACTCCAACAGTTGAACCGCCTGCACACGGCTTCACCACTATGTCGCGACCTATTTCGCGCACAACTTCATCATAGCTTTTCGGGAGAAATATCGATTTTGGCACGGGGATTCCAGCTTGGGCAAAATATTTCTGAGCCTCCCATTTGTCCATTGCAAGCGCACTCGCGTGAGGCCCGGAGCCTGTGTAAGGTATTCCCATCTCTGACAGTTTCGCCTGCAACTGACCGCCTTCGCCCCAATCGCCATGCATCGCGATAAATGCACCGTCATAGCCCTTGACCCTGTCAGCCTCTTCAAGCCTCATCAGGTCAATCATATCCGCGTAAAATCCTGCCTCATTCAACGCTTCAGCAACTGCTTTACCGCTCCTGAGTGAGACTTCACGCTCTCTTCCATCTCCGCCACATAAAACTGCAACTCTCTTCATTCAATCTAACCTCCGTAGTATTTTATGAGTGCTTGCGTTCCATTCTCGCCGAATCCGTCATCCTCCAGCTTTTTGCAGTGGCTTAACACAGTAAGGAGGACATCGAGATTCAGGTTCTCCTTTTTGGCCTCGTCAACAGCAAGAAGCATATCCTTGACGAAATGCCTCAAGCTGAATCCCGGCGTAAAATCTCGGTCAAGAATCTTAGGCCCGGTACTCTCAAGCTGCCTTGACCCCGCCCCTCCAGTTGACACAGCCCGCAAGAATCTGGCCATGTCAAGACCTTCAGCCCTCGCATATGTCATAGCCTCACATACCCCCGCAAGAGTCCCGGCTATGATTATCTGGTTGGCGAGCTTCGTATGTTGACCCATTCCAGGCCCACCCATGTGGTTTATGTTCGTCCCCATTGCACGGAATAACGGAAGGCACATGCTGTAATCGTCATCATCTCCGCCGACCATGATTGAGAGAGTTCCATTCTTGGCACTGGCGACTCCTCCCGTTACAGGCGCGTCAAGGAAATGAAGTCCGCGCTTTTTCGCCTCATCATGTATCATTTCCGCTAATGAAGGGCTTGTTGTGGTCATGTCGATAATGTATGTGTCTTCCTTCATGCTGTCGAGCAATCCTCCTGAGGCAAAATACACTTCCTCAACATCTTTCGGGAAGCCTAGCATCGTTATAGCGACATCGGAATTTTTTGCGCAATCGTTCACAGAGCTGTGATATTTCGCGCCTGCCCCGATTATGTCGTACACTTTCATGATTGAACGGGCGTATATGTCTACGCTGAAGCCTAACTTGATGAGGTTGCGTATCATGGGCTTACCCATTCTGCCCGCACCGATAAAGGCTATGTTCTTCATTAATCGAGCCTCCTAGATTGATTTATCTCGTAGGGATTTCGCATGATGATACCACAACGCAAGAGCCTTAATCCCCCGTGCTATAATCTCACGAAAAAAACTCTTTCACTATATGGAGACTCTCACACGTGATTAACCGTCCATCAATCAAAACTCTAACACGCTCACTTCGCGGAAAAACTATCCTCGAACGCGCAGGAATTTCAGCACGTGCATACCTCACACCTTCAGCCTCTCACACACTCGCAATATTCCCGGACATAACACAGGCTTCAGCTTTCACACAGGACTTCAAGACTCTTCACCCCGGCAAAAATATATTCCTCCTTCCTGAAATGCCTCTTGTATCACAGAATGACAGTTTACGCGCATTGCTCCTTGAACGCGGTGGAATATTATCGCGATGGGCTGAGTCTGATGGCGTAATTGCCGCGACACCGGGCGGACTCATGGCCTCATGCCTCACAGGAAGCTCACAGCTCAGAGTCTCGAAGGCTGATACGTTTGACGCTGACGGCGTAAGAGACTGGCTCATATCATCAGGCTACAAGCCCTCAAGCCTAGTGTGGATGCCGGGACAATTCGCGCAAAGAGGCTATATCCTTGACGTTTACGACCCATCATACGCAATGCCCATAAGGTTTGAGTTCCTTGACGATGAGTTAGAGCGCATTGGGGGATTCAGTCCTGACACGCAGACTTCAAGCCCTCAACTTATGGCACTTGATGAGATTATGCTTCACGGGATAACAGCTGCAAGGATGAAACGCACAGCAGACCTCATTCCACATGACGCAGTAATCATACTCAATGAGCCGTCCAAAACTGAATCGCAAGCTGAGTCGTTCCTGTGGCTTTGGCGTGAGGTGTTCAGCGAATCAAGCGCGGGCTATGACGTTCAGACATGGGAGAACACGTTTATGATTCTTGCGGCCATGCCAATAATACGACTCACGAATGACCCGGCAAAATCTGACGCTGAATTTATGACCGCCCCACTTCCTGCCTTCAAGGGGAATGCTGATGACATATTGATATTATGCGAGGGACTTAAAGCTAAAGGTTACAGCATTGAGTTTTTCACGGACAACCCGGTATTCAGCAAACTTCCTTATACGATTCACGAGGGCTTATTGTCGGCGGGATTCACTGACGGCGCAAAAAAACGTGCCTTCATATCTGACCGCGAATTATCCGGCATAAACGCATCAATGCCATTAACGCAGAGAAGGACTCCGAATGACTGGAACGAAGGCGGGAAATTATCGCCGGGGCAGCTTGTAGTGCATGAGGATTACGGGACGGGGATATTTCGAGGGATTGAGACGATTGAAGATTGTGGGATGCCTCTTGACGTTTTGGCGATTGAGTTTGCCGACAACCAGCGATTATTGATTCCCGTCATGCAGTCTGTGAAACTCACGGGGCTTAACGAGCATGAAAGCGAATCCGCAAAACTCGACAGCCTCAAGGGTAAAGCGTGGAAGAAGAATCTCGCAAAGACTCAGGAACGCGCCCGCAAAGAAGCTCAAGCCCTCATGGAGATATTCGCGAAAAGGGAGCTTGAACGCAGGCCACCTTATGCAGAGAATGACGCGGCATATGACGAATTTGTGAGGGCATTCCCCTTCAATGAGACAGCAGACCAGCTCAAAGCAGAACGCGATATTATGGCGGATCTGTCATCAAATTTCCCTATGGACAGATTGCTTGTTGGTGATGTCGGATTCGGAAAAACTGAGGTTGCTTTGAGGGCGGCATTTCGTGTTGTCATGGCCGGACTTCAGGTTTGCGTTCTCGTGCCTACAACGATACTTGCGCAACAACATTACACGGCGTTTCAGTCGAGGCTGTCAGGCTTCCCCGTTAAGGTTGGACTCTTGTCGCGTTTCGTAACTCCCAAACAAGCGGCTGATACGCTGAATCAAATCTCAAACGGGACAATTGACATCATCATAGGGACTCACAAGCTGTTGCAAAAGGGCGTGAGATTCCGCTCATTAGGGTTGCTGATAGTTGATGAGGAACATCGTTTTGGCGTAATGCACAAAGAGAGCATGAAAGTTACATACGGCAAAGCTGACGTGTTGAGCCTCTCAGCGACTCCGATTCCGCGAACATTGGAGATGGCTTTGCGTGGGTTGCGGAGTATTTCTGTGCTGTCAACGCCCCCTGAAGACAGACTCCCCATAACGACATACACGGGACAATTCTCGCCTGGAACGATAAGACGCGCCATAACGTATGAGCTTAATCGTGGGGGGCAAGTGTACTTCCTCTCCGGGAAAATCGCTCGCATTCCTGAGTACATGAAAATGCTTGAAGCCTTCTTCCCTGACGCGACAATTAAAGCTGCACATGGCCAGATGAACGAAAAAGAGCTTGAAGCGACAATGTTAGAGTTTTACGATGGAAAAATAGATATTCTTGTGGCCACAACGATAATTGAGAGCGGTCTTGATGTTGGCCGGGCAAATACCATAATCATCGACAACGCGGAGGAGCTTGGACTTGCGCAGATGTATCAGCTTCGTGGGAGAGTCGGCAGGCGCGGTGAAAAGGCGTTTGCGTATTTCTTTTACCCGGAGAAATCCACGCTCAACCAAGACACAATAGACAGGTTAGACGCGATTGCGGCCATGACGGAATTAGGTTCAGGGTATGAGATTGCTCGGCGTGATTTGGACATTCGCGGAGGAGGCGAGGCAGGCGGGACTCAGCAACACGGCAACACACGCAACAGCAGTTACAACATATTCTACATGATGCTGGAGAAGGAGCTTGACCGTTTGAGGGGTAAAGACGAATCGCCGAAGCCCGAAATCATTTCCGACAGGGGAGGGGGCTTTATTCCGGCGCATTATATCCCGCAAGATGACGTTAGACTCACATTGTACCGTCGAATCGTGAACGCTATTGGGCTTGATGAGCTTGACGCATTGGAGCGTGAGATGTCTGACAGATTCGGGAAGATTCCCGGCGAGGTTAAATACCTTGTGGCATTGTCGGCTGTGAGGAATTTCGGCGGGCGTTACGGGATTCATGAGGCGGAAATACGGCATGGGTTAGTGAGGGTTACGCATTCAGGGCGTGAGATTCCTGAACGTGTGAAGAAATATCTGAAATCATTGGGGCGTAACGTCAAATACATTATTGGGTCGGGGGAATAAATCATGTTCATGTTCATTTGCGGGCCACACGCCAGCGGAAAAACGAGCGTTCTCAGGGCATTAGAGCGCGACAACGTAATTACAGGTTGCGGATATGAAATCGGCAAGGAGATATTCTACAGGGATAAAGGTATCCCGGATAAGCGTGATGAGGCATTCGAGATTGAATTGACGAAGATGGAGCTTGAGAGGGATATGATTTTCGCGGGGCTTCAAGGGGTCTCAATGTCTGAAACGTGGCATCCCGGCAACCTAGCGTATGTAGCAGTCAGGAATCCTGATAGTTTTTCGCGGCTTCTCGGAATCATGAAGACCTCGCCGCTAATTGATTCAGCATGGGGGATAAGGCTTCTCACCACTCCGCAACAAATGCACGAACGCACAAAAACTTTCAGCGACAACAAAGACTGGGCGGTTGATTTTCATTCGAGAGTCGGCGACATGATAGAGGAATGTATTAACGCTTTGGGGCTTGCGTCAAGAACTGTAACGCTTGATACGATGGGCGGGCTTGATTATGTCGTTGAACGTGTGAAAGAGATTATTCGCGATATTCAGGGATGAAGGAAGGCTCATCACCGTTACAGAAAACTTATAACATAGAGCAACTTTTATGTTTCATCCCTTGTTCATCGCGTCCGTTTTGCTGATATTACTTGCTACTAACGCTCCAGAGGCTTCAATTTCAGCCTAGCAGGGACTGCACGACTAATGGTACACAATTTTTTGCCTTGAAAAAGGTTGAAGATTTTGTTGTGAAATTCGCTGTAAGGCACGGACAAAACCCGGTATGGTCTCTTATGCTTGGTTCTCGCTATTGTATGAGACTTCCATTTTCTTCGCCTAACTCGCCTATATTCAGTTGCCAGTATGCTTTACCAAGTTCGTAGATATTCCGTGCTATTATGATGGCGTTATGGGAGTGTTACTTACTTTCATGGACAAATATAACCCTAAGCAGTTTGAGATTATCGGCTTCAGTAAGGGCGGCACTATACTCAAGACAGCCGGGAAGTTTACCCCTAAATGAGAATATTGATACGGCGTATAGGAGGCATAATGTGATGAAGATAGAGCTTCACGAAATCCCAATATCCCAAGTTGCAGAAGGCTACACCGAATCCGAAGAAGGCGGCGTTAAGGGCTATGGCGGACTGCTCGATATACGTCCTCCCTTCCAGCGCGAATTTATCTACAGCGACTCACAGCGAGATGATGTAATACGCTCCGTGAAAAACGATTTTCCCCTCAACGTAATGTACTGGGTTGTGAACGACGGCGGAATGTATGAGATGTTAGACGGCCAGCAGAGAACTATAAGCATATGCCGATACATTCAAGGCGTGTTTAGTGTTGACCGCATGAAATTCGGCAGCCTCACAGCTAGCGAGAAGGAACGCTTCCTAGACTATAAGCTGATGGTGTATTTCTGCGAGGGAGATGAGCGCGAAAAATGGGACTGGTTCAACATCGTGAACATTGCCGGGGAACGTCTCACGCCTCAAGAACTGCGCAACACTGTTTATCCCGGCCCATGGCTTACCCACGCCAAAAGCATTTTCAGCAAGAGGAACGGCCCTGCACATAATCTTGCGTCAGACTACATGAAGGGCGAGCCAATCAGGCAGGAATACCTCGAAAGGGTGCTTGAATGGTACTCAGAATACGCTGGCTTCACGGGCAAGACTGACGACAGAATACGCTACTGCATGTCAGACTGTCAGCACAAATCTGATGCGGGGGCATTGTGGCTGTATTTCCAGAACGTAATCAGCTGGGTACGGTGCATTTTCCCGAATTATCGCGGTGAAATGAAGAGCGTGAACTGGGGCGCATACTACAACATGTATCATGACAGGGAATTTGATGCTGTGGAGCTTGAACGGCGGTATTCAATTCTCGCTGAGGATGAAGATGTAACGAGTCCTTCAGGGATATATGAATATTTGATTGATGGGAACGAAAAACATTTGAACCTTCGCAGCTTCAGCAAGAGGCAGAAACGAGCAGCCTATGAACGCCAAAACGGAATATGCGCCCATTGCGGGAAGCACTTTGAGTTTGATGATATGGAAGCCGATCACATTACGCCATGGAGGGATGGAGGACGAACAACGCCGGAGAACTGTCAGATGTTGTGCAGGACATGCAACAGGAAGAAGGGCGGTTCATGATTTCGTGTGTTACGTATTGGGATTGTGATTTGTTGGTGGGATTTATGGAGGCGGCACCCAGACTCGAACTGGGGGTAAAGGA
>JAFSKY010000007.1 GCA_017448685.1 Synergistaceae bacterium
ACTCACTTCCAACCCTCGCAATAATCCTCGCAACTGCCTTCACATTCAGAAAATCACGCACATAAAATAAAATCCCCCTTCCACAAACGGAGGGGGGACAATTTTTTTGCCCTTCAGCACTCCACATACCTCATAGGATTCCCACAAGCCTCAACAAACCTCATGAACCCTTCCCAACTCACCCACACTGTTGCTGTGTTCACATTCGGATGAAAGCCCAATTTCCCCCGACCTCGTATGCTCTCATCAATCACCAATTCGACATCATGATTCGCGTTGTTGATGAGTCCAAAAGGCGACACAGCCCCCCGCGTTAATCCCAAGTGTTTCATGAGACGCTCATCAGACCCAAAACTCAGACGCGAACACCCAATCTGCGACCGCAATAACTTCATGTCCGTATGCTTCTCGCCATCATGAATCACCAAGAAATGACGCTTCCCAGCAGCATCACGCAAAAACAGATTCACGGGTATCATTCCCCGCTCATTCAGGCCAAGCGCGTTTATCTGCTCAATCGTGAAGACTGCTTCATGTTCATCAAGCTCATACTGAATCCCCAATGCCTTTAGCCGCTCAATAACCTCATTCATTCTCCGTCCTCAGTTCAAAGCGTCCTTGACTGTGTAGCACGTGGTGTCTTTTCTCCGCGCAAGCTCAAGCTCAAACTCTAGGACAGCATTCATCACTTCAAGGTTATTCCCTTCAGCCTCAAATTTCACGTCTGAATACAGCCTCAATACGTCCTCAAAGCGTCCTGCCCTCCTGAGAATATCCGCCCTCATAAGCATAATGTTCTCACGCCCGGAGGCTTTCAGAGTCCCGCCGTCAATAAGCTCAGTTGCGAGTGAAGCTGCCTTCTCCCTGCAAGCCAAAGCCCCAGCGTAATCTTTTGCGTCATCACACGCCCACGCCCCATGAAGCATTGCGAAGAACGCTCCCATGAGATTGTTGCTCTCCTGCAGAATCATGCTCAGCCTGTAGAAGCTCGAAGCGAGTTTAGATTTCAGCTTGTTGCCTTCGCATGTGATATACCCTTCTGACTTCAGGAACTCAGGACTCACCTCGCAAGGGTCTGAAATTTCATCGGCGACATACCCGCAACTAGGGCATTCCTGAACCCACATAGACATTGTGCTTCTCTGCATTTCAGGCGGACGCGTGTCAAGGTCTGACGGGCCAAAAGCGTTTGTGCTGGTCAATACGCGGTATTCTTTTTCCGTCCCACAAACTGAACACTTGAATTTCTTGCTGGAATATGTCGTGCAGAAAGCTCCATCAGCAAACATAACCACTATCATCAATGCGCAGAAAATTTTGAACATGTCTATTACCTCCTCGAATTTTGCGCGTGTACTAAAATATAGCAGACATATCACAATTCACAAAGGAGAAAGATTTATGCCGGATGAAATTTTGCAGGACGGCTTCACCTCAGAGGATAATGAAGTTGTACGTCAGCGCAAAGAGAAATTAACGCGCCTAATCACTGAGGAAGGCTATAACCCTTATGTCAATGAGACATGGGACAGGCGCGACACACTCGATTCAATCCGTGAACGCTTCGAGCATTTACAGCCGGAAGAGGAAGACGCATCAACCTCACTCAGCACAGCCGGAAGAGTCATGACCATTCGCAAGCAGGGTAAAGCAACGTTTGCTGACCTCGCCGATGAGACATCAAAGATACAGTTATACTTCCAAATTAACACTGTCGGGGAAAAAGAATATGACTTCCTCAAAAAGTGGGTTGACACAGGAGACTGGCTCGGCATTATAGGCCATCCTTGCAGGACTCGCCGCGGTGAACTCACCATAATGGTAACTGGCTACAAGCTACTCAGCAAGGCAATACGCCCACTCCCGGAGAAATGGCACGGCCTCACTGACACGGAAATACGTTACCGCCGTCGCTATATGGATCTCATCGCAAATCCTGAAGTCCGTGAAGTTTTCCGCAAACGTTCCCGCATAATCTCGTCATTCCGTGAGACTCTCGAATCACATGGAACACTTGAGGTTGAGACTCCGATTCTGTCAGCCCTTGCAGGTGGCGCAAACGCTAGACCCTTCAAGACATTCCATAACGCTCTGGGTATCGATATGTATATGAGGATTGCCGTTGAGCTGTATCTGAAGCGTCTGGTTGTCGGCATGATGGGCAGGGTATATGAGATTGGGCGCAATTTCCGCAATGAGGGCATTGACACGATGCACAACCCAGAGTTTACGATGATGGAAGTTTACTGGCCTTACGCAAATTACGTTGACATGATGAATCTTGCTGAGGAATTAATACGTAATGCCGCAAAAGCTATAGGGACTCTTCAAATCGAATGGAACGGGATAAAACTCGACCTCGCTAAACCTTTTAGGCGTATCACAATGCGTGAGGCAGTGAAGGAATTTGCTGGAGTCGACATTGACGCGGTGAAATCTGATGAGGAAGCAAGAGACATTGCCCGCAAGAAGGGACTTGCCTCTGAAATGACCGGCCATGAGAGCAAATTCGCCGTGTTGAACCTGCTGTTTGAGGCATTCGGCGAGGAAAAACTCGTTGAACCTACATTCCTTCTTGGACATCCTACCGAAATTTCTCCGCTGTCAAAGAGAGACCCTGAGAATCCAGATTACACACACAGATTCGAGCTGTTCATGTTCGGGAAGGAAGTAGCCAACGCATTCAGCGAGCTTAACGACCCAATAGACCAGCGCGGAAGGTTTGAGGATCAAGCACGGAAAAAAGCTGAGGGTGATGATGAAGCGCATGTGTTTGACGAGGATTTCATCAACGCTATTGAAGCCGGATTGCCTCCCACAGGCGGAATGGGTATAGGAATGGACAGAATTGTGATGTTCCTTACTGGAGCGCGTTCAATAAGGGACGTGATTTTGTTCCCGGCCATGAAACCGAAGGCATAACCATGAACATGTTTGAAGCCCGCATGAATGAGCTTTACGAACTCGTGAAATACCATGCGGGTTTGTATTACGACAAGGACAGCCCAGAAATTTCTGATGCTGAATATGACTCTCTTGTGCGTGAACTTAGGCAGCTTGAGCAGGATTACCCGCAATACGCCCGCAAAGATTCCCCGACTCAGACTGTAGGAAGTCAGGCAAGTGAGCTTTTCGCAAAGGTTGAACATGTTACGCCGATGTTATCGCTTGACAACGTGTTTGACCTCAATCCAAGCATAACGCCCAAAAAAGGACAGATTAGCCAGAACAAGCTAGACTCCCTTGAAGGATTCTTCAGCGGAATAAATCAGGATGGCGGATTTGTCTGCGAAATGAAGATTGACGGTCTCGCGGTATCACTCGTATATGAGGATGGAATTTTTGTGCGTGGGGCGACTCGTGGAAATGGGCTTATAGGTGAGGACGTTACGGAGAATCTCATGCTTGTTGACGCTGTGCCGAAAAAGCTGGTTGACGCTCCAGCAGGAAGGGTTGAAGTACGCGGGGAAGTGTTGATGACGGATGAGAGGTTCAACGCCGTGAATGCCTTGCGGGAATCTCGTGGGGAAAAACTTTTCGTCAACCCAAGAAACGCCGCAGCCGGAATTTTGCGCAATAAGGACAGCAAAGACCTAATCCCCATGAGCCTCGATATATTCCTGTACTACCTTGTTGACGCTGAAAGATTCGGAGTCATTACACAGTCAGGGGCGTTAAGCTGGCTCGCTGAACATGGCCTGCCCGTTCAGAATGCGTATGAAGTCTGTGCTGATATTGTCGCGGCAAAAGAGTTCATACAACGCTGGCAGAATGAACGCTACAAGCTCAACTATCACACGGATGGAGTCGTCGTGAAGCTCAATGACCTAACGCGCTGGCCGGAAATCGGAGCAACATCACATGCACCACGTTGGGCAGTCGCATACAAATATCCCCCCGAAGAAGCAAGAACACGCCTGACCGACATCAAAATTTCCGTAGGCAGGACAGGAGTCCTAACGCCCGTTGCAATCCTTGAGCCTGTAATCGTATCAGGGACAACAGTACAGCGAGCCTCCCTCCACAACTGGAACTATATACGCCAAAAAGATATACGCATAGGCGATTATGTGTACGTCAGTAAGGCCGGAGAAATTATCCCGCAGGTTGACAGGGTCGACGAATCATCGAGGGAGTCAGGGCTGAAACGTGTCATGCCCCCTTGCGCAGAGCCTGTGAGATGTCCTTTCTGCGGATCTGAGGCCGTTAGAATCCCAGACGAGGTCGCTTTGAGATGCCCTAATCGCGCATCATGCCCCGCACAATTGAAAGAGTCATTGACATATTTCGCATCAAGGGACGGAATGAACATACGCGGTATCGGGAAAAAGCTCGCGGAAAAACTAGCCTCCTCCGGGAAAATTCACATCCTCAGCGACATTTACACACTCACGGCTGAAGACTGGATGAGCCTCGACAAAATCGGAGAACTTTCAGCGCAGAACATCCTCGCTCAGCTTGAAGGCTCAAAGTCCCGACAACCTGCGAATCTGGTTACGGCATTGGGTATTCCTGATGTGGGGAAAAATACCGCCGAGCTTCTTATGTCGCATTTCGGGAGTATTGACGCTCTCATGTCAGCAGGCGAGGAGGAATTAGCCGCCATTGAGGGAATTGGTGCTGTGATTGCGCGTTCAGTTCATGACTTCTTCGGGAATGACGAGAACAGGAGAATGATTGAGGCATTCAGGGATTTGGGATTCGTAATGGGTGGTGAAGCTCATAATGCAGGAGGAAAACTTGCGGGAAAAACTTTCGTGTTCACTGGGACGCTTGAAGGCATGACGCGTGATGAGGCTGGCGAAAAAGTTAAGGCTTTTGGCGGTAAAGTGTCAGGGAGTGTGAGCGGGAAAACGGATTATGTTGTTGTGGGGGAAAAACCCGGCTCAAAGCTGAAGAAAGCTCAGAGCCTAGGCGTTGAGGTTCTTACGGAGGCGGAGTTTCTTGCCTTAACGGGAATTACATATGATAAAGACTGAGAGCTTTTTCTATGGCTGGTTGCGCTTGGGGATCAGCTCTGAGTGAACCGCATACACCAGAGTAATTCTGAGGGAGATTCCCATCTTTATGCCAAGAATAGCTGAAATGATTTACCGCTGCAACCTTGAATTTCCCCATGTACAAATCAGAATATACCCCCCCGCTCTTAAGCTGGGGATTCTTCTCGTCGTCATTCCGATTGAATGAGCTGTTGAAGGTAGTCAGCGCACTGTGTCCAACAAGTATAAGTATTTCAGCCCCGCATTTCTCAAGAAGAGGCACAACGAACTTATCCCAGTAGTAATTCAGCGTCTTCTGCCCCCAGCCGCCATCCTGATTCTTAGACCCCCAGAATATGACTTCAGCACTCAGCACAGACCTCATCAGTTTTCCGAAATCGATTCCTACAGCCGGAATATTCAGAAGTTGGCGTGTAGCCTCGCACATTCTCTTCCAATAAGGCACTCCCTCGCGTTTGAACGTTCCTCCTCTGATTACCGCGTTAGGGTATCCTCCTTTAGCAGAGTCAATATGTGAGGCATAGCCAAAAGTGTTGTCATCATGAAGCCTCGTTGTCAGGAAATTATATATACCCTCTTCAGTTATATTGCATCCGTCAAGATCGAATCTGTCAGTCGTCCCGTCATTTGAAGGATACCAGCGCGGAAAATAACAATGGTAGGTCAGGCCGGGATTTATGCTCAGAAATAGTATAGGAGCCTGAATCACATCGCCGTGCCAAGGGCTGCCTATCTGGAATCCATCATCCTGAAGTGATGATTTTCTCCTCTTGGACATATCGTGCTGGTATGCAACGAAATCCCAGCAGTTTTTGATGAGCCTTCCGCCACCGACAATGTGTTTTGCTCTGCAATTGTCATAGAATGTATCTCTGTTCATTGCATCATTGCCGATGAGAGTTATTGCTTCTCTGAGAATTTTTGATGTATTGCCATCGTCAGAGCATATAATCTCCCTGAACAGCCTCCGCAAATCCTCACCAATATCATCCCAGCTTGTTGGGGTATATGGCATTTTCTTTTGTCCTTTCATGGGGGAAAATTCATATTGCGGTGATATTATAGCTTGACTCTGAATCAATGGGAGACATTATCCGCATGAACATTCAAATTCACCGGGTAGGGGACGGCCATGACTACCGTAATCCTTTCACGAGGTTGCTCAAAGCATCAGTATATTCTCTTCACGGCTTGGCTCATGCCCTGAAACACGAGCAGGCATTCAGGTATGAGGCAGCAACACTCATCATGATATGCGCGCTTCTCTGGGTAATGCCCTTTACGTTGTGGCACAAGGCGTTACTCGCGGCAATGTGGCTTGTCGTCATGGCGTTTGAGCTGGTCAATAGTGCTGTCGAGAAGGCTTTTGACCTGATAGATGAAAAATTCCGCCCTGAGATTAAAGCCGGAAAAGATATGCTCTCAGCGGCGGTCTCCCTTATGATATGCGCAAATATTCTCGCGTGGGCAGGCTCAATAGCTAGTACATATATTTTTCCTTAGGCAGGATGATTTTCCCGTCATTGTCGGTTGATGCTGGAGCTGATGCTTCACCATCCCACAAAGCTCCCTTCATGAAATAAATCAGTGGTGGATTCTTCCATCCTTGCCGGGAAATAACAGAGCTGTATATGTCCGAGCTGTAATTCACATCACGGCGCAACAAGGCACATATTGTCGGATATATATTGAGGTGGCTCAATGTCCCGGAAATTTTCTCAGGGCGTATGAGGTTCTCAAGCGTGAATGAATCTGTGCTGAATATGATGAACGGAACAAGTGCCTGCTCAAATTCCCCCGTTGTGTGTGAGTAAAGCAAATATTCGTGTTCCATGAGACTCTGCCCATGATCGGACGTGTATATGATTGTGCAGTCCTTGAGGCTTGTGGGGTCGTTGCCGAATAGACGCGAGAAGAATCCATCAAGGTTATATCTGAGTGCGTTCTTGTAGGAGTTTATGACTTTGCGACGTTTGTCCAGAGCGTAAAATTCCCCGTCTGACAGTTTTGGCGTGAATATCTGGTTTGCTGGGTCATCTCTAGGATAACGCTTCTCATAAGGCACATGGGTTCCCATTTTTTCGAGGAATATGAACAGCCCCTTCTCCTTTTCGAGCCTGCCACGTATAAAGCTAGCTGCGTTGAAATCGGCCATGTAATTCGTCTGCGCGTCAAATTCTCCCTCATTCAGGTACACTTCATCAACACGGGACATGTCGCTTCCCCTGAAAAACAAATCTGGGAAATCTCCCTGCACGTTGATTAAAATCGTCCTGTAACCGCTGGCTTTGGCCATGTCAAATATTGTGGGATTCTTGAATGCTTGAAGCTCTTTGTCGGGTATCATGTCAATGCCTGAGAGTAGACTCTTGATGTTGCCGAAGCTGTTGACAAGGTATTCTGTGAGGTATTCTTCAAGTACGGGGGTTGTGCCTAATCCCGGGTTATTTACTCCTTTGCTTTTACGCCCTCTGAACAGCATAGCCATCACAGCAAACACAGCCACATTCGGCAATACAGCTTTCAGGATAGCTGACCATGTCAAAGCAGTCAATATTGAGCTTGCGACTATCTCAGCTTTCACCGTGAAGAGGTCAATCCTACTCGTGAAGGGACAAACGGAAAGAATTAGCCTAACAGCTAGCTCTATCGATGAACATTGTCCTTATCAAGTGTTTTTATAGCTTCGGGATTAAGTAAACAACAACACGCCTAAAGCTGAGGGCTTCCAGTGAAGTTTGCTATATAGCCTTATTTTTGCCTGTCATTAATTATGAAGGCGTGAATCTGTTGCGGAAATTTCCGTATTATGCCTAATCCCCCAGCCATGAAAATATCACGTGAAATTCCCCCGCACTTGTGGTTAAATACTCGCCATCATGGACAACACACTGAAAGCAGCTCTCCTCCTCAACGCCATAAACGCATCATCAACAATTTTCGCGAGGCTCTGCAATGAGCATGACCCACAAGACTTATGGCAAAGTCAATCATTGTGGCAGGAATTACGCCTTACTGACAGAATGCAACAAAGGCTATCAGGCTTCCTCCGTGATGATTGGGCAGAAAGAGAATATGACCGCGTCCAGAAATTTGGCGCAAGATTCATCCCCTTCAACAGCATAGATTATCCCCCAAAACTTTACGACCTCAAGAAGCCTCCCATAGGCTTATACGTCAAAGGCAATGTGAATATCTCTCTCCCATTAGTGTCAATCGTAGGCACTCGGAAATGCTCCGTATACGCTGAAGGTGTTGCGACGAATCTCGGCAAGGCATTAGCGCAGAACGGCATAATCACACTCAGCGGGGGCGCAAAAGGAATCGACACTGCCGGGCATCAAGGGACGCTTGCGGAGAATGGAGTTACGGTTGTGATTTTTGGGACTGGCCTCGATAAAGTATATCCCGTTGAGAACAAAGACCTGTTTGAACGCATAATCGAGCGTGGCGCATGGGTGAGTGAATATCCATTTGGTACTGACGGAAATCCTTGGCGTTTCCCTGAACGCGACAGAATCATTGCGGGAATGTCAGCTCATATTGTCGTTGCCGAATCACCTGAAGGCGGCGGAGCAATGCACACAGCCAGAATCGGAATCGAATTAGGCCGAGACGTTTGGTCAATTCCCGGGAGAATCACCGATGACGTTAGCAGGGGAACAAACCTTCTTGTTCGTGAGGGGACAAATATTTTTCTCGGAATATCTGACTTCATCAAGATAATCACAGGCCATGAGCAAATCAACATAGCATTCATGGATTCAGCTTCAGATTCTGAGGCAGCAAATACCACCACGCCCCCGGAGCTTTCAGATGACGCAAAGACTGTGTACTCACTCATACAGCGTTACGGAGGGAGGACGGCTGATGAGCTTTTGACGGACAGCGGGCTTGATTTCATGGCGGTGCAGTCGGCGATTATGGAGCTTCAAGCCGAATGTCTAATATCTGATGAGGGAGGGAGGTTTTCTGCGTCAGGGTAGTGAGTTGTAGTATGCGATGAATTTTCGCTTCATGGCTTCCATGTTGTATATGTTATCGATGCTTTGGCGTGCTGATTGTGTCAAATGTATGGGGAAATCGGACATGGCACTTCTGATTTTTTCTGCGTAATCTTCAGGAGTGTCGCAAAGCCAGCCGTTTACCCCATTGTGTATTACGCTTTTGTTCCCCATTGTGTTGGAGACAAGCGTAAGTTTCTCTAGGTACATGTTTTCAAGAAGGCTCATCGCTATGGCTTCACCGTATGAGCAGAGTACAAACGCATCTGCTCCCTTTGCAATCGCAAGAGCTTCTTCACGTGGCATCCATCCTGTTATTTCTATGTTTGGCGCAGTGAGTTCATATGAGAGTGGCCCGCCTCCAATCCATATGAATTTTGCTTCTGGTACAAGCTCGGCTATTTTGTTGAATACGTCAGGGCGTTTTTGTCTGACAATCCTACCAAGTGAAAAGACAGTGAATCTTTCGTGTTTTGTCGGCTGAATGTTACTGAGCGTCCTAGAAAGCTCTGAAATATTTAGGCCAGTTTCAATATATGCTGTCCTGCTGGTTAAAGTTTTTGCTTCTTCGTCCTCACTTGCGCAACATGTCAAAGTGATGCAGTTCCTATATCCTAAAAGTTTTTCGACAAATCGATATATTCTGCTTTTCACGCAAGGACCTGAGAGAACATGAGCATATCCATGAGGCGTATATATTACGGTATTATTTCTGCCGTTGAACGCTATGCGACCGAAAAAGCCTGCTATTGATGAGTGAAGGTGAATGATGTCGGGGCTGATGTCCTTTTCGAGTTGCTGAAGCTCTTTCACAACTCTGAACATGTTGGGGATATTCGTTATTGGCTTTGAGCCTAAATATTTGAGTTCTATCAGATGTATTTTTGAATCGAGCCTTGTTTTATAGTCTGAAGATATTTCATTGCGAAGTGAATATGCGAGATAAATATCAAACTCACCTGCGAGGGAATTGCATAGCTGTGATAGATAATTTAATACCCCCCCCCCCCCATTGATTCTGTAACCATAAGTATCTTTTTCGCGCTTTTAGCTTCCACGTCCATTGATACCTTCTTTATGTGCATATGCTAAAATTTGGTTTATTATTCTAACATATCACGGAAAACAACTGACAAAATTTAGACTTGCAAGGAGAATTTTCCAGCAATGAACTTCAAGCAGCTGGTTCTTTACGGCATATTCGGTGTACTCACCACAATAATCAACATCGTATCTTACTGGGCATTAACGCGTTTATTCGGGCTTACAGTCGTAACTTCAACCGTTCTTGCATGGCTTGCAGCTGTATTCTTCGCGTATTACACCAACCGCAAATACGTATTCCAGAGCAAAAACTCATCATTCTTCGCCGTGATTTTCGAGGCGGCATATTTCTTCGCTTGCAGAATCGCAACAGGACTTCTTGACGTGGTCATAATGTATGTCTTTGCTGACGTGCTTGGACTTTATGACGTGGCCGTGAAGGTCGTATCAAATGTAATAGTCGTGATACTGAATTACGTGGCGAGCAAACTATTCATCTTCAAGGGAAAAAAGGAGGCATGACATCATGAACAAACTAGCAGCGGCGGCAAGAGGAGACATTCCAGCGGACTTAGTCATTCACAACGCAAGAATCGCCAACATCTTCACGCAGGAATATGAACACGCAGATATAGCAGTCTATTCTGGGAAAATCGCAGGAATAGGGCAGGGCTATACCGGGCTGGTGAATTTTGACGCGGGCGGAAAAGCTGTTATCCCCGGAATGATTGACGGCCACATTCACATTGAGGACACAATGATGACCCCTCAAGCATTCGCATACACGGCGGCTCTTCACGGGACATCTGCGGTAATGGCTGACCCTCACGAGATCTCAAACGCTCTAGGCATGGCCGGACTCGAATACATGTTCAGGGCATCGCAGGGACTCCCGGTGGATATATTCTACGGCGCACCTTCATGCGTTCCGGCGAGCGAATATGAAACACCCTATGAGGAACTCGACATGACCGCCATAAAATCAATGTTCGACCGCAACATGACACAGCACCTTGGCGAAATGATGAACTTCCCCGCAGTTATTGCAGGAGATCCAGAAGCGTGGGGGAAAATCCTCGCGGCTGGAAATGTTCCTCTCACCGGCCATGCTCCCGGCGTTACGGGGAAATCACTCAACGCATACATGTCAGGCGGGATAAATTCCGACCATGAATGCACAACTCTCGATGAGGCTCGCGAAAAGTTAGCGCGTGGAATGTGGCTCATGATTCGTGAGGGTGCTTCATTCCGCGACCTGAAGACACTTCTCCCAATCGTCATGGAAAATCCCCTCAACGCCTCAAGATGTATGGCAGTCAGCGATGACATTACAGCGCGGTATTTGCTTGAACGCGGCCATATGGACGAGAAAATGCGCATAATGATTCGTGAAGGCATAAATCCGTTTGTCGCATTGAGGATGGTTACGCTGAGTCCGGCGGAATATTTCAGGCTATATGACAGGGGGATAATAGCTCCCGGAAAAATAGCTGATTTCGTGATTCTCGAAGGCTCTGCAATGGATGAGGCATTCAAGGTTGATTCTGTGTGGAAAAACGGAAGGCAGATTGTCCGTGATGATGACGTTTTCACGGCAGGCGACTCTGAACACCTCGCACCAGTCATGAAAACACGCGTGAAGAATATCCCCTCCGCTGAACAAATACGCATCAGGCATGACGGCGGAATGATGAACGTTATCGGCGTAACTGAAGGCACTGTGATTACTCGTACCCTCAACATCGCTCCCAAAGTTGAAGGCGGATATGCTGTTCCTGACACGGAGAATGACACGGCAAAAATCGTTGTGCTTGAACGCCATCGTGATACCGGGCGTTTTGCTGTTGGCTTCGTGAAGGGACTCGGCATTAAGCGCGGTGCTGTAGGTTCAAGCGTGGCACATGATGCGCATAATTTCGTTGTGGCTGGAGCTGATGACACGAGCATAATCACGGCATTGAAACAGCTTGCTGAAATGGGAGGCGGGCTT
Source organism: Synergistaceae bacterium (assembly GCA_017448685.1). Lineage (GTDB taxonomy): Bacteria > Synergistota > Synergistia > Synergistales > Aminobacteriaceae > JAFUXM01. The sequence continues at coordinate 12,039 of JAFSKY010000007.1, forward strand.
GTCGTGTCTGAAGGTGAGAATGTAAGAGCCTCATTTGCGCTACCTATTGGGGGATTGATGAGTTATTTGCGCCCTGAAGAAGTCTGCTCTGAGTTGGCAAAAATGGAGAATGCTGCGGGGGATTTGGGCGTTAAGATTGGCCATCCGTTTATGATGCTGTCATTCTTGTG
>JAFSKY010000087.1 GCA_017448685.1 Synergistaceae bacterium
AGAGTCCTCGCAGAACATTCCCGGCCTTAACGCCATAAACACTCACACACGAAAAGAGCATGTGCCTCGCGGGAAAAATCTCACGGGGCATTTTTGTTCACGCCTCTCAGGCTCTAACCTTCATGACCTCCCCAGCAACAAATCTCATGTCCTCCACGCTATAACGCTGATCACACGGCAACGGCAGAATGTTCGCAGCGTAATCCTCCGCAACAGAATCTCCGCAATCAACGCAGAAAGGCCACAACGTAGCAACAAATATTTTCTTCGCAACAAGTTTCTTCCTTACGCTGATTCCGTCAGGGCAGTAATACGGATATGCAAACGAGCCTTCCGGGAAAAACTCAGGAAGTTTATTGCTCCCTCCCAAAATATTATGGAGAGTCATGTAGTTCTCTTCGCGTTTCATTTTCGCCCGCTCATAGTCGATTGCCCCCAAAAGGTTATGAGTCAGCCACGACATTTTCATTACTGGTGCGGAGGCATATGACTCATCCGAACGCTTGAAGTCCCCGTAATATTCTGACGCGCTCCTACCCTCGCAACGTCCAAGAATGTGCTTCATCCTCCCGGCTGAAACATCCTGCGGAATCTCATGAGGATATTCCGCCTCAGTAGCCGCATATGCTCCATCAGGGACTCCGAAAAACTTCCGGCATGAGTACACCGTGTCAATTCCCTTCTGAGGACGCTGGAAGAACGCCTGAACGTTATCGAGCATGATATTTCCGTATTCAGCTTTGAGCATGGCCGCTTTATCGTCCGTGATTCTGCCGTAATAGTTCACCACATACAGGCATTCCCCTTCATGAATCGTGCCATTGAACGCGGGCATAAAGTCCTCGCCGACATGGTAATATTCATACGCATAGCCTTCACGTTCAAGGACTCGTGCGACTGAGCCGCAAAGGTAATACGGAATGTACAGCTTTTTCACGCCGCGAGCCTTCATGATGTAGAGCATTGCGCTACGTGCTGTGTTTAGGGCTGTGAGTTGCGGGTAATATTCCCTGTGGATTAGCTCCTCGAAACCTAAATAGCCTCCGATTTCACGCAACTGATATTCCTCCTTCAATGCTGGATTTCACGTATGATAGCATGAGGCAATCATCACATTACGGAATAATCATCAAGCATTGCGCTGACCTCATCAGGCTTCAGGAACATTAGCGCGTCAATCACTGACAGCCCTGGCACAAACTCATGGCCTTTCATCTGGCTGTATTCATGGAGATTAGCCGCGAGGAACTCAAGTTTTATCCCGGAACGCTCATATTTTGCGCGGTCATAGAAGCTCATTCCGCCGGGAGGATTCACATAGCACGGATAATCTAGAGCCTTTGTGATGTTCAAGCACCATTCATCCGGGGCGTGAGGTTCGTCAAAAACAATGTCCATTTCCGACAACGTGTCAAATTCCGTCCTTATGCCCAGAAGAGAGCATACAGCCTTTGTTGTGTCAATGCATAGCCGTGATAGTGATTCATATTCACCGCCAAGAACGCCGCGCAGAAATTCAATCACTCTGTCATAATTCGGGGCTGACTTCCTGTATATATTGAGTTGGCCGAAAATTTTCCCGCGCCAGTCCGCGCTATTGTCTATGAGTATCTTGTTGATTGGTGTCTCGCGGGGGGATTTCTTCACCGGGACTGTGATGTATGAGGGAGTTCCGTCCTGCTTGAGTATTCTGTTTCTGTTGCACCAGCCATGACGGATATATTGAGGTGTGTCGAAGAATATGAACCTGTTGCAGTATTTGATGAGCGCAAAATATCCCAAATAGGGGAAGAAGTAAGGCTGCATTATTCCGAGTCTCATGCCGCAGCCTCACAATCTGAAGAGGTATCATTCGCCGCAAAATAGGTAAATCGGCCTAATACCCCCCCCCCCCCAATACGTATTTCCACTGTTGACTTCTATCGAAAACCATTCATTGACGCGTGAAAGTACATCATCAAGCTCATTCCTGCTGTCAGCTCTGAGGAATACTATACCGAGAGTCGAATTTGCTCCCGTGAAAGGCCGAATCTCATCGCCCTCTTTGAGCCAGAAATCGAGCTTGACCACATATTTACGCATGATTTCCGGGTCAATCGTGAGTCGCTTGAACACTTCGGGATTTTCCGCGTTGAGGTGAAGAACCATCTCACTCCAGCTGCCTTCGCATTCATGAGGCTCAATCGGCAACAGAGGCATTCCCACAGCCTTGCGAATCTCATTCTCCACGAGGTTAACGCCATACGCAATATCTTCAAGCTCCGCGATTCTGCAACCTCCTCCACGTGGTGAGACTTCCATAATGTATGGCTTCTCGTCTGAACTTACGCAGGTTTCAATGTTGTAGATGCCTGTCTTCATGTTCAGTAGGCGCATTAGGCGTTGAATTTCGGCGGTTAGTGTCTGCTGGTGTTCAGGCTTCATTGTGGACGGCCATTTGATTCCTGAAGGGGTATATGGGTTATCCGCTCCCTTGTCGAAAAGCTGATCCGAGAATGTGATGAACTTCAGTTCCCCGTCAACCGTGAAAGGGTCTGTGCTTGAATGATAGCCGTTGAAGGTCAGAAATTCCTCGATGATGAATGCCCCGCATAATGACCCGGCAATAGCTTTATCGATTGCGGTTGCGAGATTTTCGGGCGAGTCTACACGTGTAACACCCTTGCTTCCGGCTGAGTCCACCGGCTTAACGATGACTGGCCAGCGGAATATGTCTATGTCGTTTTGAGCCTCGCTAATTTGGGAACGCGTGTATCTTTTCGCTTTGGGAGTGTTGAATCCGTTGTCGGCAAGAAATTTCCTGAACAGCCCTTTGTCCTGAAGTATTCTCACTGATTCATATGAGCCTTGGAACGGAAGCCCTAACTTTTCAGCGACATATGCGGCTGATACGACTCCAGGGTCGCAGGCGAATGATATTATCCCGTCAGCTTTGAGCCTTATTGCCGCATTGAGTACGGCTTCTTTGTCGATTACGCTTACATTGCAGTATTCATCCGAGTATTTATGCGCGTAATTGTCTGGGAGGTAATCGCAGGTTACAACGTAAATTCCGAGCCTGTGTGCTGTCTCTATGATGGGGATTATGTAGCGTGAGCCGCCGAGTATGAGAAGTTTCTTCATGCCGCAGCCCTCCCACCATAAGCGAAATCATCAAAGGCAGGAGAGCTTCTGAGGCATGAAAGTGTTAATTCATTGCCCCCCCCCCCCCTAACATTTTCTGCGTACAAATCAATACGCAACCATACGGATATTGCTGACATTACTGTGTCAAGCTCCTCTCTGCTGTCAAATTTCAGGAACATATTTCCCAAAGCGGCATTTGCCCCGGTGAACGGCCTGACAATATCGCCATCGTTCACTCTCAAATCAACGAGCTTCACATAACGGCTCATGATTTCATGGTCAATGTACAGCTTACGGAAAATTCCCTGCCTGTTAGTGTTTGAGTGTATGACCATTTCGCACCAACACCCGGAAATTTCGCGGGG